>VFZY01000051.1 GCA_016870915.1 Acidobacteriota bacterium | reverse complement strand
AAAACCGTGGGAGCCGGAGGGAGCCCGTTCTTGTTGCGAGTCTGAGAATTCACGCTGATTCCTATTCTCGCCCTGCTCAGTAATTAAGGCCAGGGGAGTTGTCTCAGCTATGTTGGCACGGAGGGGTCCGCCCGTCTTAGCCAACGTCCCACGCACGCCACTCGTGGCCGAGAATCCCTATCAAGGGGTCCAGGGCTTTGTGCTGGTCTCGCATCGGCGTCCGGCCACTCGTTGACCGCCCCGGGGTTGTGCGTATACTTGTGGGATTCCGGCAGAAGACCCCGTAGTACCGGCCAACAAACGTTAGCTGTCGCACACTATTTCCCGGCAAAGACCTGAATTTTTCCTTCAGGGAAACCTTTTGGCGGCCGATGAGTGCCTATTGAGTATGGTGCCTCGGATTCTTCTCACGATCCTGATGGCCGCCCCGGCGGTCTGGTCCCAGGGCATCTGGGAGGTCCGGTCCCGATATCCTCTTCCCTCGGTGGATCCGTCCGTCGCCTCAGCCCGTGGCCAAATCTATGTTCTGGGTGGCCGGGAGATTAGCTTTTCCGGCCAAACGGTCCTGGCCACAAACCGGATGGCAGCGTACGATCCGCGCTCGGATATCTGGACGGAAGCGGCTCGGCTGCCCACCGCGATTGGCGCCTATGACTGCAACTTCGCCGGCGCCGACGGCAAGCTTTACGTCCTTGGATGCCGTCTGGAGAGCGGACTGTTTGACGGCGCCATTTACGAATTCGATCCTGATGGAGGCGCCTGGCGTTCGGTAGGCAACCTTGAACCGGCACGGGCCGCGAGCGGCGTCGCCGTGATCGGCTCGAAGATTTACGTGGGAGGCGGGGTGAGCGAAGCCGGGCCCGTGGCTCTTCTGGATGAGTTCGACGTCCGGTCCCGCACAGTTGCCTCGCATGGCGTCATTCCCGGAGGGCCGCGCAGCGGTCTTTCAGCCCAGGCGCTGAACGGGTTTCTGTACTTCCTGGGCGGCTCCGTGGACGGCCAGGCGGTACGCAGGAACGACGAGTATGATCCGGCAGCCCGCGCCTGGCGGGCGCGGCAAGCCCTGCCGGTGGCGGCCACCAGACTGGCCAGCGCGTCTGCCGGCAACCGGATCCAGGTCTTCGGCGGCGAAGGCGGTTCACGCCGTGTGGACGAATACGACCCGCAGACGGACCGCTGGATGGCCCTGACCGGGCTCCCGGCCGGACGGTCCGGCCAAGGCGCGGTCGCTCTTGATCTGCGAATCTTCGTGGCTGGCGGCTGGGCGGACGCCGGTGACGCCGGTCAGACGGCGATGCTGGCCATCCCAATGGCTGAGCGACCCCTGTTCCTGGCAACCAGCGTCCTGAGCACCGCCAGCCTCATGACTCCACTGGCGCCGGGAAGCCTCGCGTCGGTGTTTGGCGTGCGTCTGGCGCCCTCCGAACAGGTGGCCACTCGGTTCCCGCTTCCGGTGCAGATGAACGGCGTGACGGTGACGCTGAATGGCACACCGATGCCCCTGTTGATGGTCAATCCGGGCCAGGTTAACTTCCACATTCCCTATGAAATGCGGCACGGCCCAGCCCGCCTGGTGGTGAGCTACGCGGGTGCGCCAAGCGCCGAAGTGACGCTGGCTCCGCTGCAGCGGCAGGCGCCCGCCATCTTCCGGGCCGAGGGGGACCAGGGCGCCATCCAGATCTCGGGATCAGGCTTGCTTGCCGGGGCGTCGGGCCGGCCAGCCAAGCGCGGCGAGATGATCGAGATCTACGCGGCCGGCTTAGGAGGCGTGGATCAGGTGGTGCCCGCGGGCGGTGCAACCCCGGCCGCCGCATCCCTGTTCACCCTGGAAACCCCTGCTGTGCTGATTGGGAACACGCTGGCCGAAGTTGTATTCTCCGGGCTGGCCCCGGGGCTGGTCGGCGTCTATCAGGTGACCGCCCGGGTTCCCGACAATGCGCCCGTGGGAAGCGCGGTTCCGGTGGCCATCCGCATGATGGAGTACGGCTTCACAAGCAATCTGGTCACCATGGCGGTTGCCCCGGCGGATTAGCCGGACGCACTGGCGGCAGCGGGCACGGTACGATTGTGCCATGCTTCGCCGTTGCCTCCCCGCACTGCTGGCCTTGTCTTGCATAGCCACTGGCCAGGAGGCCTCCCCCGAAAAGCTCGCCGCCCGGGCCCGGTCGCTCGAGCTCAAAACGCCCTACGTGCCGCCGCCGGGCAACCCGCTTTCGCACCACGCGGCGGGGTATGCCAAGGTGATGTGCTCGGCTGTGTTCATCACCGGGCTCGACCCGGAATTCGCGGACCGCAACGTGGGCGACTTCACCGCCCCCCGAAGCGAGCGCCTGAAGCTGGGGAAGCCCAGGATTGACCACGCCCGGCGTCAGGTGGAAGTGACTGTTCCGGGCACCGGCATTGTGCGCGTGGCGCGCCAGTTCGCGTCGCAAGGCTGCATCACCCTTCCGGAGGGCCGCGACGAACTGTTCTTTCAGCCATCCACGGTGCGATCCACCCTACCCGCGGCTGCCCGGACGCCGTGGCCGATGGGTGACGCGCCTTCCGGCCGTACACGCACCGGGCTGGACCCGGCGAGATTGCAATCCGCCGTGGAAGCAGCGTTCCAGCCCGAAGGACTGACGGCGGCGTTTCTGGTGCTGCACCGGGGAGAGATCGTGGCGGAAAGGTACGCGTCGGGCATCCAGCCCACAACACCCCTTGAAAGCTGGTCGATGGGCAAGAGCCTCAGCGCCACGCTGCTGGGGGTTCTGATCCGGCGGGGGGTGTATGCACTCGATCAGCCGGCGCCATTTCCCGAGTGGCGGAAGCAGCCGGGCGATCCCCGCGCGCGCATCCGGATCTCCGATATCCTTCGCATGTCGAGCGGCCTTCGCATCCGCGCCCCGCAGGATCCCGGCTACGATGCGTCCGGACCCTATCCGGATCATCTGTATCTGTACACCGGTGGCGTCAACTCTTTCGAGTACGCAGCCACCCGGCCCCAGGAATGGCCGCCCAACACCGTCGGCCGGTATCGCAACACGGACCCTGTGCTCACCAACTACCTCACCCGGCTGGGCGTGGAGAAGCTCCGGGAGGACTATCCCACGTTCCCCACACGGGCGCTGTTCGACAAGATCGGAATCCGCACCATGGTGATGGAGACGGACCCATACGGAAACTTCCTCACCCAAGGCTACGAATACGCCTCCGCCCGCGACTGGGCCCGGCTGGCGCTGTTGTATCTGCGGGATGGAGTCTGGAACGGCGAGCGCATCCTGCCCGTGGGCTTCGTCAAGTTCGTCAGCACGCTGGCGCCGGCCTGGGTGGCGGATGGAAGGCTCATCTACGGCGGGTTGTTCTGGATCAACGGCGACAGCCGGTTCCCCGCCCCAAGGCAGGCGTTCTACATGGCCGGCGCCGGCGGACAGTTCGCTTTGATGATCCCATCGCATGACCTGGCGATCGTGCGGCTGGGGCATTATCGCGGCATGGAGCCGGGAACCCGGGCGTTTGGAGAGGCCGTGCGGCTGGTGATGGAAGCGGCTACGGCCGGATCTCCGCCCGCGAAGCCTCCGGGCCGCTGAACCGGATCTCGAACCGCGCCTCAAATTCGAGCGGCCAGCCGGTCCCCGCGGTCAACGGGAAACGAACCCAATCGGCCACCAGACCGGAGCCCATCCGATCGTTCCGCCGCTTGACGGCACGCGACTCCTGGTGCAAGAGCCGTGTCCCATCCAAGAGCTTGAGGGTGAGGTATGCCGTCACCGGGACGCGGATCGAAATTTCAATCAGGGGGCCTTCGCGGCGCACCCTGCGCGCCAGGACCAGGGGCGGTTCCGGCGCGTCGTCCGCCGCGCCGCCGGCAATCCAATCACGAAACCGGGCAATCACCTCCGCTGGAAGAGCGGGTTCGCCCAGGGGCATGCGGCGAGCCTCACCGCGGCGTCCCTCCAGGTAATGGATGAGAGGGCTGCGCTCAGGGTCGCCCGGAACCACGGCGGGGCCGAGCGACCCGCCTTGCTGCAGCCGGTCCCGGGTCTGCGTGCTGAGCGGCGCCGCCTCATCGTGACAGCCATTGCAGTGAAACGCCAGCACGGGCGCGATGTGGCGCGAGAAACTGACGGTCTCCGCGAAGGCAGGCAGTGCGCCGGCCGCCAGCAGGATTCGGGAGTAAAAGACCGATAGACGGAGAGGTCTCACCGGTACGATGTTAACAGCCTGCATTCGTAAGCAAAAGCCGGCAAGACGGACACGGGGCGGCAGCGTTGCTTGCACCGTCATGAGGCCGCCCCGGCCTTTGCCGGCTCGCTAGGACAGCATGAAACGATTCGAGTTTCCCCTGGAACGCGTGCTCGCCTGGCGCACCACCGAGGCCGGCCGGGAGCAGGCCCGGCTGGATGCCCTGGCCGCCGAGAAAAAGGCGATCGAAGCGGCCATGCAGCAGGTGGCGGATCAGGCCACCGCATCGCACCGCGAACTGGTGACGGCGGCGCGCCCGGTTAGCGCGGGTGAGTTGGGGGCCGTCGACCGGTTCCGGCAGTTCGCCGCGGAATCCCGGAAGGGGTTCCTGGCAAAGATCGCAGCCAAGGATCACCAGATTGCACAGCAGCAGCTGGTGGTGATGGAGGCGCGGCGGAAACAGAAGCTGATCGAAAAGCTGAGGGAGAAGCGGCTGCGGGAATGGAGAATCGGAATGGACCGCGAACTGGCGGAGTTGGCCGAAGACAGCTACGCGGCCCGGCGGGCGCGGGATCGACGCAACTCAGGCGGGCGTCAGGCCGAGGCCGGGGCGGCTGGGCAGGACCAGTTTTCCCTGGCGGACGGTGACGCCACGCACAGGGTCATTTGAGATCAGCAGATTGCCGTCCAGGTCCACGTAATCGACCAGCGGGGCGATATGGGCCGCCGCGGTGATGCCAATGGAGCTTTCGATCATGCAGCCCAGCATCACCTTCAACCCCACTGAGCGCGCCACATGGATCATCCGCAGGGCCTCCTGAATGCCGCCGCATTTCATCAACTTGATGTTGATGCCATCGAACGCCCCGGCCAGCTTGGGGATGTCGGCCGGGTGCAGCGAAGCCTCGTCGGCGATCACCGGAATATGCACCTTGCCGCGCACCCAGCGCATGTCATCGATCTGGTGAGCGGGAAGCGGCTGCTCCACCAAATCCACACCCTGCGACTCAAGCCAGTTGATTTTCCGGACCGCCTCTTCCTTTGTCTTCCAGCCCTCATTGGCGTCCACACGCAATGTTTTCCTGGTCACCGACCGCACGGCCTCCATGGTGGCTTCGTCGGTATCGAGGCCCACCTTGATCTTGAGCAGCGGAAACGCCGCGGCCTCCTGCACCTTCCGCCGGGTGACTTCAGGTGTGTCGATTCCAATCGAAAAACTGGTGATGGGCGCGGCATCCGGATCAAGACCCAGGTATCGATAGAGAGGAACTCCCAGCTTCTGCCCCACCCAATCATGCAGCGCCATGTCGAGCGCCGCCTTGGCCGCCCACTGGCCTGGCAGCCGCGAAAACACTGTGTCCAGCAATTTGGAAAACTTCCAGGGATCGGCGGAGGTGATGCTGGAAGAGATGGCGTCGAGCGCCGCGCGCGCCGCCACGGCGTCTTCCTTGTAGCGCACAATCGGGGCGCCCTCACCCTGGCCCGTTACGCCGCCGCTGGTGTAACGCAGACGCAGGACGTCCCGATGATTGCTTGACGACATGGTGGTGGTCCAGGTGTGGCGCAGTTGAAGCCGCGCGACCTCCGTCACCAGGGTGGACGCCCCCTGAGCGGCATGGCCGGGATAGACGAGCGAGGCAGGGGCGGCGGCGCAAGCGAATTGGCGTCGGGTCACGGTTCGGTTCTTTCCTGGAACCGGCGGTTAGCGGGGCGCGAGAATCAGCGCAACCAGGTTCCAGGCTACGATTATCGCGTAAAACAGATTGATTCGAGACAGAATCCGGTGCCGTCGGGTCGATCCGCACCAGATTCCCAACAGGACGGCAAGGGATTTCACGGCCACCAGACCCCAGACCGGGTGAGGGGCTGTTGACATCGCAAGCCGGACCAGCGGGTTCCCTTCCTCGACACCCTGCGCGAGGAAAGCGACCGTGGTCAGCAAGTCGAGGAACTGGAGGTAGAAAAACGCCCCCACTGACCTGCTGATCGCGCTGAGTTCAAGCCTCACCATTCCACGGTAAGGCAGCCGGCGCCGCGAGGTGAATAGAGCAACACCGCCCCTAGGCGTCAGTCGTACTACAACGCCCACGGAACGGTACTGGACACAACAGAACTTCATCCCCCCCTCAGGCAGGTAAGCCCGGATGACGATAAGAAGGGTATGCCCGCCGTGTTGACACCCTCTCAGAGACCGGCCAGCGCCGAAAAACTCCGCCTGCTGAGCGACCTGCCGCCGCTCCCAACGGTCGCGCTGAGCGTGATGCAACTGTTGTCGAAGGATGGCGTCCACATGGACTCCCTGGCGGCGCTCCTGCGAAACGATCCGGCGTTCACCGCCGAACTTCTTCGCGTGGCGAACTCGCCGTTGTACAGTCTTTCGTTCCAGGTGAGCACGGTGGCCCACGCGGCCTCGGTTCTTGGCTTTGACTTCGTGCGGTCCCTGGCCATGACGACAGCCCTTCGCTCCTATCTCGCGCAGGCGCTCCGCATCGATTGCCTGCGGCGCGTCTGGCGGCACAGTCTGGCCACGGCCATGACGGCGGAAGTGCTTGCCACTGCCTGCCGGCTGAACAAAGACGTCGCTTTCACCGCCGGCTTGCTGCACCGTGTGGGGCAACTGGCATTGCTGGCAGGCAAGCCCGCCAAGTACGCTGAAGTCCTGGAGTGCGCGGACCGGACCGGCTCTGACCTGGCCGAAGCCGAACGCGCGGCGTTCCACCTGGACCATCAGGAAGCCGGTCACTGGCTGGCGCAGGAGTGGAAACTGCCGGAGGACCTGAGAAGCGGGCTCGCCGTTCCGAACCCGCCCGCCGAACCGGAGTTCAACGTACCCGCGGCGATCCGGCTGGCTGACCGCCTTGCGGACGCACTGGGATTCCGCGTTCTCGCCCCGCGATTCGAGGTGTCCGTCAGCCAGTTGCTGGAAGCCGTTCCCGCCGGCGCTCGAAGCCGCCTGCCGGACGAAGCCGAATTGGCCGAAACCATCAGCGCCCGTCTGGATTCGATGCACTAGCCGGATCGCGATCCGGTGGAATCCAGCGCCTTCGCGCTTCCGTGCTTGCCACCACATCGAAGCTGTAGAACTGCTGGTGATACCCGCGCTGGCTGCCATACTTGGCCACGGCGTGGCAGGCTGCCTGCCAGGGGCCGGTGAAGCCGCTCACCTCCCGTCCCAGCAGTTCGGTCCAGAACACGGTCAACGTCTCGTGATATCCCGAGGTGTCCGTGTTCTCGCCGCCGGTGGCGAGATTGAAGCGCCGGATGGCATCGCGAATTCGCGCCAGGGCGCACTCGCCGTAGCGGATGTTGTAGGCCGCGCCCATGGCGACATGGGCGCCGTGGGTCCAGGCGGTTTTCGGCAGCGTACCGGCTTCGAACGCCGCGAGGAAAGCTTCAAAAGCATCCGGCGATGCCAGATGAACAGGATCCATCCGGGTCAGACCGTCTCAAGGGGCTGAGCCGCATCCCCGAACTGCTTCAGCCGGATATCCATCTTGTCCAACATCGACAGATACAGCCGGCACATCTGCCGTTCCGGTTTGTCGAGATAATCCAGCACCCGCCCGCCCTTGATGCGCCCGCCACCGCCGCCCAGCAACACCACCGGAAGCTGCCGCGCCTCGTGTGTGCCCGTCAACATGCTGGAACAGAACAGCAGCATGGTGTTGTCGAGAAGCGTGCGGGAGCCCTCCTGAATGGCGTCGAGACGCCGGGCGATGTAGGCCACCTGCTCCAGGAAAAACTGATTCACCTTCAGCCAATCCGGTGTGTCGGAGTGGCTCAGGAGGTGGTGAATCATGTAGTCGACGCCCAGGTTGGGAAAGCGGAGCGAACTATGGTCATTGTTGAGTTTGAGAGTAGCGACGCGCGTCGTGCCGGTCTGGAAACCCAGCACCAGGACATCCGCCATCAGCCGCATGTGTTCGGCGATGTCCTGCGGAATGCCATCGGCCGGGCGGGCGATGTTGGGTTTGGTGAGCGTGGGCCGCCAGCCTTGCAGTTCCCCGCGTTTCCCGGCGTTCGAGATCCGTTGTTCGACATCGCGCACCGATTCGAGATACTCATCCAGCTTGCGCTGGTCTCCGCGGGAGATGCCTCGCCGCAGCGAATTCGCCTCCGAGATCACCGCGTCCAGCACGCTCTTGTCACCCAGGCTGGCTTCGTCCTTGAACAGCCGGTCAAACGCCAGTGCGGGATAGATTTCGAGTGGCGAGGGCGTCGTAGGGGAGCTCCACGAAATGTGCGAGCTATAGAGCATCGAGTAGTTCTTGTGAACCGACGGGTTCGACTTCTCGCAGCCCAGCACCAGACTGGGCACCCGCGTGGAGCCGCCCACCGTCTGGGCGGCCAGTTGATCCAGGCTTGTGCCGGACCGTATATCCCCGCCGGAGGCGAGCGGCGCGCCGGAGAGCAGATTGCCGGTCTGCGAACTGTGGATGTTGCCCTTGAGTGCTTCCTCGTTGTACAGGCCGCGGATGAACAGCATCTTTTCGCGGAAATCGTGCAGCGGGGCGAGCACCTTGCCAAGTTCCATGGCGCGGCCTTCGCCACGCGCCCACCACTCCTTGCTGTGGAATCCGTTGCCGGAAAACAGCACGGCCATTCGCACCGGAGCTTCCCCGGCGGACCCGGCGCGCGTTTCGGCGCCCCAAGCCGGAATCGACTCAAGCCACGGCAGCGCCATGGTGACGCCCGCGCCGCGCAGCAGGCGGCGCCTGGAAAAAGTTGCGTTACTGTTCGTCTGGTTCATGATCCCGGCCTCGTATTTCCCGGAACTGGCGGCTGGCCACGATAAGATCGATGGCTTTACCCGCATGATAGTCGTTCTGTTCGAGCGCTGTCCACATTGCAGTGATCAAAGGCTCGTCGGAAAGGGTGACGGCGCGCCCCAGCGCATAACCCAACAGCTTGGCGCAGAACTGCCGCAGGAACGCCCGCCGGCCCGGTCCAAGGATATGGCGGCGCAAGCCGGCGGCGCCATCAAGAACCGTCCCGTCGCGAAGCTGGGCTTGATCGTGGATGGGGGCTCCGCCCGGTTCCCGGTCCCGGAATCGGCCCACGGCGTCATAGCGTTCAAGGGTAAACCCATAGGGATCGATGCGCAGGTGACAGCCGGAGCAGCGGGCATCGCGCGTGTGACGCTCGGTGATCTCGCGCATCGACAGAGTGCCTGAAACCTCTTCCGACGGCAGCGGCGGCACGTCTTTCGGCGGTCTCGGCAACCGGGCGCCGAGCAAGACCTCCGAAATCCAATTGCCGCGCAGAATCGGGCTGGTGCGCGACGCACCGGCCTGCTTGGCAAGGATGGAGGCATGGGTCAGCACGCCGCCGCGGCCGTAGCGGTCCACTCCCTCCACGCGGCGCCAATCTTCACCCTGAACGCCGGGGACACCGTAGTACTCCGCCATGGCGGCGTTCAGGAATGTATGCTTTGATTCGACAATCGAAAGCACGCTGCCGTCGTTCTGAAACAGGTCCGTGATGAACCGGATGGTCTCTTCGTACATGGCGGAACGGCGCGCCCGGAAATCGGGAAAGCGCTGTTCGCTCTTTTCGTCCATCGTGTCGAACCCGTGGACGTGCAGCCAGGCGGTGCCGAACTCCGTGGCAAGGCGCCGCACTCGGGGATCATGAAGCAAGCGGCGCGCCTCCGCGCGAACGCCGGCGGGCGTGTTCAGCCGCCCCGACGCCGCGGCGTCCATGAGCTGGCTGTCAGGCTGGGAAGACCAGAGAAAATAGCTCAACCGTGAAGCCATCTGGTACGGATCGACGGGGGTGGAACGGGTCCCGGCGGCCGGGTTCTCGATCCTGTACAGGAACCCGGGCGAGGCCAGCACTCGCGCAATCATGAGCCGGATCGCGTCTTCATGCGGCAACTCCCGGTCCCGCAGTTGGCGGTAGAGGCCACGGAGTTCGGCTTGGGCCGCGGCCGGCATCGGCCGGCGCTGGGCCCGCCCGGCAAACTCAATCACGGACTCGAGATGGCGCGGCTCGCTCGCGGCGAGCAGTTTCCGGAAGGCCTCCGCCCGGGCCTGGATCGGCTGCCGCAGCGGTTCGAACTTCGACGGGTCGGCGTCCTGGGTAGCGTATTGCCAGAGTTGTTCAAAGGCATCCACCAGCGTGAGCGCATCGCGCGAGACATAGTGCAGCTGGTCCCAAAGCTGGTCCAGTTGGGCTTTCCGGCGGTCATCCAACAACAGCCGGGCGAGGTGCTCATCCTCGCGGTGAAACAGGGTGAGCGTCAACACCTCGTCCACGGGCACGATCCGTGTGTAGCAGAGGGAAGCGGGAAAAAGCTGCCGGAAGTCTTGAAATTCCGCCTCCACCCGCCGCCGGGAGGCGCTTTGTGGGCGTGCAATCACGGGCAAGGCGAAGTCGACGGTCTGGTTGTTCGAGCTCCAGGTGCCCTTGGCGTCGCCGATGGTGGTGCCCGCCGGCATCAGGCGTGTGCGCGCCGCCAGGGCCTTACCCGCCCCCGCTTCCAACTGCACCGTCCCCTCGGCGCCGGAGATGGGATGCAACTCACCGGTGACCATAAGTTCACTGCCTGCAACAAGATCCACGGGCAGACTGAACTCCACCACGGCCGGAGCCTGCACGCACAGATCGAACCGGCCGCCGGCCGCACCATCCGGGCAGCGTCCGAACCGCCCGGGGTCGAGACCCCAGGCCGGGTTCGTTTCCACGTTTTCCGGCGCCGAGATTCCGGCAAACAGCGGTCCGGCGAGCGGTGAGAGTTGCCGGAGGAGGGCGGCGTCGTCCGCGGAAGGTGCGGTTGCGCCGGCCAGCAGGGCCTGCAACGACGATGCCAGTTCACGGCGGATCTCAGGCGGCCCGGCCACAAGCCACCGGCCGAGGGCTGACTGCGCCGGGACCCCGGCGGGGGCGCCCGCCACGGGCTCAGTATAGAAATGCCAGACGCCAGGCCGCCCCGTGGCGTCCGGGTGCGGATTTGCCGCCAGGATCTCCCCGGTGAGATCGGACTTCAGCGACCACGTCTCCGCGCCGCTCGCCAGGTTGAGTTCCGCGTCCGTCAGATCGCATGAATGGTTGGCGTCGCGCGGCCCTATGAGCAGCGAAAGAAGGTCCCCGCGCTCCACGCGCACGCCTTCCAGCGGGCCGATGGCCACGGTCTCGCGGCCCCGAATTTCTCCGCCCGCCAGACGCATCCGTACGCGGCCTCGGCGCAGTTCAAACGCCCAGGTGACCCCGTTGCCGCATTCGGCGTGGGCCCGCACCAGCGCTCCGTCGATGCGCAGGGTGGCGGCCACCGGGCTCAGCCAGCCGATAGCGGTCTGATGAGTGGGCGAAGGATGCAGGGCGACACCCTTGGGCTTCATGCTTCCGGGCACACGGACCGCGCGGTCCGTTGAGTTGGCCAGCACGGCGGCGCCCTGGGCGGCTCCCCAGCCCTGGACGAAGTCGTGGTCTCCGGACTTTTCGATCTTCCGGGTCATCAGGGTGAGAGGCTGCAGGGCCGGGGCCAGGAAATCGAACCAAGCTCGTTCCGGAGTGCCCGCCATGGGTGCGGCGCCTCCGGCGGCGATGGCGTTCAAGGCGCCTGAAGCGACCGCGAAAATCCGGGTGCGCTGCGCGGCCAGTTCCCCGACGAGCGCCGGCAAGATCCGCAGCGGAACCGGGTCCCGGCCTGGCAGCGCGAGCCTCGGTTCGCGCCAGACCACCACATCGCCCGCCGGGCCATCCCCCGCATCATGGGCCGCCAGAAACACAGGGATGGCCGAAGCGTCTTTGGGCGCCTCCAGCTTGAACCGGAACTCCTGCTTTGCGACGACCGGCGTCACGGCCTCCATCCACGACTTCGGCCCATCCACTTTGCCGACGTGGCCGACGCTGTTGAACTTCCACAGCGCGTTCTGCCATTGAGCCACTTCGGCGATGATCTTGTCCGCGTCATCGGGCTTCGCCAGGGGCCAGTGTTCGCGCAGGCCCGCCGAGACCGGGGTACGCGCCCCGCGCTCCAGCCACCCGGCCAGCAATGCGAGATACTTCGGACTCAGCCCGTGGCGTTGTGCAACCGACTCCACTCGCTGCTTGCCGCCGCGCAGTTCATTGGCGGCGGTGAGATATCGCTTGAGGGGAAGCGTACCGCCACGATTCTTGTCGAGCGCAATGCCTTGCTGCGTCACGGTGTCGGCGCCGCCATCCACGGTGTGCGCGGCATAAAACTCGCGAATGGCGGCGAGAGTGGCATTGGTCCTGTCACTGCGCGAGGTGTGCGGTGAAAAGCGGATCCCATCGGGCAGCAACATGGCGTGCGCCGCCACCCGCTTGGCCGCATCCAGGTACTTGCCGGCCAGGGCAGGCGACATTGCCAGGGCGGCCCCGGTGTTCATGAAGCCTTCGCCCGCGGCGCCATCGGCCGGGAAATCGCGCACCGGGTCCAGAGTGGGCACACCGGTGAGGTCGCGGATGGTGTAGGTGTACTCGGCATTGTTGAGCCGCCGCAGAATGACGGGGCCCGGGTCGCCCGCCCGCTGCCGCGCCGCCGCGTCGAGCGCCCCAGCCATCCAGGTCAACAACTGCGTGCGAGCCCCCGCTGGCAGCGGCGGCATGCCCTTGGGGGGCATCTCGCCCAGATTGATCTGTTCCACGGCTTTCTGCCAAGGCCGCGGATCCCGCAGCACATGGGCCATGGTGCCAAAACGTTCCAGGTTGAGATCGCCGGCGTGTTTTTCCGCCGAGTGGCACACCAGACAATACTGCTTCAACACGGGCCGGATGGTCCGTTCGAACTCCACCTCAAGGGCTGCCCCTTGAACCATCGCCACCAGAACCGGAAGCAACAACATCCACCGCAGGCATCGCCGCATGGCCGCTACCGCCTTTCCTGATCACTATCCACCACCTCCACACCGGGAGGCGGAACGAAACGGAACAGCGCCCGGTCCAGCTTCGGGTTTGTTTCCTCGCCCTGGAACCGGAACGTCATCACAGACCCGTCGCGTCCGAACACGGTGAGTGCTTCAATCATACCGGCCTCGCCGGCCGTGAACTCCACCCGTTCGTAAGGAGCATTCTCCGACTTTGCAAGCGCCCTCACCACCGGGTGACCGGTGCCGCGGTCGACGGTGGCGCCCTTGAAGTCACGCTTGAAATCCACGCGCCCCAGCAGAAACGCCAACGGGGCGCGCAGATCTTCGGACTCCTTGATTTTCCCCTTCTCCGCCCGGTTCGTGGACGGAGTATAGAACCAAGCCATGCCGCCATCCGACAGAAAGAGCTTGCCGGGCGGCCGGTCATAGTCCCAGCGCATGCGCCCGGGCTTGCGCAACAACAGAGTTCCGGATTCGGTACGCCGGCCGGGGCCCTGGCCGGAGTACGTCTGCTCGAACCGCACGCGCAGCGACTCGGCGCGATTGTAGCGATCCTCAATCGACTTGAGCAGCGCGGCGTCGGGTTTCGACACCGCCTGCGCGAACGCGGCCACCGCCAGCAGCGCGATCATGGCGCCAGCCTTCGGCGCGCCCAGTGTCCGTCCTCGCCACGCCGGTACTCGATCCGGTCGTGCAGGCGCGCCGGGCGCCCCTGCCAGAACTCGATTGACTCGGGAACCAGCCGGTAGCCGCCCCAATGGTCCGGGCAGTCCACGGGGCGGCCGGCAAAGCGCGCCTCCGCCTGCGCCAGACGCTGTTCCAGGATGTCCCGGGATGCAATCTCCTCCGATTGCGGAGAAGCCCATGCACCGAGTTGGCTTTCGCGCGGCCGCGTGGCGAAGTACTCTTCGCTTTCGGCCCGGGTGGTGCGTTCCACACGTCCCCGGATGCGCACCTGCCGGTGCAGGGGGCCCCAGAAGAACAACATAGCGGCGCGCGGCGCGTCCGCAAGCTGGCCCGCCTTGGCGCTCCGGTAGTTCGTGAAGAATGTGAAACCCCGGGCGTCACAACTCTTCAGCAGCAGTGTGCGAGCGTCGGGCTGACCGCCGGCATCCACGGTTGCCAGCGTCATGGCGTTGGGCTCCGGCAATTCCGCCGCATCCTCAAACCACGCGTTAAACTGCTTGACCGGGTCGGCGTCGAGCCTGTTCTCGTCGATCGCCGCGCCTGTGTACTCCCGCCTCAATCCATGCACGAGCCCCACCTACATGTACATTCCGCCGTTGACGTCGAGAACATGGCCCGTAATGTAGCCAGCCTCCTCGCTCGCCAGAAAACGCACCGCGGCGGCCACATCCTCAGCCGACCCGAGCCGTTTCAACGGAATACTCCCCAACAGCTTTTCCTTCAACTCCGGCGCCAGCACGGCTGTCATGTCCGTGGCAATGAATCCGGGCGCCACGGCATTCACTGTGATATTGCGGCTTGCCATTTCCTGCGCCATCGCCTTGGTAAGGCCGATCAGGCCCGCCTTCGACGCCACGTAGTTGGCCTGGCCCACGTTGCCGCTTTCACCGACCACCGATGAGATGTTGATGATGCGTCCCCAGCGCTCGCGCATCATGCCCTGCAGCACCTGCTGAATGGCCACGAACGCCCCGGTGAGATTGGTCTGAAGAACGGTGTTCCAATCCTCCATTTTCATGCGAAGCGCGAGTGTGTCGCGGGTAATGGCCGCGTTGTTTACCAGAACATGAACCGGCCCCACCTCCCTCGACACCCTCTGGATCGCCT
This sequence comes from Acidobacteriota bacterium, assembly GCA_016870915.1. Taxonomy (GTDB): domain Bacteria; phylum Acidobacteriota; class Terriglobia; order Bryobacterales; family Bryobacteraceae; genus VFZY01. Next base: position 17,886 of record VFZY01000051.1, on the reverse strand, counting down.
CTTTGATGGAATCCGCCTGTGTCATGTCGATGGCGGCAACATGCGCCTCGCCGCCCTCCGACCGGATGGCTTCGGCGGCTTCCTCAAGCTTCCCCAGATCGCGCGCCGCCAGTATCACCCGGTTTCCGGCCCTGGCCAATGCCGCGGCCGTCGCGCGTCCGATTCCCCTGCTTGCACCGGTCACCAGTGCGTTACGTTGGCTCATCTGTCCATAATAGGAGTTTTCCCGCATCCGGTGAACGAATGGCGTTTGATGATCTAAGAGACTTTGTAAAGGCCCTTGAAAAGGCCGGTGAACTGAAACGGATCCCGTTTGAAGTGGATCCGCACCTTGAAATCACACAGTTCGCGGACCGCTCCGTGAAGACGGGCGGCCCAGCGTTCCTCTTCGAGAAGCCGAAGGGCAGCCAGGTTCCCCTGCTCATCAATGCGTTCGCCAGTATGCGGCGCATGGAGATCGCGCTTGGTGTCGATTCCGTCGACGCGGTGGCCGCGCGCATCGCCGAATACCTCGAAATGCGCATGCCGCAGGGGCTGCTGGGCAAGCTGAAGATGCTTCCCAAGCTGGCCGAAATGGGATCTTTTTTCCCGAGAATCGTTTCGAGCGGCGCGTGCAAGGACGTGGTCCGCCGCGACGGGTTCTCTCTGGACGAGTTCCCCATCCTGCATTGCTGGCCGGAAGATGGCGGCCGGTACATTACGCTGCCGATGGTCTTCACCAAAAACCCCGATACCGGCAAGCGCAACTGCGGTTGTTACCGCATGCAGGTCTACGATGGGCGCACCACGGGCATGCACTGGCAAACCCACAAGCAGGGTGCGGAACACTACCGCCGCCGCACGAAGGAAGGCGCCAAGAGGATGGATGTGGCGGTGGCCCTGGGCGCGGACCCGGCCACCATGTACTCCGCGATTCTGCCTCTGCCGCCGGACCTGGACGAGATGATGATCGCGGGATTTTTGCGTGGAAGCCCGGTGGAGATGGTGAAGTGCGAGACTTCGGATATCGAAGTGCCCGCCAACGCCGAGATTGTGCTGGAAGGCTACGTTGAAATCGGGGAACTGCGGCGCGAGGGCCCCTTCGGCGACCACACCGGCTTTTACTCGCTCGAAGACGACTATCCCGTCTTCCACATCACCTGCGTTACTCAGCGCAAGAATCCCATCTACGCCACGACCATCGTGGGACCGCCGCCCATGGAGGACTTCTACATGGGCCGGGCGATTGAGCGGATCTTCCTGCCCCTGATGCGTCTGCAGCTTCCCGAAGTGCGCGACATGGCCATGCCCGCCGAAGGCATCTTTCACAACCTGATGCTGGTCTCCATCCGCAAGTCGTACCCCGGCCACGCGCGCAAGGTGATGCACGCTATCTGGGGCCTTGGCCAGGCGATGTTCTCAAAGTGCATCGTCGTGGTGGATGAGGATGTGGACGTGCAGAACTTCAGCGAGGTGGCCTGGAAGGCGCTCAACAACATCGACCCTCAGCGGGACATTGAGTTCGTCCTGGGGCCGGTGGACTCGCTGGATCACGCCAGCAGGCTGCCGAACTTTGGCTCCAAGATGGGCATCGACGCCACGAAGAAGTGGCCCGCCGAGGGGTTCACTCGCCCCTGGCCCGACGTGCTCCGCATGCCGGACGAGGTCCAGCGGCGCGTCGACGAACTTTGGAAAAGGGCAGGACTGAAGTAGGTGCCCGTTCCAGTCATCACGCTGAATCTGGTTCAGGTACTGGCCTTCGCCTGCTTTGGTCTCGCCATGGGTGCGTGGGTCAAGCGGCGCCTGCCGGTGCTGGACCGGATCAACATACCCGCCTCCATTGTGGGTGGCCTGATCTACGCTTTCGCGGCGCTGATCATGCGCGACCGGTACCTGAATCTTGAAATGGACCTTGTTTTGCGGCCTGTGCTCCAGAACGCGTTCTTCACAACCATCGGCCTGGGCGCCAGCCTCACGCTGCTCAAGCACGGCGGCGCCATGATGGGCCTGTTTTGGCTGGTGTCGAGCGGTGCGGCGGTGCTGCAAAACCTGATGGGTATCGGACTGGCCAGCGCCTTTGGGCTGAACCCTCTGCTCGGCATAGTCACCGGATCCGTGGCACTCACGGGCGGCCCGGCCACGGCGCTGGCGATTGGGGGCACCTTCGAGGAGTGGGGGGCAACGGGTTCAGCCGCGGCCGGCGTTGCCGCCGCCATGTTCGGCATCGCCGTCGGGGGGCTGATCGGCGGCGCCATTGGCGGCCTGCTGATTAAGCGCAATCACCTGCACGGCACGGGCGGCAGGAGCATCGAAGTGCGGGATGAAGCCTCGCTCAGCGAACCCGATCTGCTCAAGGCGGTGCTCGTCATCGCAGTGGCCATGGGCATTGGCAGCGTGCTTAGCAGTTGGGCGGACCCGTGGCTCAAGCAGCACGGCATGTTCCTGCCCGCTTACATCGGCGCGATGATCTCTGGTTCCGTTCTGCGCAATCTGGATGACCACCTGCAATGGATCAAGGTGCCGGCCGGCGCCGTTGAAGCGGTGGGCGATGTGGCGCTCAACATCTTCATCGTGATGGCGCTGCTGACGCTGGAACTCTGGCAGATCGTGAACCTGGCCGGACCGCTTGTGGTGATCCTGGTGGCGCAGACGGCGCTGGTGGCGCTGCTCTGCGTAACGGTGATCTATTGGACGATGGGGCGTGACTACAACGCGGCAGTGACCTCCGGCGGCTTCGCGGGCTTCATGATGGGCACCACCGCGAACGCCATGGCCTGCATGACCGTATTGACGAGCAAGTTCGGACCCGCTCCGCGAGCCTTCATTGTGGTGCCCCTGGTGGGCGCGTTTCTCATCGATTTCACCAACGCGCTCATCATCACCACGATGGCCGGCTGGGTCCGCTAGGGGGATGCGTATGCCGCCCCGGATCGCAGACAGCCTGGCCACGTCGGAACCGGTGGCCGCGATCTTCTCGAACCGGAACGTGCTGAGTGCTCTGCTGCGATTTGAAGTGGCTCTGGCTCGTGCCGAGTCAAGGGTGGGCATCATCACGGCTGAGGAAGCGGCCGCGGTGGAAACGGCCGCGGTTGGCGGCGTGGATGAGGAAGTCCTCGCCCGTCAGGCATTTCGCGCGGGCTCCTTCGCCATTCCGCTGGTGCAGGCGCTGAAGGAGAAGGGGGCTCTTCAGGCTCACCGGGGGGCCACCAGCCAGGATGCCGCGGACACGGCGCTCTCACTGCTTCTGGCCGCATGCCGCGAGGTGTTGGGCCAGTATCAGGAGCGGCTTCGAGCCTCGCTTGAGGCGCTTTCGGATGAGCATCGCGACACGGTGATGATGGGGCGCACGCTTCTTCAACCGGCCACGCCGGTCACCTTTGGTCTCAAAGCCGCTGGCTGGTCGGGCGCCCTGAACCGCTGCTGGCAACGCCTGGACGACGGTTTCACCGAGGCATGTTGCCTGCAGTTCGGTGGCGCCAGCGGCACGCTCGCCGCTTTCGGGACGCAGGGCCTTGCCGTGAGCGAAGCCTTGGCGCGGGAACTCGGCTTGCCGCTTCCGGAAGCCCCCTGGCACACCCACCGCGACCGTCTGGCCGCACTGGCCTGCGCGCTGGCCATCTACACAGCCGCGCTCGGCAAGATGGCACTGGACATCGCGCTGCTCATGCAGTTCGAAGTGGCCGAAGCCTTCGAACCGGGCGGCGAGGGACGCGGCGGTTCGTCCACCATGCCCCACAAGCACAACCCCACCGCGTGTCTGTTGACCGTTGCCGCCTCGCGCCGCGCGCCAGGGCTGGTCTCCAACTTTCTTAACGGCATGCCGCAGGAGCACGAACGCGCCGCCGGCGGATGGCAGAACGAGTGGACCCTGATGGAAGATCTGGTCCACGCCGCGGCCGTGGCAGCCGAGTGCATGGCCGAGGTGGCGGAGGGCCTTTCCGTCAACCCCCATCGCATGCGTCACAACCTGGAATCGACCGGCGGCGCGGTCTATTCCGAACGCAACCGCCTGGGGATCACCGAAGAGGCAGGCGGCACTCACTACCTGGGCAGCGCCGAACAGTTCCGGCGCCGCCTTCTGGGCCGGAAGGAGTAACGTCAATGCCCTTTGCGCCATCGAGCGGCCGCATTCACTACCGGTTGGAAGGCTGTTCCGGCAACCCTCTGCTGGTGCTGGTGCATTCCTTGGGCGCCAGCCACGGTATGTGGGACCTCCAGATGCCCGCTTTCACTCGCTATTTCCAGGTGCTGCGAGTGGACTTACGCGGCCATGGAGCCTCCGATGCCCCGGCCGGCGACTACACCATCGCCCAGCTTGCCGGCGACGTTCTGGCTGCTTCGGGCGGGCGCCCGTTCCACTACTGCGGTCTTTCTCTGGGCGGCATGATTGGCCAGTATCTGGCCGCACGGCATCCGGACCGGATCCAGAGCCTCATTCTGGCCAACACCTCGCCTCGTGTGGCCGATCCATCGCTGTTCGAAACCCGCCGCACGACGGTGCTTGGCCAGGGAATGGCGGCCATTGAAGCGGCCGTGATGCAGCGCTTCTTCAGCGATCGCGTTCGCGAAACGGCCGCGGCGCAATCGGTGCGTGCCGAACTGCTGGCGGCGTCTCCGGTTGGCTACGCGGGATGCTGCGCCGCCATTCGTGACATGGATCACCGTTCGATGCTCGGGTCCATCACGGCTCCGACGCTTATTGTGGGAGGCGATGACGACCAGTCGACACCCTGGCAGGGGCACGGAAGCGTGCTTGCCGCGTCGATTCCCGGCGCGCGGACCGTCAAGCTCCCCGGCGCGCATTTGTCGAACATCGAACGGCCCGGATCCTTCACCGCGGCTGTGCTGGGATTTCTGACGCCGGACGCTCCAGAGGATGCCGGGGAGGCGATGCGCCGCGCCGTCCTGGGCGATGCCCATGTGGACCATGCAAAGAGCAACACCACGGACTTCACGCGGGACTTTCAAAACCTGATCACCCGTTACGCCTGGGGCGCCGTCTGGACACGCCCGGGCCTATCGCCTCGCACGCGGCGGCTGCTGGTGCTCACCGCCACGGCGGCCTTGGGCCGCTGGGAAGAGTTCCGGCTGCACGTGCGCACCGGACTGGCCCGGGAACTGGAGCCGTGCGACATCGAAGAGGTGCTTCTTCAGGTGGCCATCTACGCGGGAGTGCCCGCGGCCAATACGGGTTTCCAGACCGCCTCAGAAGAACTCCGAGGCTGACTGCCCGGGTTGACCGCGGGCTGCCCGGAAATCGGCGGGAGGGGGCCGGGCGGTATGCTATCTTGGACGTCTTAGCCATGCCCGCGCGAATCTCCCTTCCCAGGATCTGCGTAGCGCTCGGCTTTCCAGACGCGCGCAAGCTGTTGCAGCACGCGGAAGGGGAAGTGGACGCGGGCGAAACTTTCCTTGAATTCCGGCTCGACTATCTTCCGCACCCCGAGGAAGGATTCCAGGTGATCCGCGATCTGTTGGCGCGGCACCCGGAGGTAACCGTTCTCGCCACCTGCCGGCGCCACCAGAATCATGGGAAGTTCAACGGCAGCATTGAAGAGCAGATCCGGGTTTTGGATGGAGCGGTGTCCGCCGGCGCCAAAGCCGTCGACCTTGAGATTGAGAGCGCCGAAAGCATCTCCGCGCGGCTTGAGCCCTTGCGCGGACGCACGCTGCTGATTCTCAGCTACCACAACTTCGAAACGACGCCCAACATGGACGCCGTCTACCGGCGTATGACCGTCATTCCGGCCGACGCTTACAAGATTGTGACGCAGGCGCGCAAGCCGTCCGATATCCAGCGCGTGCTTGCGCTGGGCCGTGCCCACACACGCACGCCCCTGGTGCTTCTGGCCATGGGCGAAACCGGATTCCCGTCTCGCGTGCTTTCTTCCACCGCCGGCGGACTCTATACCTATGCCGCGCCCCGCACAGCGGAAGGCACCGCGGCGGGCCAGGTCTCGGGACGCATGCTGCGGCAGACCTATCGTGTCGAAAAGTTCACCCGGGATGCGAGTATCTTCGGCGTCATCGCCGACCCGGTCTGGCATTCCATCTCGCCCGCGGTTCACAACCGCGCCTTTCAGGCCAAACGCATCGACGCAGTCTACGTCCCTTTCCTTGTGCATCCGGCTCAGTTGAAGGATTTCATGGGCCTGGGCTCCAGCCTGCCCATCTCTGGCTTCAGCGTCACCATTCCGCACAAGCAAAAGATCATCCGTTATCTCGATCAGGTGGACCCGCTGGCACGCCGCATCGGCGCCGTCAACACTGTGGTCCGCAAGGCCCGCAAGTGGCGCGGCACGAACACGGATGTTGATGGCGTGCTGGTGCCCCTTGGGAAGCACCTGAAGCTCAACCGTTCCTCAGTGCTGGTAGTGGGCAACGGGGGCGCCGCGCGTGGAGCGGCCTTCGCGCTGGCCGATGCCGGCGCCAAAGTGTCCATCACGGGCCGCAACCCGGACCGGATCCGCGCCCTGGCGAAGATCTGCGGCGCTCAACCCGTTGCGCGGGAAACGCTTGCCGCGGAGAGGTTCGACGCCCTGGTGCATGCTACGCCGCTCGGCATGTCGCCCAACGTCAACAGTTGTTTTTTTGACGGCACGGTGCCCGCGGAACTGGTGTTCGACATGGTCTACAATCCCATGGAAACAGCCTTGCTGAAACTGGCGCGTGACCGGGGCAAGACGGTGATCCCTGGCATCCAGATGTTCGTCGAACAGGCCGTGCGGCAGTTTGAGATCTTTACCGGCGACAGCGCCCCCCGCGCCGCCATGGAACGCGCCGCTCTTGAAGCTCTGAGCCAGAATCACAAAGCGGCGGGTGAGCAATGAAACCCTCGCGGCGCGATCTGGCCCGCCTGGCCGTTCTTCTGCCCGCCCCCGCCGCGGCACCGGCGTCACAGGCTCCCGCCACCGAAGATCTGCTTGCGGCTGCCCGCGAATCCACGCGCGCCAACGCCACTCAGTTGGCCACGTTCCCGCTGCCCATGCACATTGAACCATGCAACCCGTTTAAGGCGTAGACCGCTATGGCGACGCTTCCCAGCGATATCTTCCACGCATCCATTGGCGAGATCAACGCCAAACTCAAGGCCAAGGAGTTCTCCTGCGTTGAATTGACGAGGGCGTTCTGCGACCGTCTGGAAAAGCTGGGGCCGCGCTACAACGCACTGGCACTTTCCATGCGCCAAAAGGCGCTGAAGAAGGCCAAGGACGTGGACGGCGACATCAAGATCCAGCGCTTTCGCGGCCCTCTTCAAGGGGTCCCGTTTGGAGCCAAGGACCTGCTGAGCGTTGAGGGCTTGCCCACGGCTTGGGGGGCCAAACCCTATGCCGGCCAGACCTTCAAGGAAACGGCAACGGTGCTCAAGAAGCTGGACAAGACGGGCGCGGTGCTGATTGGCAAACTCGCCATGGTGGAACTGGCCGGTGGACCGACGTACCGCTTCGCCGCCGCTTCCAGCACCGGCCCGGGGCTGAATCCGTGGGATACCACGCTTTGGTCCGGCGGCTCGTCGAGCGGGTCCGGCAGCGCGGTGGCCGCCGGCCTCGCGACGTTTGCCCTGGGTTCGGAGACCAGCGGCTCAATCATCACGCCCGCGGCGTTTTGCGGTATCACCGGACTGCGCCCCACCTACGGCTTGGTGAGCCGCCATGGCGCCATGGCCCTCTCCTGGACACTGGACAAGATCGGACCCATGGCGCGCACGGCCGAAGACTGTGCGCTGATCCTGGCCGCGATCGCAGGCGGCGACGCGAAAGATCAGGGGTCGGCGGGGAAGAGCTTCTACTACGCCCCTCAGTTCCAGCCGCCGCTGACCGAAGTGCGCGTGGGCTTCGCCGAAACGGACTTCGCCGAATGGCCCAACCCCACGGCTCAGCCGGAATTCCAGAAGGCCCTGGAAGCCGTTCGGGCCCTGGGCCTGAAGCTGAAGCCGGTGAAGTTGCCCGAGTTCCCTTACGGGCCGGTGATCAGCACCGTGATTTCAGCCGAGGCCGGCGCCATCTTTGAGGAGTTGATCACCAGCGGGCGCGTGGACCAGTTGGCCGATGCCAAACAGATCGCCGCGCTCAAAGCTTCCCTCGATATCCCGGCCAAGGACTACCTGCGGGCCATGCGGATCCGCAGCCTGATCCAGGAAGCCTTCCGTGAACTGTTTTTCGAAGTGGACCTGTTGTTCGCCCCGGCCCGCTTTGGCCCTGCCAATAAAGCCGCCGATCCGCTGGACCGCGGTACGGGCCGGCCCGCGCCTTCCACACGCGGCTTGGCGGCCCTGATTCCGGCGTCGAATCTCGCCGGGCTGCCGGGAATCTCTCTTCCCTGCGGCTTTGCCGGCAACGCTCCCTTGGGAATCCAGTTCGTGAGCCGTCCGTTCAACGAGAATCTGCTGGTGCATGTGGGCAAGGCTTTCCAGAACGCGACGGACTGGCACCGGCAGAGGCCCCGTATTGATGCCTAGCGCATGCACCGCCTTTGGGCTGCTGCCAGCGGCGCTGCTGCGACTAACCCTAACCCTAGCGGGGTTTCTTTGGTTGATCCCAGCGGGGCTGTTTTGGTTAACCCCAGCGGGGCTTTTTTGGCTAGCCCCAGCGGGGCTGTGGGCGCAAGGCGTAGCCACTCGCAACGCGGCCCCGGAAGCGCGCCCGGCTGCGTCGGGCAAGCCGTTCCTGGCGCGGTTCACCGACATTGCCGCGCAAGCCGGTCTCACCACGCCGCTCACCAATGGCAGCGAGACCAGCAAGAAGTACATCCTGGAAGCCAACGGCACCGGCGCGGCGCTCATCGACTACGATGGCGACGGCTGGCTCGATGTCTTCACCGTCGACGGGTCCCGACTCGATGGTCCACCGGCCGCCGGCGGCAACCGGCTGTACCGCAACCTGAAAAACGGCCGCTTCGCCGACGTAACCGCCGCGGCCGGCCTTGCCAAGTCCGGTTGGGGTGGCGGCGTGTGCGCCGGGGACTATGACAACGATGGCGCCATCGACCTCTTTGTCACCTACTGGGGACCGAACGTCCTGTACCGCAACACGGGCCAGGGAAAGTTCGAAAATGTCACGGCCCGCACGGGCGTCTCAGGACCCGCCACGGAATGGAGTTCCGGATGCACTTTCCTGGACTATGACCGCGACGGCAGGCTGGACCTGTTCGTCACCAGCTATCAGAAATTCGACCTCAAGACCGCGCCCCTGCCCGGCAAGGCATCCAACTGCGAATGGAAAGGCATGCCCGTCTTCTGCGGCCCCCGGGGGCTTCCGTTTGGCGCCGTCACGCTTTACCGCGCACGGCCCGATGGAACGTTCGAAGACGTCACTCGCGCGTCGGGCGTTGGCGCGGCGCAGGGCTTCTACGCCTTTACCGCCGTGGCCGCCGATCTCAACCACGACGGCTGGACGGATCTCTTTGTGGCCAGCGATTCAACGCCCAGCCTCTACTTCCGGAACAATCGGAACGGGACATTCTCCGAAGTGGGCACCGAAGCCGGGCTGGCCTACAGCGAACACGGGTTTGAGCAAGGCGGCATGGGTATCGCCGCCGGCGACTACGACGGCGACGGCCGCATCGATCTCATCAAGACCAACTTTGCCGGCGATCACCCCAACGTCTTCCGCAATCTGGGCAAGGGCATCTTCGAGGATTCCGTCATCCGGGCCGGGCTTGGCGTGAATCCGCAGTACGTCGCCTGGGGGGTGGCGCTGGCCGACCTGGACAACGATGGCTGGCAGGATGTGCTGCAGGTGAATGGCCACGTCTACCCGGACATCGATCAACGCAAGACCGCTGAAGTGTACAGAAATCCCCGCCTGGTCTACCGCAACCTGGGCAATGGACGCTTCGAAGACGTCAGCGCCCTGGCCGGACCCGCCATCGCCGCCCGCCACTCGAGCCGCGGCATGGCCATGGGCGATATCGACAACGACGGCGACCTGGACGCGGTGGTGATGAACATGGGCCAACCGCCATCACTGCTTCGCAACGAGCTGCCGAAGAGCCACTGGCTGCGGGTCGCGCTCACCGGCACGCGGTCAAACCGGGCAGCCATCGGCGCGGTTGTCACCGTGGAGGCCGCCGGGAAACGGCAGACGCAGACGGTGCTGAGCCAGTCGAGCTTCCTTTCGCAAAACAGCCTTCATCTCCACTTCGGCCTGGGCGTTGTGGCGAAGGCCGATCAGGTGCGTGTGGTGTGGCCCGATGGCGGCGTGCAGGAGTTCGGCCCGCAGACCGGCAATCAAACGATCACGCTCACTGAGCGGTAATCCGCTGCACCGCCTCCAAGGCGCTCTCGCAGGCATCGCGCGGCACATCGAAATGGGTGACAGCCCGCACGTGGCGGTCGCCAAAGGAGCCCATCAAGACGCCCTGTTCCTTGAGACGCGCCGTGAACTCCGGCGCGGTCATTCCAGTGCCTGAGACCTCAAAGATCACGATGTTGCTGCGCACTGACCCGGGGTCCACCGCGATGCCCGGCAAGGTGGCCAGCCGTTCCGCCAGCAGCCGCGCATTGGCATGATCTTCACCCAGCCGCGAAGGCATGTCCTGCAGTGCAATCAACCCGGCCGCGGCCAGAACACCCGCCTGCCGCATGCCGCCGCCCAGCCGCTTTCGATAGAGCCGCGCCTGATCGATATCGTTCCTGGTGCCCGCCACCATGGACCCAACCGGCGCACCCAGTCCCTTGGACAAACAGAACATCACCGTGTCCACACGCTCCACGATGCGGCTAACAGGTGCGCCGCACGAAGCCGCCGCGTTGAACACCCGCGCGCCGTCCATGTGCACCCTGAGGCCGGCGTTGTGCGCACCGTCGCAGATTTCGTCGATCACTTCCAGCGGATAGACCGCGCCGCCGCCCATGTTGTGCGTGTTCTCGATCTCGATCATTCCCGTGGGCGCCCAGTGCGGACCCACCGGCTTCAGTTCCGCGCGAATCCGGTCCCAGGTGAGAATCCCATCCGTTGTGGCGATGGTTCGCGGCATGCAGCCGGTGAACCACGCCATCATGGCCAGTTCCCAGTTCATGACGTGGGACCGCGCGTCGCAGATCACTTCCTGCCCATGATGCGTGTGCACCTTCATCGCGATGGTGTTGCCCATCGTTCCGGTGGGCACGAACAACGCCGCTTCCTTCCCCACGATCGCCGCCGCCCTTTCCTCCAGGCGGTTGACCGTGGGGTCCTCCTGGTAAACGTCGTCGCCCACCTCGCAGGTGGCCATCGCATGGCGCATGGCTGGCGTCGGCTTTGTCACTGTGTCACTGCGCAAATCGATCATCAACGAATAAACTCCTGAAACACTTCATTCGACACGAGTACACCCCGGCGCGTCAATCGCAGCCGCTGGCTCGTTGTCTCCACCAGGCCGGCGGCGGCCAGCCGCTCCAGCACTTCCCCGTGCGGCGCGATCGCATCCGGCTCCGCCGCAATCCCTTCGTCCAGCCGCAAGCCCAGGAAAAAACGCTCTTCCGCCTCGTCGGCCTCTTCCCGCTCCATCACGGTGCTTGCCCCTTCCCGCACCAGCTTCACATACTCCGCGGGTGTCTCCGGCGTGCGCCAGCGCCAGCGGCCGTCGAACGAGTGTGCATCCGAGCCCAGGCCCAGATATGGCTCACGCCGCCAGTACTTCAGGTTATGCACCGATTCATGCCCGGGGCGGGCAAAGTTCGAGATCTCATAGCGCGGAACGCCCATGGCCGCCAGACGGTCCACCGCGGTCTCATAGAATCGCGCCGTGTTGTCGTCGTCCGGAACGTCGCGGGCGCCGTAACGCACGCCGCCCAGAAGGATCTCATTGCCCAGCCGGCTATCCTCATCCACTTCCAGCATGTAGACCGACGCGTGGTCGGGATGCAGCGCCTCCAGCCGGTCCAGGGTGAGCGCCCAGGATTCAGCCGTCTGCCCGGGGAGGCCGGCGATCAGGTCGATGTTGACCCGCTCAATGCCTTCCGCCCGCAGCAGCGCGACTTCCTGCGACACGATATCCGGCGTGTGCTTCCGGCCGGTGCGGCGGATCTCGGGCTCAACCAGAGACTGCACGCCCAGGCTCACCCGGTTGATGCCCGCCTCCCTCCACGCAGCGGCGAGATCCGCTGTGATCCCTCCCGGAGCGGCCTCCATGGTGGCCTCGCGCCAGGGAAATCCCGGCATCTGCGCCAGAATGCCGCGCAGCACCGGGGCGGGAATCAGGCTGGGCGTGCCGCCTCCGAAATAGATCGTTTCCGGGGTCCATTGCCATCGGACGCGCCCCAACTCCAACAGCAGCGCCCCCAGGTAATCCTGCTCAAGTTGTCTGGGAAAAACGCCCGAAGCGAAATTGCAATAGGTGCACTTCTGCGCGCAGAAGGGATACGAGATGTAGACGCCGGGCATCGGCTAAGGCAGCGTGACGGCTTCTCCCAGAAGTTCCCCGATCGCATCCGCCATCAGCCGCCGCAGCGTGCGGCCGTCGTCCGGCAGCACAAAAGCCGAGGCGTGCTCGTTCCAATCCAGCTTGTAGCTGCGCACGTTGGCGGACACCCAGATCTGCCGCACGGGCGAGTTCGGGCTCACCACGAACCGGGTCCTCTGCTCCTCGAATTCAACGGTCAGCGCGCCGTTGTTCAAGTCCGGTTCAAACCCATAGTTATCTGACGCTTCAATCAAAGACCGGTAGAGCGCGCTCAGCGCCTTATCGGCCTCGCGCTGAAATTGTTGATCGTCCATGCTTTTCTCTTTCACGTTAGCACCGTTAACGGCCTTTGCTCCGCTACGTCTTCCCCTGTGAAGCGCGCGTTTCATCCATCGAAAAGGAGATTCCATGACAACTCTACGCACCGCCGCCGCCTGCCTGGCGCTGGCTGGTTCCGTTTTCGCCGGCGGGGGTTTCTGGCTGGAGATGGGCACCGCCCCCTCCGGCACAGGCGCCCTGGCTTCCGTGCGCACCGTTGGTTGCGCTAGTCCGCAAAAGGCGGAGATCACCGCCACCCTCGAAGGTGTCGCCAAGGGAGTCCGCCAGTCCGTGGCTGCCACCACCACACCGCTCAAGGAGCCTGGCATCCATGCCATAGCGGGCTCTGTGCCGGCCGGGGGCGCATGGGTGCTTCGCGTCACCGCTCGCGAGGGCGGCCGGGAAACCGGCATCGTCATCCCCATCCGGAACGGCGCAGTCACGCGTACCGGAATCAAACACTTCGCGCACCACCCTGACGACAGTGACATCACGGCGGCTCTGAGAGCGTTGGCGGAATAAACTCCAGGGCGGGTGGGATACACTTGCCGGTTCTATGCGAATCCTGGCTACGCTGTTCTGCATCGCGCCCGCCCTGGCGCAGTCTTCTCTCAGCCTGATTCCGGCCGTCAACGGCCCTTCGCCGCGTGCGGACGCCCCGCTGGTGCACGACCCGGCGGGCAACCAACTGCTGATCTTCGGCGGCCAGGACGCCACCTCCGACCAGAACGACGTCTGGGCCTACTCGCTCGCCACCCGCGAATGGCAGCGCCGCGACCCCGCCGGCGCCAAACCTGCTCCCCGCCACGGCCACACCGTGAACTACGACGCCGCGCGCCGCCGCCTGATCGTTTTCGCGGGCCAGGCTTCGGGATTCTTCAACGATGTCTGGGCGTACGACATTGCCGGTAACACCTGGCAGCAGCTCGACAGGGGCACCGGCCCGACACCGCGATACGCGCACTCCGCCGTCACCGACCCGACTGGCGGCCGCCTGATCATCTCGCACGGCTTCACCTCCGAGCGTGGCCGTTTCGACGACACCTGGGAGTTCAATCTGACCATGAATCGCTGGCTCGAACTGACACCCTCCGGCGCCAAACCGCTGCGCCGCTGTCTGCACCACGCCGTGCTCGACGAGGCGGCGCAGGAAATGCTGCTGTTCGGCGGGTGTGCCAGCGGCGCAGGGCCTTGCCCGCTGGACGATCTCTGGGCTTTCAATCTCCAGACCAACCGGTGGACACAGAAGTCGCCCACTGCCCGGCCGCGCGCCCGCGAGCGCTACGGTATGACGTTCGATTCCACGCGGCGCAAGGTTGTGATCTACGCGGGTTCTGGAGGCGGCAAGCTTGGCGACCTCTGGGAGTACGACGCCACCGTGAACGCCTGGAGCCAGGTCCTACCCGCCGGGCCATCCCCCGCACGGTCCCGCCACGAGGGCATTTACGTTCCCGCGCTGGCAGCGTCGGTGTTTTTCGGCGGGGACATCGGCGCACTCAGCAATGACCTGATTTTCTACACCCAAGGCTCGCGCCCGGCGATTGCCCAGGGTGGCGTTCGCAACGCCTTCAGTGGCGCGGCGGGACCCGGTTCTCCGGGTGAAGCGCGTTCCGTCTATGGCACGGCCATCGGCCCGGAGACCGGCGTCGCCGCAAGCTACGACAGCAACGGGCAACTCCCCATGCAACTGGGGGATGTCACGGTCACTGTGAACGGCCTGCGCGCTCCACTCTATTTCGTGCGCGCGGATCAGATCAATTTTCAGATTCCGTACGAACTTGCCGGGCAGACGCAAGCCCGTGTGGTGGTGACGTATAAGGGCATCGCCAGCGCTGAAGAGAGCCTGGCACTGGCCCCCACGGCGCCTGGACTTCTGGGCACCATCTTCGATGCCCGCTTCGGAATCAACTCCAGGGCGAATCCCGCCGGGGCGGGTGACATCGTCGTGCTCTATGCCACGGGGCAGGGCGTCACGGCACCGGCCAGCATCACGGGAAAGTCCTCCACCGCGCCGTACCCGAACCCGGTTGGGCGCGTGACGCTCAAGATCGGCGGCCGGGAAGCGGACCTGTTGTTCACGGGGCAAGCACCCGGAACCACCGGGCTCATGCAGATCAACGCCCGTGTTCCGGCGGGTGTGGCGGGACAGTCCGCTCCGGTGGTGCTCACCGTCGGCGGCGTGGAGAGTCCACCGGTGTCCCTCGCGGTGCTCAACTGACGCCGTGGTCAGGCGGGCGGCAACGTCTTGGTGAACAGTCCGGCGCCGGTCATGTCACGGAGTGTCACGGTCATTGCCCGCGTCCGGGCGTCGATCTCCACCTCGCCGAAGAACTGAAGTCCCGCCGACGGCGGCAGATTGCTCTGCCCCTTCGGGGGCGCTTTCTCGAATACCGCTTCGAGGCCGAACGTCAGATCCTTCTGCCCCGGCCCGAATGTCCCCGCGTTGAGCGGACCGGAGACAAACTCCCAGAACGGGTTGAAATCGGTGAACCGCGCCTTTGCCGGGTCGTAATAGTGCGCCGCCGTGTAGTGCACATCGGCGGTCAGCCAAACCGTGTTCCGGATCTTTTGCCGTTTGATGAACCTCAGCACTTCAGCGATCTCCAACTCGCGGCCCAGCGCCGGGCCGTTATCGCCATTGGCGCTCGCCTCCCAGCGCGGGCGCCCTTCGGCATCGCGGCCATCGGGCACATGCAGCCCGATTGGCATGTCGGAGGCAATCACCTTCCACACGGCGCGCGACTCGCGCAGCCCTTGCTTTAACCACGCAATCTGCCGCGCTCCCAGAAAATCGGTCTCCGCGGAAAGCATGGTCTGCATGTTGTGGGTGTTGGGACCGCGGTGGCTGCGCAGGTCGATCACGAATACATCGAGCAGCGGGCCATAGGGAATGTGCCGGTAAACCCGGTCCGCCTCCATGTTCGAATACCGGATTGGCGCATATTCCAGGAATGCCCGTTGCCCTCGGGCCACCAGCAGGTCCAGGTCCTTCATCGTGTACTTGCTGTCCGCCGAAAGATCCTTCGAGGGCGACCAGTTGTTGGTCACCTCGTGATCGTCCCACTGCCACACTTGCGGCACGTCCAGACCGAACTTCCGGACGTTCGTGTCGAGCAGATTGTACCGGTATGCTCCGCGGAACTCATCCAGAGTCTCCGCCGCCTTGCTCTTCTCCGGCGTTGTTACGTTCCTCCAGACGGAGCCGTCGGTAAGCTTGACCTCGGCAGGTACAGGGCCGTCGGCGTAGATCGTGTCGCCGGAATGCAGGAAGAAATCGGGTTCCCGGCGCCGCATCGTTTCGAAGATCGTGATGCCGCCGCGATCCGGGTTGATGCCCCAGCCCTGCCCCACCATGTCGCCGGACCAAAGGAACCGCACGTTGCGGCGCGCGCCCGGCGTGCGGAAGGATCCCTTGGCCGGCTCACTCACCGCCCGCGGCGACCGCAGATCCTGAAACTCCACTTCATAGGAGATCTGTTGGCCGGCCGGAAGTCCGGCCAGATTCACCCGCCCGGTGAAATCAGTTGTCTCAAGACAGTAGGGACCCACGATGGTTTCCACCGGACCGCTTCCCGTGCGCCATCGCACCGTCATCCGGCTGGCCCGGTCGGCACGGGCCCAGATGAGCGCCTGGCCCGGCGTCACGTCTCCCGCTGTGGCGGCGGTGACCTCAGGACGTCCGGAGACCGCCAGCATAGGAGCAGCGGGAACAAACAGCAGATCGCGGCGGCGCAGCAGCATGACCCTTCATGGTACCCGCTTCCGGGCGCGATAAAATCGGAATCAGGTGCAGACTTTCCGCGTTCAGAACTTTGGCTGCCGCGCCGCCCAAGCCGATGGCGCGGGCATTGAGGCGTCGCTCGAACGCACGGGCCTGGCCCGGGTGGAAGACGGCGCGGCGGACCTGGTTGTGATCAACACATGCACCGTCACCGCCAGCGCCGATGAGGACGTGCGCCAGGCCGTCCGGCGTGCCCATCGCGACCGGCCGGAGGCCCGAATCCTGGTGACGGGCTGCTATGCGCAGCGTGCGCCGCAGGATCTGGCGGCCATCCCGGGAGTGACCTGGGTGGTGGGTAATTCCCACAAAGGCCAGATCGCATCGCTGATCGCGGAACCCAGCTATCACACGCAGATTCACAGCAGCGACATCTTCGCGCAAACCGAGTTCCTTGCCGCCCCGGTGGAGGGCGGAGCGGGCGGACGGTCGCGGCCCAATCTCAAGGTGCAGGACGGCTGCGACAACCGCTGTTCGTTTTGCATCATCCCCAGCGTGCGGGGACGCAGCCGCAGCGCGAATGCCGATTGGGTGGTCGAAGAAGTGCGCCGCTTGGCCCCCGAGTACCCGGAACTGGTTCTTACGGGGATCAATCTTGGCCGCTGGGGCCGCGATCCCGGCTCCGGGCTGGGCCGGCCGGCACGTCTGACCGATCTGTTGCGCCGCCTTCTGGACGAGACCGGAATTGCCCGCCTGCGCCTGAGTTCGGTGGAGCCCATGGACTTCACCGATGACCTGCTGGGGTTGATGGCCGAATCGCCCCGCATCGCACGCCACGTTCACGCGCCGCTGCAATCCGGGTCCGACACGGTGCTGCGCCGGATGCACCGCAAGTACCGGCCCCGCCACTATGAGGATCGCGTTCTCAAGGCGCGCGCATTGATGCCCGATGCGGCCATCGGCGCCGATGTCATGACGGGTTTTCCGGGTGAGACCGATTCCGAATTCGAGGAGACGGTCCGGTTTATTGAACGGCTTCCGTTCACTTACCTCCACGTCTTCACCTACTCGGAAAGAGAAGGCACGAAGGCGGCCGCGATGTCTCAGGTGGCCCCGCGGGTTCGGAAGGAACGAACCCGGCACCTGCGGGAACTCGGCGCCCGAAAGAATCTTGACTTCCGTCAATCGATGGTCGGGCAGGGACTCTCCGTTGTGACGCACGACACGCCGGGCGAGGCGATGAGCGGGAACTATTTGCCGGTCGCGCTCGCGTCCCCACGCCGGCCGCGCCAGTTGGTTCAAGTCCGCATCGGCTCAATCACCAGGAACGGCGTGGCTGAAGCGGGCGCTCTGACTGTGGTCTAGCCCGTTTTTCTCACGGGAAGTGTAGCGGAAAGCCGCATTCTCTGGCATAACTGATTTTTCTAGTAAAAGTTGTGCGAAGAGAGGAGCGGCTTTCCCCTATGACAGAGTGTAGCCAATCAGAG
>VFZY01000050.1 GCA_016870915.1 Acidobacteriota bacterium | reverse complement strand
GCTGAAAGGGCTGGTTTTGTTTGTCACCCATTGGGTGCTGTCCTCCGCAGGGGTCTTCGCTGCCTTCAAACCCCTATCGATATTGATGCGGACGAGCATCCAGGAGATTCGCACGCGCGGCTCAAAATGGAAATGTGGGCTGAGAAACGTTTCAACGCCGCCGGGATTCCGGTTGTCGGGCATGATCCAGATACCCCATTTCCTGCCGTCCGGTCCGTCCGCGATCGCGCCGCCTGACGGCATGTTCGCGGGCAACCCGGGACAGTAGTTGCCAATTTGGTGCCGGATGCTGGAATAACGGCTCGAGGCATCTACATCGGCATCCAAGATGAATCCAATCCTGGTTGCAGCAAAGGCTACGGCTTCGACGAGTCCGGCGTCGAGCCTGTCGGCTCCATTCAGCGCGGTAATTTCGACGGGGCGTTCGCTGTCCGGCCAGTCGACGAAGTACTTGACTAGGCTGGCTACTGCGTACACATCGGTCTTGCCCTCAACCACCAGCGTCTTAGGAAAACTCCTTCGGCGGCTCATCGGACTTCGATGCTGTGGTGGGCCGCCGCCACCATTCCAGCGTAACTGAGCCGCGCGGCTTGCCCCGTTCCGCGATCAATCCTTTGGATTGTAAGCGGGTGCCCGTGACGCTCTTCCAAGTCCTTAAGGCTCTCAACGCAATCGAGGCTGTGAGTCGTGGCAAAGACCTGTACATTCAACTGGATTGCGGCCTCATAGATGAGGCGCCACATGGAAGTCATGACTGAATAGTGCAGACCAGTGTCGATTTCGTCCACCAGGAGAACTCCGTCGCGGCATTGTGCCAAAGTGATGGCGAGAACAAGTAGACGTGAGATTCCCTCACCCATGGTTCCAATTGGTACCGGAACGTTGACGTCCTTCAGCTTAGCGATGAAACTGCCCTTGGCCCCCGAGCGCGGCTGGGAGAGGATCGCGACCCGTTCCACTCCTGGCTCGATGATCCGCAGCAGGCTGAGTACGAGATCCTCGGCCGGGGTCAACGCGACACGATCCCACATTTCAAGGAGCTGGGTTCCATTGAGCGACTCATGGGTAATGAACTGGCTCGACGGTCGATCCGCCGGGTTCCAGCGTTTCGAGGAGAGCTCGACCCATTCCGGAAGCCATCCGAATGAATCGGTCAGGGCAGCCACGCTCACGGGTGGCGGCGGGTCTCCATCAATTCTAAGCTCGAGTCTGGCAGTCAGTTCCGGTTCCGGCGGCGGGAACAGGCGGCTCTGAGCGTCACGCAACGCGATGGAAAACTCTACAAATCTCTTAGGATCGACGCTAATCTTGATTCGCGAACCCGGCGCGGGATCGTGTCCGAAGAACACGTGCCGGATATCGAGAAGGGAGGAGCGGCGGCGAGGTAATGAGTCCTCGACCGCTGCCAGTAGTGATTCCCCGCGGGCCGCCAGAATCCGGCCCAGCGCCGCGGGAGAGCCCTGCCTTTCGAGCAGATAGAGCGCTTCAAGAACTGAAGTCTTGCCATCGTTGTTTCGGCCGACCAGAAGGTTGACGCGGCCCAAACCGTCCAGGTGGAAACGTCTGAGACCACGATAGCCTTCGATCAGGACAGTGGAAATCATGAACCCAATCGGAGCATAACACAGGGTTTGGGAGGCCGCCCGTGTTGGATGGGACTGTAACGAAGAGGTTGGCAGGTACGGCGGGCGTCCGGGCCAGAGGCCACGCCGGGTGGCTACAATGGGCCTCATATGGAATGGCGTTTTGGGCTTGGCCTGCTGATGACGGCGTGTGCCTGGGGGCAGGCTCCTGCGGCGGCTCCGGGCGGCACGGGACGGAACCACGATTCCGATGTCCTGGAGCGGCAGATGCATGCGCTTAAGCTGCGGTTGGCGCTACAGGATGTGGCGGAGGTGGATGAGGTGGACTACACCTCGACGCCGGCGGCGAAGAACCGGAATCCCACCGGCCCCGGGGCTGGAAATCCGGTGATCGTTCACGCGCATACCTTTGTTCCGAAGAAGCTCGACCGGAAAGGAAAGCATCCGCTGATCGTCTATGCCCACGGCGGCGTGCACGCGAACGTGACTTCGGGAGTGTCGCACATCTTCCGGGAGCTGTTGGAGCAAGGCTATTCGATCATTGCGCCCGATTACCGGGGCAGCACCGGGTATGGCCGCGCGTTTTATGAACTGATCGACTATGGCGGACGGGAAAACGATGACGTGTGGTCGGGACGGGCGTGGATGCTTGAAACGTACTCCTTTCTCGACCCTCAGCGTGTCGGCATGATCGGCTGGAGCCACGGCGGGATGATCACGCTGTTCAATGTCTTCGATCACCCGGAGGGGTATGCGGCGGCGTACGCGGGTGTGCCGGTGAGTGACCTGGTGGCTCGCCTGGGATATGCGACGGACTCTTACCGGGCGCTGTTTTCCGCCCAGTATCACATCGGAAAAACCGTGCGCGACGACATCATGGAGTACCGGCGCAGGTCGCCTATTTTTCATGTCAGGAAGCTGAGAACGCCGCTGCTGGTGCACACCAATACGAACGACGACGACGTGAACGTGCTGGAAGTGGAGCGGCTGATTTCGGAACTGAAGGCCGAAGGAAAACAGTTCGAGTCCAAGATTTATCAGAACGCGCCCGGCGGCCACTCCTTCAATCGCCTGGATACGCAGCTTGCGCGTGCGTCCCGGCGGGAGATCTACAAGTTCCTGGCTGGCCATCTCAAGCCAGCCTTCCCACTTCCCTGAGCGTGTATAACCTGCCATGTGCCTACGCTTCGCTTTGATTCTGCTCGCAGCCCTATGCGCCGTGGCGCGGGCCGATGTCCGCGGCTGCGCCTGCGACCCTGAGCGCCCCGAGACTATGAAGGCTCGCGAGTGCAGCCTGTGCAATGAGGCCGAAAAGCGGTCCGCGGCGCCCGGCGAGCCGCCATACTTTTTCCTGAAGGACAACAACCCGCGGAAGCCCAACCGTTGGCTGCTGTTGTGGCGCGCGCACGCCGCCGGCCCGCACGCGATGCAGGACCTTCCGCGCGCGGTGCGCACAGCGCTGTGGACAGCCGCAATCGCGCGGGCCCGCGAACTCTGGGGAGACGATTGGGGTGTGGCCTACAATGGAGAGGTGGTGCGCACGCAGTGCCATCTCCATGTCCATGTCGGGAAGCTGCTGAAAGGCGTGGAGACCAGCCGGTTTGTGGTGGTGCGGCACCCGTCGCAGATTCCGATGAAGCCGGGGGAAGGGGTTTGGGTGCATGGCGCTGGAAAGTCGATGCATGTGCACACCGGCGAGCAGACCACCGAGACGGTCCTGATGAGGTAAGAGTCCAACAGATATGAGCTTGCTTGAGATAACAAAACTGCCCACGGCCTCGAATTCGGCCATCCGGCTGCATGGGGGCGATAACATCGCCGTGGCGCGCGTTCCGCTGAGCCCGGGGCAGGTGATTGAAGTGGGTGGCGAGCGCGTGGAAGTGCGGTCGGCGGTGCCGGCGGGGCACAAAGTGGCCCTGCGCCCCATCGCGTCCTCGGAGCGGGTGGTGCGATACGGCCAGACGATCGGATTCGCCAAGCAGGCGATCGCCACGGGCGATCATCTGCACACCCACAACGTGGCGTTCGAGGAGTTGGATTTCGAATACGAGTTTCCGGCGTCCGAGATTGCGATTCCCGTGGCGCCCGCGGCAGGGCCGGTGTTTCTTGGCTATCCCCGGGAGGACGGCCGGGCCGGGACACGGAACTACATCGCGGTGGTGGCGGCTTCAAACTGCGCCGCGCACACGGCGGAACTGATTGCCCACAGCTACGACGGCGAAACACTGCCGCCGAACGTGGATGGCGTGGTGGCGTTTCCGCACGGCGAGGGCTGCGGGCACAGTGAGGGTCCCGATACGGCCCAGTTGCGGCGAACGCTGGGCGGGGTGTTGAATCATCCGAACGTATCCGGCGCGATCATCCTGGGGTTGGGCTGCGAGGTGAACCAGATCGACCACTACCTGGGCAAAGGCGCGCCCCGGACGGACCGTCTGGTGGGCATGACGCTGCAGGCCTCGGGCGGTACGCGGGCTACCGTAGCGGCGGCGCGGCAGGCGATTGGCGGATTGATGGAGCGCGCCTCGGCGGAACAGCGCCGTGAGGTGCCGGCGTCGAAGATCGTGCTGGGGCTGAACTGCGGGGGCAGCGACTCGTTTTCGGGTATCACCGCCAACCCAGCCCTGGGTGTATGTTCGGACAAACTGGCGGCCGTGAACGCAGCCTCTGTGCTGGCTGAAACCACGGAGTGTTTCGGGGCCGAGCATCTGCTGGTGAAGCGGGCCCGCAACCGGGCCGTCGCGGAGCGGTTTCTGGGATTCATCGGGTCCTACAAGACGTATCTGCGGCAGTGGGGCGGCAGCTTTAATGACAATCCGTCGCCGGGGAATAAGGATGGCGGCTTGACCACCATTCTCGAGAAGTCGCTGGGGGCGGCGGCGAAGGCCGGCACGTCGCCGATGATGGATGCGCTGGATTACGCCGAACGGATTGTGGCGCCGGGGTTCAACTTCATGAATACGCCGGGGTATGATCCGGTGTCGTTGACGGGCCTGGCGGCGGGTGGCTGCAATCTCATTGCGTTCACCACGGGGCGGGGGAGCGCGATCGGGTTCCCGACGATTCCAGTGATCAAGATCGCCACGAATTCCGCCATGTACCGCCGGATGCAGGACAACATGGACGTGAATGCAGGACGGATCGCCGACGGCGAAGCGACGATCGAGCAGATCGGGCAGGAGATCTTCGATCTGGTGCTGCGCGCCGCCTCCGGCGAACGGACTTGCGCGGAGAGGCTGGGGCACAAGGAATTCGTGCCGTGGCGGATCGGTCCGTACCTTTAGACTGGAAGCTGGCAATGTCACAGGGCAGGTGTTCGATGGCCGCAGGATGTTCAATGGTTGCGAGATGGATGATGATGGCGGCGTGCGCGGGCGCCGCGTTGGCTCAGGCTCCGCCGAAGAAAGCCGCGGCAGGGGCAAAGCCCGCGGCCGGCGCCAAGCCAGCCGCGAAGCCGCGGAAGTCCGCTCTGGACAAGGCGACGCTTGAAGCCTACGTCCGGCATCTGAACCTTTGGGGACCGCAGATCACGGTAGAGATCGGGGAGCCGAAGCCGGCTGAGGCCCTGCCGGGTTTCTCCGAGGTGCCCGTGAAGGCGTCGCAGGGCGTTCGGTCAGCCGAAGTGACCTACCTGGTGAGCAAGGATGGCGGGCACATCGTGCGAGGCGACGTGTTCAATGTGGCGGATAACCCGTTCCGCGCGGAGTTAAAGAAACTGAAAACCGAATTTCAGCCGAGCCTGGGAACACCCGGGGCGCCGGTTGTGATGGTGCTGTTCAGCGACTTCCAGTGCAGCTTCTGCAAGGAAGAGGCCAAGATGCTGCGCGACAACCTGCTGGCGGCGTATCCGAAGCAGGTGCGGCTCTACTTCAAGGACTTTCCACTGGAACAGATTCACCCCTGGGCCAAGGCGGCGGCTTCGGCCGGCCGGTGCGTGTTCAAGCAGGCTCCAGCCAGTTTCTGGGACTATCACGACTGGATCTTTGAGAACCAGGCATCCGTGACTGGGGAAAATCTTAAGAACAAGGTGCTGGATTGGGCAAAGGGCAAGTCGCTCGATACGCTGCAGCTTTCGCGGTGCATCGATTCGAAAGGCGGCGACGCGGACGTGGAGAAGAACATCTCGGAGGGGCGCTCCCTGGGCGTGGCGCAGACTCCGTTTATGTTCATCAACGGACGGCGCCTGCCGGGCCAGTTGAGTTGGCCGGATCTGCGGATGATCATCGATCTGGAGATCGAATACCAGAAGACCGCGAAGAATGCCGGAGAAGACTGCGGCTGCGACCTGTCGCTTCCGGTTTTCGGAAAGTAGTTAGCCGGTCATGAAGCAGATCACCTGTCTAGGGGCCTTGGCGTGCGGCGTTCTCTTCGCGGCGCGCGAGCCGGAGTTCGAGACGCAGCGCTACATGGCGCACATCAAGTATCTGGCGTCCGAGGCGATGCGCGGGCGCGGCACGGGCACGCCCGAGCTGGAGAAGGCGGCGCAGTACGTGGCGGCGCAGTTCAAAGCGGCCGGCCTGAAGACGCTGGGAGGCGCCTTTCTGCAGCCGTTCCAGGTGACGGCGAACGCGCGGCTGGGGCCGGGGAATCAGTTGCAGTATCCGGGAGGGAAAGGGCGGCTCGAAGAGGATTTCGTGCCCTTCAATTTCTCCACGCGGGGAGAACTTTCGGGTGGCCTGGTCTTTGTGGGTTACGGCATCACGGCGCGCGAGTACAACTACGACGACTACGAGGGCGTGGACGTCAAGGGCCGGGTGGTGATCCTGCTGCGGCATGAGCCGCAGGAGTTCGACGAAAAGAGCGTGTTCCAGGGCAAGGTGTACACGCGGCATTCCCAGTTTGACTCCAAGGCGATCAACGCCAAGATGCATGGCGCCTCCGGTGTGATCCTCATCAACGACACCGGGAATCACACGGGCGATGCGGACCTTCTGGAGAAATTCGGGCGCACCGCGGGTCCTTCCGATGCCGGCATTCCGATGATCCAGGTGCGGGCGGAGATCGTGGCGGGCTGGATGGAGGCGGCGGGCAAGCCGCTGAAGGACACGATGGCTGCCATCGATGGGGATTTGAAGCCAAGGTCGTTTTCGTTTCCGGAGAATGTGAAGGTGTCGGGCTCCGTGGACGTTCAGCGGGATGTGAAGACTGTGCACAATGTGGTGGGGTATCTCCCCGGCGAGACGGCTGAGTATGTGGTGGTGGGGGCGCACTACGATCATCTCGGGCTTGGTGAACAGTATTCAATGGCGCCCTCGCAGGCCGGCACGCCGCATCTGGGTGCCGACGACAATGCCAGCGGCACGGCGGGCGTGATCGAACTGGCCCGCCATTTCCAGGGGCGCAGGCTGCGGCGAGGAATCCTGTTTCAGGCGTACGCGGCCGAGGAACTCGGCCTGCTGGGGTCGGGCCACTATGTGAACCATCCGCTGATGCCCCTGGACAACGCTGTCGCCATGGTGAACCTGGATATGATCGGCCGCATCCGCGAGAACAAGGTGATCCTGGGCGGAGTGGCCACCGGGACGACATTCAAGGCAATGATGGAGCGGCTGGCGGCGCCCTCCGGATTGACCGTGGATTATTCGGAGCAGGCGGGCTATGGGTCTAGCGATCACACCTCCTTTACCACGAAGCAGGTTCCGGTGTTGTTCTTCTTCAGCGGGCTGCATGCCGACTATCACCGGCCGAGCGATACGTGGGACAAGATCAATGCGGGCGGCGCCGTGAAGTTGCTGGACCTGATCGGCAGGGTGACCGGGGAATTGGCGGCATCGGCCGAGCGGCCGGCGTTTGTCCGGGTGCAGGACCCGCGCCCGCATGGCACCGGCACCGCGAGCGGAGGCGGCTATGGTCCCAACTTCGGCTCCATTCCGGATATGTCGTACAACGGGAAGGGCGTGAAGTTCGCGGACGTGCGCGACGGGGCGCCGGCGGCGAAGGCGGGATTGAAGGGCGGGGATGTCATGATCGAGTTTGACGGGAAGCCGATCGGAAACCTGTATGATTTTACGTACGCCTTACGAGCCAAGAAAGTTGGCGACGTTGTTCCGGTGAAAGTGACGCGCGACGGGACGGTGGTGGAAGTTCAAGTGACACTTGAGGCGCGGCGGTAGTTTTCGCTAATCTGAATGCCTGTTGATGCCGATGAAACGGAAGATGACCACTACGCCCGTAAGGCCCACTAAGACGTGGAAACTGCCTCCGCTGATTCTGCATCCGTTCGCGGATTCGGCGGGACCGGACAAGCTGGTGGAGAGTTCCCGGGCGAGTCTGATGATTCAGGGGCTGATTCCGCAGGGGAGCGCGTCGCGGGATGAACTGGAACGGCGGCTTCTGGATGGGCGGTACTGCGAAATCCGGATGCTGTTTTACGTGGGCAAGGATCTGATCCGTTGGATTGAGCAGTGCATGGATCTGGTGGAGCGGGATGCGGACTTGAAGTCGGCCGGCATCTGCTTTCAGAGTTTCGCCGCACTGCTCGTGGAGGATCCACCGGCGCAGGTGCGCGAGAAGCTGAAGAAGTGGGGCGTCTCGGACTACAAATCGATCTTTTCGCGGGCCCTGGGGTTGAACGCGGTGTTCGGGGAAGCTCCGGAGCGGCACGATCTTTCCGATGAGTTCATCCGGCACTACTATCGCTATGCGGATCAGCTATTCGCCTGCCGGCAGATGCTGTGGACGTTCTCCGATATCAAGAGCCATCACTTCGAGTTCGAGATCTTCGCTTCGGGTGAGTATTCGAGAATTCTTGAACGCGAGTGGGGCGGCGAGGCCGTGAGCGGGGGCGATTCCTAAGAACTCCGCGCCGCTCGCCGGTCCGCCCTGGGTTCCGATCAGGTCGACGTAGAAACCAGGGATGACTTTGTCTCGTCCGTGGTGAAGTTGAGACTCCGGAGTTGAGTTATCGGAATAGCGTGAGTGTGGTGGCGCCGTGTAGGCCCCATCGTTTGCTGAGAAGTGCACCGTGAACTGTGCGTGTGAACAGCCTGTCGCCCGATGGAAAAGCGGGGCAGACGTGACCGGCCGGCGCGAAACGGGATCACGATAGAATCGCCTGCCAGTGAATGCGTCTTACGGGGGCGATGCCCCTTTCCGGGCGATCCAGCTTTCGAACGTGAGTTCGGCCGATCGTTTCTCCCACTCCGCATCGTCGAAGCAATCGAGTTGCCGGCGCGGCGGCACCGGGATGTGCTCGCCGAGTGCGATGGTACCCCCTTCGCGATCGTCACCGCTGTACAGAGGGTCGATTTCCGGCTTTCTGATCTGAACCCATGCCCCGATGTGGGTGCTCTGCATTTGCCGGATGGACTCGGGGGTCCATTCGGGGAGATCGATGTGACCGTCAAGCCAGGTGGCGGCGGCGCGGGTGAGAAAGTAGGGACGGTGCCCGCCGCGGATCTCATAGGACACGTCGAAGATGCCGGGCCGCCGGCCAAACAGCAGGGCGGCGCGGGCTTGAAGGTCTTCGAAGTGGCGGATCGGATCCCGGCCTTTGTAAGTCAACAGGGGGTCCTCCAGGCCGTTGTAGACAAGCATGGGCCCGCGGGCGGCGCTCATGGCTGCCAGCGCAGCGGCACGGTCCTTGAGGAACAACAGCGCTTTGTAGGGGATCGCCTGGCACATGGGGCGGGAGGAGTCCCAGTATTCGCCGGGGCCATCCAGGTTGCCGCCGCCGGCAAGGACACAGGCCCGCAGGCGAAGGTCGATGGCGCAGGTGGTGTTGAGGGCGAAGGCGCCCAGGGAAAAGCCAACCGCGGCGATGCGTAGCGGGTCGACGTCGGCGCGCGAGCCGAGGTATGAAACGGCCTGCATGATGTCGGTTTGCATGAGGCCGGCGAGGCGAAGGGCGGTGGCCTCATCGCGCTGGATGTCATGGGACTTGGTGTTGACACGCCGCTGGACGCTGCGTTCTCCTTCGCCGGGCCCATCAAATGTCAGGACCACAGCGCCGGCCCGGGCATAGAGGATGCCGGCATAGATGGCGTACCAGCTTGCCTTGCCGCCACCGTGGCCTCCCACCACGATGATGGCGGGGGCACGGGACTTGGACGCCGCCGGCCGGTAGACGATCGCCGGGACGCGCATTCCGCTGGCGGTGGCGAAGGAGATGCGCTCGGCGGCAATGCCGGGTTCGGCCTGAAAGACGCCGTGGAATTCCGCCGCGAGGAGTGGTAGCGGATCGGGCACGGAGAACGCCCGGCGGATCATGGCGGCCCAGTTGGCGAAGAGTTCGCGGGGCGGCTGCTGGGCAGGCGCCGCGAGAGCCAACAGAACAGCTAGTGAGGTTGTCACAGTCCCTTGAATACCTCGCCTCCTTTCCGGGCGCTGATGTGGGCCGCGATGTGTGAGCCGGGCGTTTTCATCGGGGTAGAGTAAGAGTGTGAGTCCAGAGCGGTTTGACCGGCTGGTGGAGGAGGCATTGGCCCGCATTCCGGCGCGATATCGCCGCCGCATGCGCAACGTGGTGCTGATCGTGGAACCCGAACCTCCCCGGCGGGGCCTGCTGGGACTCTACGAAGGCCGTCCGCTGACGCAGCGATCCGTTCAAGACCAGTTTGCCATGCCGGACAGGATCACCATCTACCAGGGCCCGCATGAGAGGATGGCTGCGAACCCGGAAGAGTTGCGCCAGTTGGTGGAAGAGACCGTATGGCACGAAGTGGCGCACTACTTCGGCATGGACGAGCGGCAGGTGCTGCGGATGGAGCGGGCGCGGCGCCGCCGGATGGGTCTGGGCTCGTGGCGCTAAGCTGAATGCATGTTGTCAGCGATTGCGAAAGATGTGCGTTATGCCGCGCGGAGGCTTGCCGGTTCTCCGTGGTTCGCGCTGGTGATTGCAGTCTCGCTGGGCATTGGCATCGGCCTGACCACTTCGGTCTATAGCCAGTATCAATCCACCATCTTCCGGCCGCTGCCCGATACCACCAATCCGGCGGAACTGGTGACACGCCGGGGCCCGACCTCCTTCGCCGATTATGAGAAGTTCCGCGATGGCAGCGGCCAGTTTGGCATGCTGGCGGCCTATGTTCCCGCCGTGCCATTCACCGTGCAGGGACCCAATGGGCCGGAACGTGTGCACGGCCACCTGGTGACACCCAACTACTTCGATGTTCTGGGCACGCAGGCCCATCTGGGACGCGTGCTGGGTGCGGCGGACCGCGAAGGGGCCGCGCCCGCGGCTGTAATGAGCCACCGGCTTTGGGAAAGCCGCTATGGCGGCAACCCCGCGCTGGTGGGGCAGGCGATCAAGATCAACGGCCAGTCTGTGACCATTGCGGGGATCGGCCCCAAGGACTTCCTGGGAGCCTCGCCCATGGTGGCGGCGGCCGATCTGTGGCTGCCCACCACGCTGCCGGATGGCTTTGCGCCGGAGCTTGACCAGAATGCGCGCCGCAACCGACGCGTGACCGCCTTTGAGATCATCGGGCGGCTGGCCCCCGGCGTGGCTCTGAAACCGGCCGAAGCGGCCCTGGATGCCATGGTGCGGAGAATCGAGCAGGAAGAGCGCGACCCGGCTCGCGACCGGGGCGGGCGGCGCGTCACCCTGGTGCCCGGCGGCCGTGTGGTGCCGATTCGCGATGAGGACCTGCCCGCCATGACCGCCTTTCCCGTCACCCTGTGCGTGCTGATGTTGTGGGTCACCTGCGCCAATGTCGGCACGCTGCTGATTGCGCGCGTGGCGTCGCGGCGCCGTGAATTCGCCATCCGGCTGGCCGTGGGCGCAAGCCGCGTGCAGATCATCCGGCAGTTGCTGCTGGAAAGCATCATGCTGGCGGCCATGGGCGGCGTGGCCGGTTACGGGTTCGCCGTCTGGAGCCTAAGCTCGGTGGATGCCATGAAACCGATGATGCCGAACTACGTGAACCTCGACTTTCGCATGGACTGGCACGCGTTCGCATTCACGGCTGCGGTGACTCTGTTTACCGGTCTGCTATTTGGGTTGGCACCCGCCCTGCAGGCCTCAAAGGCAGACGTGTCCCAGGCGCTCAAGGCCGGCGCGTATTCAAACCTGAAGGGCTACCGCTGGTTCTCCACCAGGAACATTCTGGTTTTGCAACAGGTGATGTGTTCGCTGGTGCTGCTCCTGATGACGGGCTTCATCGTGCTTGGGTTCAGCCGTAACAGCCAGATTGAGGTGGGCTACACCGTGGATGGCTTGTACAGCGTCTCGCTGGACCCCGTGCGCGACGGCTATACGCCGGAACGCGCCCGGGAACTGCTGGAGAAGGTCCGCGACCGCATCCTCACGGTGCCCGGCATCACCGCGGCTGCCATCAGCCAGAACCCACCCTTTCAGGTGACCGGTGAACAGGCCACCGTGGGAATGAGCGAAGACATGGCCAGCGCCGCAAAATCGCTGCGGCGCCTCACCTCGGAGCGTGTTGGAGCGGGATACTTCAAGACTCTGGAAGTGCCCGTCATCCGGGGACGGGACTTCGAGGATCGCGATACCAAGCCAGGTACGCTGGTCACTGTGCTGAATGCCACGGCCGCCAAGGAGTTGTTTCCCGGCCAGGACGCCGTGGGGCGCCACCTGGAAATCGACGAGAAGCCGCATCTGGTGGTTGGCGTGGTGAAGGACATTCGTGGCGGTTACATCATTCAAACCGTGCAAGTCAAGGCCTATGTTCCCCTGGACCCAAGCCGCTACGCGAAGCCGTCACGGGAAGGCGTGGCACTGCTGGTGCGGGCGCGGCCCGGCGTGGATGCTCTGGGCGAGGTGCGGCGCCTGATGGCGGCAATCGACCCTGAGTTGAGCGTGTTCAACGCACGGTCCATGACGGACTATCTCACGCAAATGTTCTATCTCACCAAGCTCACCCTGGTGGTTTACGGTGGCATCGGATTCTTTTCCCTGATTCTGGCCGCGGTGGGGTTGGCCGGCGTCACGGCCTATGCGGTGGCGCAGCGGCACAAGGAGATTGGCATCCGGATGGCCTTGGGCGCGCGGCCCGGCGACGTGCTGAAGCTGGTGCTGCGTGAGAGCGTGGCGATGGTGCTCATCGGCAGCGTGGGCGGCCTGGCGCTGGCGTTGCTGCTGCTGCGCGCGATGTCGGCCTACATGGAGCTTCTTTCCGAGGTCACCAAGACCAGCACCAGGGATCCCCTGTTGATGGCCGGCGCACCCGCTCTGCTCGCCGCGCTGACGCTGCTGGCCTGTTACCTTCCGGCGCGCCGTGCCACGGGCATCAACCCTATCACGTCGCTTCGGGAGGAGTAACCTTCAACGCTTCGTGTTGCTGGCGCAGCGCCGCCTGATAGCGTTCCCATGCCGCGGGGTCGCGCCGCGTGTGCGCGCCAAAGAACACGAACGCGATCACCCGTCGTGGCCGCCCGGAACGGTTCGCCCCGGCCGAATGCACGGTGAGCGAGTGGTGCACCAGCGCATCGCCCGGTGACACAGGGCAGGGAATCATGGCAGGGGCCGTTTCCGCGAGCCCCTGCGAAAAACCCAGGATGTGCGAGGCATTGTGGGGCAGCACGCCCAGACGGTGCGAGCCCGGTGCATAGTGGAGCGTGCCGTTTTCCTCATCCGCCGGGTCCAGCGGCACCCAGACCGTGCAAGCGGTGTTGGGCTCCAGGCAGAAGTAGAAACCATCCTGATGCGGAGGCGTCGGTGTGCTGCCGCGCACTGGCTTGGCGAAGTACTCGACGTGTTGAGGGATCACCGGTCCGATCAGCCGTTCGGCGAGTTCCCGGATCGGGCCCTCATGCCGGTACCGGTCGAGTGCCGGTTCGCGGTGCAACTGCCCGGACTGCTTGAACGTGGCCGGATCGTCGTAATCCTCGTACATCGCTTCGGCGCGGCTGAGCGTGGGTGCGATATCCCGCACAAAGCGGGCAAAGCCATCTCCAATGTGCTGAAGGTCGGCGGCCGTGAGCAGACCGCGGACAATTTCAAAGCCGTCTTCGGCGAAACGAGCCTGATGTGCTGCCATGGTCATCGCGCGTCGAACCCCGGGCGCGAGACGGGAATCTCCACCACGTCGGCGGCCCACTTCTTCACCTGCGGCCTGATCTCGGCGGCGTTGCCCACCAGGACGAACACCAGATTCGGTGAACCGTAGAAGCGCCTGGCAGCGGCATTGGCCTGTTCAAGGGTCACCGCGTCGAGCCGCGAAAACAGGTCGTCCACCTCACCGCGGTTCTGTTCGAACAGGGCGAGTTCCTGCACCAGGTTCACCAACTGGTCGCTGGTCTCAAGGCGATCTGTTGGGTAGGTGCCTTTGATGTACGCCTTGGCGGAGGCCAGTTGCTCCGTGTTCAGCCCCGCCGAGGCCAGTTTGCGCAGAAGTTCCAGCGCCTTGTCGATGGCCTGCGCCGTGGTGGCGGTGCGTGTGAAGGTAGCGATGTAGATGCTGCCCGTGAGCCGGTCGCGTTCCACGGTGGAATTAGCGCCATAGGTCAGGCCCGTGTTCACGCGCAACTCGTCGTTGAGAATGGACGTGAAGCGTCCGCCGAAAACCGTGTTGACGATGCTGAGCGCCGCGCGATCCGGGTGGTTGTGGTCGATGCCCGGCTGGCCAATGTAGAAATAGGTCTGCGTGGCGTCCGGCTTATCCACCAGCAGTAGGCGCGGCGCGGTGAGCGCGGGGGCGCCGGCGGCGCGGCGCCAGGCATAGGCGGCGCCCGCGGGCAGGCCGCCCAGCGCCTTCGCCAGCAGGGGCATCAGCTTTGGCACCTCGAAACTGCCTGCCACCGCCACACTGATGTTGCGGCCCACGTAGTGGCGCGCATGATAGGCCGCGGCATCCTTGCGCCCGATGCCGGCAAGCGACGCTTCATCGCCATTGAGCGGGCGCGCGTAGGGATGGCCCTGCGGATAGTAGAACGCCCGGTAGTAAATGCCGGTGGACATCATCGGATTGTCCTTGGATCCCCGCACGCTGTCGGCGCGCTGCGCGATTGCCTTCTTCACCTCGTCTTCCGGGAACTGCGGCGTGGTGAGTGCCTCGCCCAGCAGCGACA
The DNA here is from genome assembly GCA_016870915.1 of Acidobacteriota bacterium. Taxonomy (GTDB): domain Bacteria; phylum Acidobacteriota; class Terriglobia; order Bryobacterales; family Bryobacteraceae; genus VFZY01. The sequence goes on along the minus strand of VFZY01000050.1, from coordinate 18,173 downwards.
GCGCGGCCTCGGCGTCTTTCTCCAGAAACTCCAGCGATACCGTGGTTGCCTGCTGGCTCACCTGCGAAAGGAAGGTGGCGCCCAGCGCATCCAGATCCTCGGCGAACCGTGCGGCTGAGCGGTTCCCGGCGCCCCGGCGCAGCAGTTCAGCGGTCACGCTGGCCAGGCCGCCCATCCCGTCGGGGTCCGATTCGGCTCCCCCGCGCACCGTCACATTCACCGTCACCAGAGGCAATTCACGCCGCGGCATCAGGATGACGGTGGCCCCGTTCGATAGCGTCTGGCGTGTGAAGGCGGGCAGCTTTACCTGCGCGCTCAGCACCCCCGCGGCCAGAACCCCCAGCAGCCATCTCATCGCGCTGCCTCCTTCTTTTCGGGAAGCAGCGTTCCGACGGTCCGGTTGCGGCGCGCCAGGTACTTGCCTGCCACACGCCGGATCTCGGCGGGGGTGACCGCTGCGATCTCTGCTTCGTAAGCCGCCAACTTCTGGTAGCCCCCGGAAAACACCTCATAGCCGCCGATGGTGTTCGCCTTGCCCGCAATGGTTTTCAGACCACGGTAATGCGCGGCGATCAGTTGGTTGCGCGCGCGCCGCAGTTCGTCCTCGCCGGGTTCGGCTGCCCCCAGCCGGCCCGTCTCCTCATGCAGCGCGGCCTCCGTGCGCGCGGGGTCGACGCCGGCGCGCGGCTGCGCGATGATCACCATCAGGCCGGGGTCGAAACCCGGCTGCGAGCGGCCGGTCACGGTGAGCGCCAACTGGTCGCGTTCAATCAACCGGCTCTGCAGCCTCGAACTGCGCCCCTGCGTCAGCAGCGCATTCATTACCGCGATCGCGGGCGTGTCGGCGTGCGCTGCCTCGGGCACGTGATAGCCAACCATGAGCAGCGGCAGTTCGGCCGGCTTCTCAATGGTCAGACGCCTCTCACCGCGCTGCTCCGGCTCCCGCGTGCGCACCGGTGGTGGAGGCTCCTGCCGGGGGATCGGTTCCAGATACTTCTTCGCCAGCGCCAGGATCTCCGCTTCACTGACGGCGCCCGCCACCACCAGAACGCAATTGTTTGGAGCGTAGCCCATGCGGAAGTGCGACTTCAGATCCTCAAGCGACCAGCCCTCTATGTCGGACGGCCAGCCCACCACCGAGTTCCCGTAGGGATGCGCCGTGAACGCCACCGCATTCACCTGCTCATGCAGCGCGCCCATGTTGTTGTTGTCCACCGACAATCGGCGTTCGGAATGCACCACGCCCCGCTCGGATTCGATGATCTTTGGGTCAAAGGCCAGGTCGCGGATGCGGTCCGCTTCCATGTCGAACATCAGGTCCAGCGCTGTGCGCGGGAAAAAGTCCGTGTAGACGGTCACGTCGCTGGTGGTGTAGCCATTGTTGCGTCCGCCATTCTTCTCCATCTGAATGTCGAACTGCTTGGGACCATACTTCTTGGCGCCGTTGAACATCATGTGTTCGAAGAAGTGCGAAAGTCCCGTGGTGCCGGGCCGTTCGTTGCGCGCGCCCACCTTGAAGAACAGGTAGAGGGCAACGTTTGGGATGTCGTGGTCCTCGTGAATCAGCACGCGCATGCCGTTGGCCAGCGTGTGCGCGCGCACCTCAAGATTCTGGGCGCCAAGCGCCGCCGCAAACCACAAACCGAGCCCCAGGCGCATGATGCACTCCTCAGGCTGAAGCCAGACCGCGCAAATTCCATCCGCAGATGGTGCTGCCCAGCATCTTGTCACCACCCGGCCCCGGCCAATGAGTCTCCAGGCTCAAATAGCCGCGGTATCCATCGGCCATCAGCGCCGCCACCTGGCCCTTCCAATCGACGGAACGCGTGCCCAGCGGACCCCAAATCGCCTTCGGGCCCTCCATGTGGCAGTCCTTCAGATGCACGTGCGCAATGCGGTTCTTCGGCAGCAGGCTGTAGCCGTAGGGATAAGGATTTTCTCCGGAAACGAAAGCGTTCGCCGGGTCCCAGACAAGCTGCAGTGCCGGGTGATCCACGGCGGCCAGGGCACGCGATACCTCGGCCGCGGTGGCCAGATTGCACGCATGCTCGTTCTCGATGCCGATGATGCGCCCGCGGGCAGCTGCCTTTTCTGCCATCCCCGCCAGAGCTTCAAGCACCGCGCCGAAGCATTTGTCCGGGTCCACAGTGCGCCAGTAGGAGAACACACGGATGATGCGGGCGCCGAAATACTCGGCGATGTCGAAGGCCCGGTCCAGCAGCCGCGGCTGATCGTCAAAGGTGTGCTTGGAGTTGAAGATATCGTGCTGGAAGCGAGTATCGATATCGGGGCCGCCGGGCAGCACGCACTTCAAGATGGGCGACGCGATGGAGATCACCTCCAGGTTGTGCGCAGTCAGAATGTCACGGGCGCGGGCCATGTCATCGGCGGAAAGGTCCATGATGTTCTTGCCGAATACCACTCGAAGTTCGGCGCCGGTCATGCCCGTGGCGGCCATGGGCGGCGCAGCCAGGGCCAGGTCCGGAGAGTACTCGTCGGTAATGGCGGCGATGGGAAGCTTGGGCGTCATGTTGAAACTCCTAGGGTACCGCGCCCGGAGGATCGTCCTCCAGGTACCGGTGGTAGAGGCCCATGTAATAGGGCAGCAGAAAGGACGCGCCGTCGGCCAGGGTTGTTCCCGCACCGTTCACGTCCAGCCGCCACGGGTCGTGATTCCAGTGCTCGACGAAACGCTCGTCAATGGGGATTGCACGCCCGTCGCGCAGGCCGCCGCGTGCACCCGATTCGCGCGCCCCGGCGTGCAACAGTGCGATGTCACGGCGGTGGCTGTTCCGGTGGCCCCAGTTCACGCGGTCCAGCGGGTAGCGCTTCAGCGTATCGATGCCATCGGCCAGATCCCCGCTTGGAACGGTGAGCGTCTCCGTGCGGAACGCTGTTTCGAACGTTAGACCTTCCAGCGCCGCCTTGGCGATAAAGCCGAACAACGGATTTCGCTCCGGCCTCTCATTCTCCCAGTGCGTGCGAAGAGCGCGAGCGTACTTGGACTTCAACCCGGCGTCCCGCTCATAGCGCACAAGGTGATAGAAGTTCATCAGGAACATCTCATCATCGGACTGGTTGCCGCCGCCCGGACCCGCACTGGTCTTGGGGATCAGCACATTCTGATCGTAGTGGTGCCGTGTGATGAGTTCCCGGGCCGCTTTCTCATAACGGGCCTCGCCGGTGATGTGCCCGGCCACCTTGAGATAGGTCAGAATGCTGAGCGAGTTGAGCCCCCGGTCCGCCCACCAGTTCGCGGACCCATTCAAGCTGGCGGGGTCGAAAATCCCCCAGCGCGTCGCGGCTCCGTCATGGTCTCGCAGTTGGAAGCCATGATCGATCAGGTGATCGGTGATGGCGCGCACATGCTCGCGCACGCGTTCCCTTTCGCCGGCATCCGCCACCAGATCGTAGTAGAGGCCGTAGAAGAAGTAATGGCCGTCCAATTCGTCGGAACTGGTGTCGGCCTTCCAATACCACTGGCCGTCGGCGCTCAGCGGCCAGCGCGGGCTCATGATCTTCCAAAGGCGGTCCCGCGTTTCGCGCGTCTTCCGGTCGCGCTCGGGCGAATAGGCAGTGCCGTTCGGGTTGCCGGCGGAGGCGGGAAGCACGGTTCGCGCGACAAAGCCCTTGGGCGGCGCCGGCGTTCCGTTCTCCGCCATCACGCGCAGGAATCGCAATGCCTCGAACGCCTGGCGCGCCCGCTGGCGAGATCCCGCATCACCCCGCGCGGCAAACGCGAAGCACTCCCCCGCGCCGTACATCGCGGTCCACAGGCCATCGTTGTCGCTGTCGTGCTGCGTCCATTCGCTGGTGTCGCCGGGGCGCTTGAGGGACACGCCCAGCACGTACCCATACTGAGTGCGGCGGTGGCGGCGGTCGATCTCGTCTTCGAAGAAACCAGCCTTGGCCCGCAGCGTCATCGGGCGCCGTTCAATGCGAACCGCGCCGGTCGCCGTTGTGATGGTGGCGCTGCCGGACTCCTCCACCGCGATCGCGCGCACCTCGTCGTCGGGCAGCCAGCGCCGGCCCTGTCGGTATTCCCACTGTGAGCCGTCGAAGCGAATGGCCCCGATCCGGGTTCCAAACCATGCTGCTTCACCGCCGCCCGCCGCCACGGTCGTGAAGTCGTCGTAAGGCAACCCATCTTCCGCCGTGTACAGCCTCCACGCGCCGCCGTCACGCACGCCCACCCCCTGCGGACTCGCAAACCACAGCCGCCCCTGGGCATCGTAGGCCACGCCGCGGACATCCACCGGGGCCCAACTCCGCGCGCCTGCCCGCGGCAATAGCCGGACCCAGGGCTCGTTCGGCATCCGTTCAAAGAGCCCCTCGCCGGCGGCGATCGCCAGACGCCCCTCCGGGCCATTCGCCGATTGGCGCACCTGCCAGCCGGGAACGCCGGTGACGGGCGGAGTTACGGCGGCAGCCACGTTGTCCACGCGCACGGACTGGGCAAAGCGGCCCACGCGTACCGGTTGGGCCGCGAGAGCGCCCGCCAGCGCCAGGCCCAGTGTTGCCAGGCCCAGCATCACTCGCGCCATGCCGAGCCTCCCGGGAACTCGTGGGCATCCAGGGAAGCCGGCTTCATCGTGATGCTGTAGCCAGGCCGCGCCGGTGGCATGTAGCGGCCGTTGCGCATCACCACCGGCTCTTCAAAGTGCTCATGCAAGTGGTCGACGTATTCCAACACGCGATCATCCGGCGAGGCCCCCGCGCGCAGGTAGTCAAAAAACGCCAGGTGCTGAACGTATTCACACAGCCCCACGCCGCCCGCGTGAGGGCACACCGGAAGGCCGAATTTGGCCGCCATCAGGATCACGGCGAGAATCTCATTCACTCCGCCCATGCGGCAGCTGTCGATCTGGACGTACTGCACCGCCCCGGCCTGCATCAGTTGTTTGAAGATCACCCGGTTCTGGCACTGCTCCCCGGTCGCCACTCCAATGGGCGCAATCGCGCGCGCCACCGCCGCGTGGCCCAGCACGTCATCGGGGCTGGTGGGCTCCTCAATCCATTTGGGCTTGAACTCCGCGAGCGCGTGCATCCATTCGATGGCCTGCGCCACGTCCCAGCGCTGATTGGCATCCATCATCAGCGGCCGCTCCCACCCGATCTCTTCCCGGATCACCCGGCAGCGCCGCCGGTCATCTTCAAGGTCGCCGCCGACCTTGATCTTGAAATGGGTCCAGCCTTCGGCGATGGAGTCCCGGCAAACCTGACGCAGATAGTCATCGGAGTATCCCAGCCAGCCGGCGGAAGTGGTGTAGGCCGGGAAGCCTTTCTCCAGCAACTCGGCCTCGCGGCTTGCCTTCCCTGCTTCATTGCGGCGCAGAATGTCGAGCGCCTCCTCGGGCGTGAGCGCGTCGCTCAGGTAGCGGAAATCGATGAGCCGCACCACTTCTTCCGGCCGAAGATCGGCCAGAAGCTTCCAGACGGGCTTGCCGGCCGCTTTTCCCCACAGGTCCCAGACGGCGTTGATCAGTGCGGCGGTGGCAAGATGGATCACGCCCTTCTCCGGTCCGATCCACCGGAGCTGGCTTTCGCTGGCAACAGATCGCCAGAAGATCCCGAAATCTTCCGTGATGCTGGCCAGCGTGCGGCCGGTGAACAGATGCGCCAGGGCGCGCACCGCGGCGGCCACAACTTCTGTGCCGCGCCCGATCGTGAACGTCAGCCCGTGCCCTTCCAGACCCTCGGTGCTGGTGCGCAGGACAACATAGGCGCACGAGTAGTCAGGGTCCGGGTGCATGGCGTCGGAGCCAATGCGGCCACGGGATGTTGGGAACCGGATGTCGCGCACGGAGACGCCGGTGATGACTGGAGACATGGCTCCATTATGGAGTCTCCCGGCCCGCCGCTAGAACCGGAAGAAAATCTTCCGTTGATACAGCCAGTAGCAGAGGTACCACATCACCAGAACCACCGTGGTTGCCTGCGCCACGGGACCCCAGATGCCCAGGAACTCATAGTTGAACGTGAATGCCCCAACGGCGCGGTTCAGCCAGCCGGAAAGCACAATCGACACCGTGTAGATGAAGATCGAATTCATGCCCACCACCCGCAGCGGAAACACCAGTTTCTCCTGCTTCCTCACTTCAACCAGCCAGTAGAAGAAGGCCAGCAGCGCCAGCACCCAGCCCGCGCTGAAGAGCGTGAAGGACGCGGTCCAGATGCGCTTCACCATGGGGTTCAACAGCGCCAGCGCAAGGCCCGACACCCACCCGGCCACGGCCGCCCCAATCAGCACCTTCATGCGTTTGGCGTGGCTTCCTGGTTCCATGAGAAAACGTCCTACCCAGGCGCCAATCAGCGTCGTGATGGTGCTGCTGATGAAATTGATGGTGACGTAGAAGCCTGAGTACTTCAATCCGAGCGCCTGATCGATCACCGCCCCCACATTATCGGCCTTTGAGAACGGTCCCTCCTGGCCCGGGAACAGCACGAACAGACCCCAGTGCCCCGCCAGAATGCCGGCCGCGGCTGCAATCTGTCCTCGGAAAGGCAGTTGCATGATCAGATACGCCAGCAGGTAAGTGAACCCGATCTGCGACAGCACATTGATCAGTTGGAAGTGCGCCGAGCCGCGCGAGACCGACATGATGATCTGGCTCCAGGCAATCAACATGAAGGCGCGGAACGCCACGTGCTTGAGCACCTGGGCGTCCGTGTCGCCCTTGAAACGGCGGTTGGCCACCGAAAATGGCAGCGCCACACCCACCATAAACATGAACGAGGGTTGAATGAGATCCCAGAAAACCAGACCCTCCCAGGCCACATGATCGAACTGGTGGGCCAGCCACGCCCACGCCGGCTGATCCGCCAGCCGTCGCAGCCCGAAGCCGTTGGCCGCCAGCACGAACATAATGAAGCCGCGAAAGGCGTCCAGCGAGAGCAGACGGATGGGCCCGGTCGCGTTCGAGCGCCCTCCGCCGGTTCCAGTCGATATCGTCTCCGTCCCGGGAGGCGGAGCCACAAGTGTTGCCATGGTGAGATCTCCTTGGGCAGCGAGTATACCAGAGCCCGGCGGCGCCATGGCGGGCGTTCGCGGCGTTCCGCGCGCCGTCAGGCCGCCCGTGCCCGCGCCGGCACCGTGACATCCACACGGGTTCCGCCCCCTGGGGCGGCGCCGACTTCGCAACGGCCCCCCAGCTTCTCGGAGCGGGCGCGCATCGTCTTCAGCCCGTGTCCGTTCCGGCCGGCATCGCAGCCGAGTCCCACGCCGTCGTCATCCACGGTGAGGCGAACTTCCCGGGCATCGGCGGCGACGGCGGCCCGCACATGGCGGGCCCCGGAATGCCGGGCCGCGTTGTGAATGCTCTCCTTGAAAATCAGCAGCAGGTCGCGGCGTGCTTCAGGGCCAATGGCCAATTCCGTATCGGGTGCGCTCAGATCGAATTCGATACCGCGGGCGGAGAGTACATCGGAACCGAATCGTCTCATGCGCTGCACCAGATCGGGCAGCCGGTCGTTGCGCGGATGAATCGACCAGACAATGTCTCCCATGGCGGAAACCGCCTCGCGGCTGGCGTTCGCCATGCGGTCGATCAGGTCGGTGGCGGCGGGGTGGGCTCCCTTGAGTTCGCGCTTGGCCAGTTCGCTCAGCATCGATACCTGGGACAGCGTGGAGCCGATATCGTCATGCAAATCGGCCGCAACACGCCGGCGCACGCGTTCCACCGCAAGAATTCGTTCCAGGCGGGTTCGATGCAGCCAGTACCCGGCCGCGGCGATCAAGGCGATGGCGAACATCGCGAACCACCAGGAGCGCCAGAATGGTGGTGTCACCGTGAATCGCACAAAGACAGGCTGCGCACTCACCGTGCCTTCGGCGTTCACCGCGCGGGCCTGCAATTCGTACGAGCCAGGAGCCATGCCGGCATAGCGGACGGAGCCTTCCATCACCGGCGCCCGCCAATCGCTGTCAATGCCGGTCAGCTTGTACTGAAAGCGGATTGGAGCCGCACCGAAGCTGGGGCTTGAGAACTCGGCTTCGTAGGAACTGTGGTCGTAACGCATCGTCAGAGCCTGGGTGGGTGCGCCGACGTAAATCGCAGGAGCCCGAAGCGGGCGAAGTTGCCGGGGCTGAAATCGGGAGACCGCGGTCCCGGAGGCGAACCACAGGTCGCCGCGACGATCTCGCAGGGCAGAGGATACTCGGCCATGAGGCAGGCCATCGCTGGTGGTGAAGTTCCGGAACGCCCCAGTGGTGGGGTCCAGGCGATCCACTCCCTTGGCGGTACCAACGTAGAGGAAGCCCTCGGAATCCTCGGTGATGCAATAGACCTCGTCACTCGAAAGGCCGTGGCGAAAGGTAAAGGTGGTGAAGCGGGGCCGCTCCGAGTTGGTGTCCTCCGCTCGAACCAGGCCCGCATGGGTGGCCAGCCACAAACGCCCGCGCCGGTCCAGATACATGCCGTTCACACCGCCACGGGGCAAACCATCGCGGGACGAGAATTCACGCACCATGCCGTCGGCGTACCGTAGCACCGTGGTCCGGCCCGGCGGCACAATCCTATCGCCAAGAATACCCAGCCAGATCGCTCCTCCGGTGTCCTGTTGGATGCATTCCACTTCGATTCCGCCTTGCCGGTTCGTGGCGATTCGAGCGAGGCTGGCTTCAATGGCAGGTATGGAGTGGGGCTGTCCTCCCTGTCCGTCCTGAACCAGCAGTTTCCTTCCGGTGCCGTCCACGCCGTGGTGCCAACTCATCAAGAACCACATCTCGCCGTTCCTCGCGTGGTAAAGCCGGCGTTGCCAGAAGTTCTCAGCGTGTTCGAATCGCACGGCACGGATCCCCCGCAGCTGATCGGTCTCAACGCCGGGGGGGAATCGATAGATGGAACGCCCTCTGCCCACCCACAAATGCCCGCTGGAGTCTTCCGCCAAGCGATAGTACGGCGCGGTGGTCGGATGGCCAGTGGAGTAGTCGGTGCTATTCAGAATCTTGCGGAAAACGCGCCCCTCAAGTTGAAATAGATTCGGCGAATCGCTGGATTCGGCAAGGAGTAGGCGTCCACTGCGGGTCTCGAAGAACGCTGCGTCCCATCCCGGCCTCAACCCATCCGCTTCGGTGTACTGGACGAAACCCTGGCGCGATAACCGCATCAATCCGCTCTGCCCCGTTCCCAACCACAGATTTCCGTCAGGGTCGGGCGCCACGCGGGTAATCCAGTTCTCGGTCAACCCGTGCTCCGTGCGATACGGGATGATCTCTTTCGCATCGCCATCCATTTCAAACAAGCCCTTCGTGGTCCCAATCCAGAGGCGGCCATCCTCCGCTTCGAAGATGGCACGGACGTCCACGCTGAGGCCTTGGGGCTCGCCCAGACAGAATCCACTTTTCCTGGGCCGGGCTGCGGTGCCGCTTGCAACCGGCACAGGCCGCCGGTGCGATAGCCGATCCACATCCGGCCGGCCCGGTCCTGATGCAGCGACTGGGCAGGCCGAAAACGGTCCAAGGGGCTGGGCGGAATCGGCACGTAGCGGCCGTCGTCGGAGCGGTAGACCGCTCCACCGAAAGTCGCAATCCAGATCCCCGAGCGCCGGTCGGCAAGGATTCGTGGGATCGCCGGCGCAGCCTTTGGTATCGGTGGGCCGATAAACTTCACCCGGTTTCCCGTCGGCGTGAATTCCACCTGATAGAGTCCCTTCCTGCCTCCCGCCCACAGGCGGCCCAGCCGGTCGAACTCCACCGCATCGTAGTGCTCCTCGGGATGTTCCTCGGAGTGGATCGTCTCGATCTTGGGCTTCGCCAAGGTACCCGGCGTCACCAGCTTGAACTTCGAAATTCCGCCGTCGGTCGAGAGCCAGAACGTGCCATCGGGAGCCTCCACAATGTCTGTCACATCCGGATGCGGCAGCCCATCCTCTGTGGTGAGATTGAAGAACCGCCGGCCGTCGAAACGCGAAAGCCCGCCGTCGGTGCAGAACCACAAAAACCCATGCGAATCGGTCTTGATGCGATTGATATGGTTGTGGGCCAGGCCGTCCGCCGTGGTGTAGATCGCAAGCGGCAGCTTCTCCGCCACGGCGCACCAGGGCCCTGCAACCAAGCCAAGTCCGAGTATCCAAAGGTGGCGCATGTCGCGTGAACCAACGAGTCGATCTCAGTGAGTATACAACGCACTGCCGGCGTCGCCACTGAGTACCTGCCGGGGGGTGTACTTGCTGATTGTTCGGAGGTTCGTTTTACTTGCCGTTCCGGGGAACCCGTTCCAATCGTCTATGGCGCACGTGGAGCCTTCAATCGGCGGTACTCCACAAGAGCGGCGTCCGCCTTCGCACCCTGCCCCAGCTTTCTGTACATGGCCGCTAGACCGAAATACGCCTGCAGCGCCAACGCGGACTGTTTCTCAACACCCAGCAACTCCTCCCAATGCCGCACCGCCGCCGCGGCATCGCCGTCCAGTGAAGCAGCCTTCCCCAGATCGTAAAGAGTCTCCGGCATTCCCCGCGCCAGCCCTGCCGCACGCGTCAACTCCGTGCGGGCCTCCTTCACGCGCCCCAATTCCAGCAACGCGTGCCCCAGCCGGTACGCCGACTCGGCATCGCCTGGCCGAACCCTGCTCTCCGCCTTGAACTCGGCCGCCGCCTTCTCCCATTCGCCCTGCGTCGCATACACCTCACCCAACAGCAGCCGCACGCCCGGTGTCGCGGGCCGAAGCCGCAGCGCCGCCAGGTAGGCCTTCTCCGCTTCAGGCAATTTGCGCAGGGCCACATGCGTCTCACCATCCAACTGCAGCGCCCGCGCCGAACCCGGGTCCGATGCCTGCAGCGCATCGTAGCTGCTCTTCGAAAGCTGGCCACTGGCGCGGCCCAGGTAGTAGAGCAAGTCTGGATCGTCCGGTTGCGCCGCCAACGCGGCACTCAGTCGCGCGATCGCTTCAGGCAACCGTCCTGCCTGGTACAAAGCGATTCCGAGCGGGCCCGTTGTCCCCGTCCTTTCAAGATGCGGAATCGCCTCCGCCGCGTGGCCCGATGTCAGTAGCGCCACGCCCAACATCTGCGCAGCGCCGATCAACGCCGGGTTCAACTCCAGGGACCGCCGCAACGGAGCAACCGCCGCCGCGTGATCGCCATTCAACATGTGGGCGTTGCCCAGGTTCACGAACGCAGCCGCCAGCCCCGGCGCCAACTCCGCCACTCGAGTGAACTCCCGCACCGCGTCGCCATAGCGGCCTTCCTTCTGTGCCGCCATCCCGGCCTGCGCATGCTTCACCACGTCGGGCGGCATCGCCTGCGCGGCCAACATCACAACCGCCATCCACCCCGACACCTAGGGCTCCTCCACGCGCAGAATCTGATTGGTGCGGACGTCTTCCATGGTTTGCACGGCGCCAGAAGGCCATCGTATCTCGACCCGCAGCGTCTTCGCCGCACCCACGCCAAAGTGAATCCTCTTGTCGTTCGACGAAAGATAACTCCCCGCCGCCCCACCCGTCTGGTGCTGGCCGTTCACCGCCACACGCGCCCCCACGCCGTCCCGGTTGCTCTTCCCACCGCGTAACTCGAGCGTCAGCCAGCCGCTCCCGCTGCCCTTGTTCGTCATCACCACCGGGGCCCCGCCCAGCACACCCATCACCGCATCCAGGTATCCATCGTTGTTCAGATCGCCCACCGCCAGACCCCGCCCGGCCACCGCGCCCGCCGCCAGCGGACGACGCTCAAAACGTCCTCGCCGGTTGGCCGCAAGCAGTGGTGCCTCACGGCTGGCCAGCGAGGAATCCACCTGGTCCACGTTGTCCATCACGTGGCCCTGCGCCACCAGCAGGTCCTTCCAGCCATCATTGTCGAAGTCGGCCAGGGCCACGCCCCAGCCCGAATGAATGAAAGAAGCCGCCCCCAACCCTGAAGTGAGCGTCGCATCTTCGAACAATCCATCGCCCGCGTTGCGCCAGAGAGCGTACTTCTGGCGCGAAAGCGAGGTCACCACAACATCGGGGCGGCCGTCGTTGTCGAAGTCGGCAAAGGCGGCGCCCATGCCGGAGATCGCCTTCCCCTCACCGGTCAACGCGGCCCCCGCCTCCGCGGCTCTCTCCTTGAACGTGCCGTCGCCGTTGTTGTGGAACAGAAACTGCTCCATGCCGTCGTTGGCGACGAAGATATCGGTGAAACCGTCCGAATCGTAGTCGGCGAACGCTACACCCAGCCCCCTGCCCTTCACGGCCGCGATTCCACTCGCAACGGAGCGGTCCTCAAACGTCCCGTCCCCGCGATTCCGGTAGAGCACGTTCGCCACGGCAGGAAACTCCGCCGGCGGGCAGTACACCGGAATCGACGTGCCGCAAACCTTGCTGGCGCGAAGGCTCCAGTCCATGTAGCGCGTCACCAGCAGGTCCAGCCGTCCGTCGTTGTCGTAGTCGAAAAAACCCGCCGAGGCGGACCATCCGCCCCCCGCCACACCCGCTGCCTCGGTGATGTCCCGGAAGACACCCGCGTCGTTGCGGTAGAGCACGTTGCGCCCGAAGTTGGTCACGTAGAGATCAGGGTCGCCGTCGTTGTCAAAGTCGGCCGCCGCCACTCCCATGCCGTAGTTGCCATCACCGGCACCGCTGAGCCCGGCGGCCGCAGTCACATCGGTGAAACTGGCATCACGGTTCTGCCGGTACAGGCGATTCCAGTGCCTGGGTTCGTTCCGTCGAAATGTGCCTGAATCAATCGCGCCGCTGTTGACAAGGAACACGTCCAACCGGCCGTCGCCGTTGTAGTCCAACAGGGCCACGCCCCCACCCATCGCTTCAATCAGATGCTTGCGCGCGCTGGCCGAGTTTACGTGCCGGAACGCGATTCCCGGCGGCAACCCCACGCTGAACCCGGGCCCCACGGTCTGCGCCGCGCACAGAATCGGGATCCACAGTGTCGCCTGCCGCCTCACTCCCGTCATCATGGCACGGTGCGGAGCGCGGAAGCCCGGGCGCGTCTTAATCGAATACCCTGAAATAGAATGCATCCGTTTGAACTCACCCGGGCCCTGGTTGATATCGAATCCATCACCGGGAACGAATTGAACGTTGGCGACTACCTTTTCGAACACCTCAAGTCGATCCAGCAGCGCTTCCCCGGACACCTCGAGAAGATGGAGGTGGAGCCCGGCCGCAACAACATCTACGCCCAGTGGGGCCAGCCTTGCGTAACGTTCTCAACGCACATCGATACGGTGCCACCGTTCTTCCCCTCAACCGAGGATGATCTGGTCATTCATGGGCGCGGCGCCTGCGACACCAAAGGCATCATCGCCTCCATGATCACCGCCATCACGCGGTTGCTCGAAGCCGGGCATTCGAACGTCGGCATGCTGCTGGTGGTGGGCGAAGAGCGCAACAGCGCCGGAGCATTCCACGCCGCCCGGCATCCGCGAGGCTCGAAGTTTCTCGTCAATGGCGAACCCACGGAAAACCGTCTGGCTGTCGGGTCGAAGGGTGCGCTGCGCTATGAAGTCACCGCCCGCGGCCGCATGGCCCATTCGGCGTATCCCGAACTCGGCGAGTCGGCCATCGACAAACTGCTCGACGTCCTGGCGGCCATTCGCCAGATCGAACTGCCCGTGGACCCGGACATGGGCGACTCCACTCTCAACATCGGCACCCTCACCGCCGGGCGCGCCCCCAACGTGATCGCCGATTTCGCCCGCGCCGAGATCCTCATTCGCCTGGTCTGCGATGCCAGCGCTACCCGCGCCGCCGTCGAAACCGCGGCTTTCGGCCGCGCCGAGTTGAAGGAAGTGCTTATGGTGGACGCCGTCCGCATGGGGACCCTCCCCGGTTTCGAAACCATGGTCGCCAAGTACACCACCGATATTCCAGCGTTCAACGGGGCTTGGGGGCGCCCGTACCTGATCGGGCCCGGCACTATTCATGTTGCGCACACTCCCAACGAGCACATCCCGAAAACCCAAATTCTCGAAGCCGTCGAACTCTACCAGAAGCTTTTCCGTCAACTGGCTGTCTGATGGTAAGATGAAGGGGTTATGTCAATCCCGAACGTCAAGCGGTACAAGATCATGCATCCCGATGGGGTGAGAAGCGCCACTCTGATGGCCGTTCTGCCCAAAGGCGCTGACGTCCAGGCGTACATCTCCGATGCCGCCGCGCGGTTCGACTGGAAGGGCTGGGAAGATGCCCAGCAGAAACAGTTCAAAATCCGCGTCGGTCAGCAGAAGCAGAAGAAGGCGAAGTAGCCTTCCTTCCGGGCGCTTGGCCCGAAGGTCCACGTCCGGACTCCGCCCTCCGAGGATCGATCGATGGATATCTTCGACGAAATCGTCCGACTGCGCCGTCTGGGGCAGAAGAGTGCGCTCTGCACCATCGTCAACGTCAACGGCTCCATTCCCAGCTATGAAAGCGCCAAGCTGCTGGTGCGCGAGGACGGCTCCATGCTCGGCACCATCGGCGGAGGCTGTGTCGAAGCCGAGGTGTGGAATGCCGCCCGCGAAGTCATCGAAACCGAAAAACCGCGCCACCTCAACTTCAGCCTGGGCCAGGATGCAGCCTATGACAACGGCTTGATCTGTGGCGGCCAACTCAACGTCTTCGTGGAACCTGTCATCCCTCAACCACGCGCCCTTATCTTCGGCGCCGGTCACATTTCGAAGAGCCTCTCAAAAATTGCGGCCATGGCGGGGTTTGAGACCGTCGTGGTCGATAATCGCGAGCAGTTCGCCAACGCCGAACGCTTTCCGGAGGCCGCTGAGATTCACGCCGAAGAGTACGAGGATGTCTTCCCGAAACTCGGTGTGCACAGCGCCACGTATCTGATCATTGTCACCCGCGGCCATCGCGACGACATGCGGGTGTTGCGCTGGGCCGTCACCACTGACGCCAAGTACATCGCCATGATCGGCAGCAAGCGCAAGGTGATCTCGGTGATCCGCGAACTGGAGAAAGAAGGCATCTCAAAGTCCGCTTTTGAGCGCATCTTCGCGCCCATGGGCTTTGAGGTCGGCGCCATCACGCCCGAAGAGATTGCCGTCTCGGTGGTGGCGGAAATGATCGCCATGCGCCGCGGAGCGGACTCCAACTGGCGCTCGCTCTCAAAGTCCGTCTTTGCCCACGAGCAACTCCGGGCCACGCTTCTCCGGTGACCGTCCCAGCCAATCGGCCTGCAGTCGCTGGCCTGATCCTCGCCGCCGGAGCTTCCTCGCGCATGGGTACGCCTAAGGCGCTGCTGCCCTATGACGGAGTTCCTTTCGTTCAACGGCTGGCCAGGCTTTTTGAACGCCACTGCGCCCCCGTGGTCGTGGTGGTTCACGCCGGCCTCCTCCCCGCCGTTCAGGCGCTCGGCGTGGCGGCGGTGGTGAATCCCGATCCGGACCGCGGCCAGTTGAGTTCCCTCCAGACCGGGCTCGCCGCCCTGCCTCCGGGCTGCTCGGTTCTCTTCACGCCGGTGGATTGTCCGGCGATTGAAGACGACACCATCTCCGTTCTCTTGCAGGCCGCTGGCGCCCCAATTGTGCGTCCCCGCTACCAGGACCGCCGCGGCCATCCGGTGTTGGCCTCGCCAGCCGTCGTGGCGGAACTGCTCGCGCTGCCCGCCGGCGCGACGGCCCGCGAGGTCGTCCACCGTCACGCTGCTTCCACGGTCTACGTGGACGTGCCGGATCCGGGCATCACCCACGACATCGACCACCCGGAAGACTACCACCGGCTCACCGGGGGAAAAGTGGCATGAAGCGCCTGATCCTCGCTGGAATCTTCCTGGTGGCCGTCACCACGGCCGCCGTTCGATACCTGAGCGCCGACGCGTTCCGGGACCGGCTCAAGGCCGGGCTCGAACACTCCCTTGGGCGCCGAGTCGATCTGAACGGTCAGGTTCGTTTCAACGTTTTTCCCGCCCCCGGTCTCCGCGCCCTTGACGTTACGGTACATGATGACCCGCGCTTTGGCCTGGAACCGGCCGCCTACATCACTTCCCTGGAAGCGCAGATCGGTTTCTTGGGGCTGCTTGCCGGCCGCGTCGAGATCTCCGCGCTGCGCCTCATGGAGCCCAGTTTGAATCTGACGCATATTCCAGGACAAGGCTGGAACATCGCCGGGCTCAGCCAGGCGGGTTCGTTTCCCGGCATTGCCATCCGCGGCGGCAGAGTCAATTGGAAGAGTGGTTTGGCCAAGGCGGCTTTCTATCTGAGCGACGCGGACATCGATTTGGAGCGCCGTGGCGGCCAGTGGCACCTCCAGATGGCCTCTTCGGGAGGCCGTACGGACATCCCTGCCTTCACGCTGGGCCGGTTTCAACTGCGGGGTGCGATTTCGGCTACCGAATGCGACCTGGATTTCCGGGTGGTGCGAGGCGCGCTCTCCGAGTGGTTGATGTTGGCGGCGGGCAATGACCCGGGTGTGCATGGCGAGGTCTCCGCCACGGCGCACCTCAAGGGACCCCTGGCCGGCATCCGAATCGAAGGGAAAACCGTTCTTGAGGATGTGCACCGTTGGGACATCCTGCCGGCCGGCGCCAGAGCCCTGCCGGTGGCAGTCACGGGCCTGCTCGACCTGGATACGCAGACCGTTGATCTGGCCACGGCCGCAAGGCAGGAGTTCGAACTCCCGGTCGCCGCGCGGCTGCGGGCCGCCGGTCCCGTCGCTACCCCCCGGTGGTCGCTCCACGTTCGGGCGGGCGAGATTCCCATGGCCGCGGCGGTCGAAATTGCCCGGCACGCCGGGCTGCAGGCGGCCCAGGGTGTGGAAGCCGCCGGCTCCATCCGCGGTGTCGTGGGCTTGGGTCCCGGCGGCGCTCAGGGCGGTTTTCTGATTGCAAATGCCCGGTTTTCGCGCGGCGAAGACCAGTTTCTTGCCGCGCCGAAAGCGATCCTCACTCTGGGCGGAGGTGGTGCCACTCTCCAGTCGGACCGTGCCGAAGCGGGCGCCGGGGAGCCGTTGAGCCTGGAAATCGAGACGGCTCTCCCCGAAGGCCTTCGGCGCTTCCGCGTTGCCTCACCGGGCCTTTCCGTGGCGTCCCTGCATGCCGGACTGAGGCTTATGCCAGGCCTCTCGTTGCCGCCCGTCCTTGCCTCGGGCCGCGGCACGATGAGCGGTTCGCTCGACGGCCAGCGGGTAGACGGTGCATTCCGCTGGAACGGACGGTTCCGGTTGAAGGACGGGGAAGCCGCCGTCGAAGGCCTTGCGGACCCGGTGGGCATCCGCTCCGCCACTGTCGATATCGACGGCAACTCGCTCAGCGTATTAGGCTTGCGCGCCACTGCCGGCGCCATCGAGTTCACCGGCCGCTATACCTATGACCCTCGACAGAGCCATGCTCACAGCCTGGAGGTTGAGTCCCCGGCCGCCACCGCGCCGGAACTCCTGCGCCTGTTTGCCCCAAGCTTACGCCCGGATCGAGGGTCTCTGGCCAAGACCCTCCGGCTCAAGCGCTGGGAACCTCCTTCCTGGCTGGCAGGCCGCCGTGCCAAGGCTACCCTGCGGCTGGGCCGCCTGGAAGCCGGTGGCGCCACGCTGGGACAGGTGGAGACCCAGGTCACCTGGGAGGGTGTGCGCGCCGAGGCCAAGCCGCTCCGGTTCCGGCTGGCCGGCGGCAGTGCGACCGGCAGCGCGTCGGTTGAGGCCAGCCCAACCGGCCCCCGGTACACCTTCACCGGCCGCTGGGGCGGTGTGCCTTGGAAGGGGGGGAGCGTCGAACTGGGGCAGGTGGCGCTCGAATCGAGCGGGGAAGGCGCGGAACTGGTTCAAAATCTTAAGCTTTCGGCGGATTTCGGAGCTCTTGGAATCTCCTTGGGGCCCGTGCGTGCCGCCGGTGGGACTCTCGAAAAGGTACCCGGTGGTGAGCTTTCCATCCAGGTGGTGGAGGCCCAGACCGAAGATGGAAAGCAGACCGGAAAAGGGGGAATCAGCAACGCAGGCCGTCTACAAATCGAGATCTCGAATGGAGGTGCCAGACACCGGTTTTCCGGTACCATCTCCCCATTCGTCCTGGAACCGGAGTAGTTTACCGGCCAACGAACCGCCTTCATGCGGTGTTTATTAATCAGACCGTTGGTTAGTAGACATTGAGTTCAACCTGCGGCGTACACGGTGTCCTTGGTCAGGAAGAACATTTTGATAGTCCAGGGCAGGCGTTGCAGGGATCGTAGGCGCGCCAGGACGGCGCACTTGAGGTCGTCCGCTTGGCGCAGCAACATCCGCCCGATTCCGTGGTTCTTCACGTAGTTCCACACCTGCTCA
>VFZY01000049.1 GCA_016870915.1 Acidobacteriota bacterium | reverse complement strand
TCAGCCGGAAGGTTGGATCCTGCGAGAGCCGCTCGGCATCGTTGACATCCTCGTAGCCGGCAATCCGGCTGTAGACGGACTGGCGCAGTAGGTCCGCCAGCGGAAGCTGGGTATTCTTGCCGCGCCGTGAGTCAGTCAGGTGTTGGGCAATGAGAGCACCGAAGCCCAGCCGTTCATCCAACTCACGCACCAGGATCAGACCACCATCGGAAGTAACGCGCGATCCCTGGAAGTCGATCTTGAGAAGGCCGTTGAACGAGAGCTGAAAGGGCTGGTTTTGTTTGTCACCCATTGGGTGCTGTCCTCCGCAGGGGTCTTCGCTGCCTTCAAACCCCTATCGATATTGATGCGGACGAGCATCCAGGAGATTCGCACGCGCGGCTCAAAACGGAAATGTGGGCTTGATTCGGATCCATTGGGTGCACTCCAAAAACACGAAAGCCACCGGGCGGGGCCGCCGCCGGTGGCATGGTCAACTCGATTCGTGCCAGCCCTCAGCAGCGATCCCGGAGGATCAGCGTAAGCCGAAGGTGAAGGCTCAAAACTGGCACAATTAGAGGCTAACACACCAAGGACCCGCCGCCCGTGCACTACACACCCAGTCTCGCCGATCACCATCTTCCGCATGATCCTTTGCTGGCGCTGGTGGCGCCGCGCCCCATCGGCTGGATCAGCACGCTGAACGCCGAGGGCGGCGTCAATCTGGCTCCGTACAGTTTTTTCAATCTGGTGGCGTACCATCCGCCCCAGGTGATGTTTTCGAGCACGGGCCGGAAGGACTCTCAAGCGAACGCCGAAGCCACGGGAGAGTTTGTGTGCAGCCTGGCAACGTGGGATCTGCGGGAGGCGATGAACCTGAGTTCGGCGCCGGTGGAGCGTGGCCTGAGCGAGCCGGAATTGATTGGCCTGGCGATGGCCCCTTCGCGCACGGTGCGTCCGCCGCGGGTGGCGGCGAGCCCGGCAGCGCTGGAGTGCCGGTACTGGCGGACCGTGGAATTGAAATCGATGGAGGGCCGCCCTGCCTCATCGCTGGTGCTGGGTGAGGTGACCGGTATCTACATCGACGACGCGGTGATTGAAGGGGGCCGCGTGAATCTGGCTCTCGCAAGGCCGCTGGCGCGGTTAGGGTATATGGAATTCGCCACGCTCGGCGAGATTTTCAGCATGGCGAGGCCGGCCGCGCAGGATCTGGCGGGAAGGAACGAATGATAGCGACACGGCGGCAGTTTTTTTCGATGTTCAGCGCGGCCGGTCTGTTGAAGGCGGCCGGGGCGCGGCCGCGCATTACTCGGCTGCGGACGCGGAAGCACACGATTGGGAACAGGGACTACCTGTTTCTTGAGGTGGAGACGGATGCGGGCGTGACGGGCCTGGGTGAAGGGTCGATTTCAGGCCGGGTGGAGATTGTGGAGCAGGCGATCCAGTGGTACACGCCGCACCTGGCGGGCAAAGACCCGGGCGGCATTGAGGACCACTGGAATCGCAACTACTACCAGCTTTCGCGTTACCGCAACGGACCGGTGCTGATGACCGCGCTGGCGGCGGTGGACATTGCGCTTTGGGACATTGCGGGCAAACTTCTCAACCAGCCCGTTTGGCGATTGCTGGGGGCGGGTGAGCCGAAGCCAATGCCGGTCTACTACAGCCATTGGAGCCAGGACTTGAACCCGCGCACTCCCGCGAAGCTGCGCGAACTTGCGGCGGAGACGCGGCGGCAGGGCTGGACGACGGTGAAGTGGGTTCTGCCTCGCGGAGGCACGGAGGCTGAGCGTCTGCGGCGTCTCGCGGCCGAGGTGGAGGCGGTGCGGCAGGGCGGCGGGCCTGATTTCGAGATCGCGCTGGAGATGTGGGAGACGTTTTCCACGCGCGGGGCCATTGAATTCGCCAAGGCTGTAGCGCCGTTCCGGCCACTGTTCATTGAAGAGCCGACGTGGCGCGAAATGCCCGGCGCGCTGCGTGAGGTCGCGGCGAAATCGCCGGTGCCGCTGGCGGGCGGCGAGGGGCTGATTTCGCGCTATGAGTTCAAGCAGTTGCTGGACGCGGGCGGGGCGCAAATTGTGCAGCCGGATGTGATTCACTGCGGCGGGATCAGTGAAATTCGCAAGATCGCGGCTCTGAGCGACGTGTATGGCACGGAGATCGCGCCGCACATGTACTATGGGCCGGTGGCGCATGTTGCCTCGCTGCAGGCGATGTCGGCCGTCCGGAATTTCCTGACCCAGGAGTGGGACGCGGGCATGCAGACGCTGTTCGAGCGGCTGACGCGGGGCACATTTCCCCGCCCCGCAAACGGCGCCGTGGCTCTGAGCGAACGCCCGGGTTTGGGCCTTGAGATGGACTGGGCGGCGTTCGATGCCGGGTATCCGTACAAAGGCCAAAGCCTGCGGCCGCCGGGCGGGCGGCAGTAGAGGGCTGGGCGGTTACCCTTCGCGCCGGGCGCGGTCCCGCAGCGCTTTCATATAGCCCAGGGTGTAGGCGTTGTTGACATGCGGGTATCCCGCGCCTGGCACATGATCGGGGATGACAATGCCTTCGAAGTTCACCTTCTTCAACGCGCGCATGATCTCGTACATGTCCATGTAGCCGTTGTCGACGAAGGTCTCCTTGAATCGGGGGAGCGGTGAACTCACGTTGCGGAAGTGCACCTTAAACAGTTTGCCGCGCCGGCCGAACTCAAGCGCTGCCTCGGCGGGTGTCTTCCCCATGTCCCGGCCGCCCTCGCCCCACGTGCCGACGCAGAGGCAGACGCCGAAGTTCGGACTCCTGGCGATGTCGAAGGCGCGCTCATAGGCGGCGTAGTTGGTGAACACGCGCGCCACGCCGCCCAGGGGCGAAACCGGCGGATCATCGGGGTGAAGTCCGATTCTCACGTTGTTTTTCTCTGCCACTGGCATCACCGCCTGGATGAAGCGGGTGAAGGTGCGCCAGACCTCATCGGCGCTGTACGTGCGCCCGAAGGAGTTGGGCAGTTTGCGCGCCACATCGACATCAAACTCCCGGGTCTGGGCATTGCCGCGCGTGGTGCCCGCCGAGGTCTGATAGAAGCCCGGCGTCGGTTGATTCTTGATATTCGCCATGTGGGCGTAGGTGGTGTAGCGGATTCCGGCCCGGCCCAGGTTGCCGAGGTACTCCTTATACTGTTCGATCTTGCGATCGGCTTCAGGCAGCCCCAGCACGAGGGCCGGATCACAATGCAGGTCCATGATCCCGATGTTGTAGATCATGACGCCGGCGGCCTCAAGGCGCTTGCGCATGGAGGTCATCCAGGCTGCGTTGTTGTTTTCGATGGAAGTCCAGATCGAAACCGCGTCAACGCCCGCGTGGCTGAGCATCGCCAGATCGTTGTCCGAGGGCCGGTCCGTGAAGAAAGTGCCCAGCTTGATTCCGGCTGGCGGCGCCGACTGGGCGGCGGCGTAGCCCAGCAGGCCGGCGAAGCCCGCGCCTGAGCCGAGTCTTAGGAAGTTGCGGCGGTTGGTCATTTCCAGTTCTCCGTGGAAGATACTATACAACGGCGCCCGGGGGATTCGCTCCGGGGGATTCGTGCCGGGGATGGGCGGCCAATTCGCTACACTAGCGATTTATGTCCGAAGAACGCAAACTTGGTTTCAACACACGCTCCCTGCATGAGGGCTATTCGCCGGACCCCACGACGGGGGCTCGCGCCGTGCCCATTTACCAGTCCACGTCTTTCGTATTCAAGGATTCCGATCACGCCGCGCGGCTGTTCGCGCTGCAGGAGTTCGGCAACATCTACACGCGGATCATGAACCCGACGACGGACGTTCTTGAAAAGCGCGTGGCGTCGCTGGAGAATGGCGTGGCGGCGCTCGCGATGGCCAGCGGGCAGGCGGCGCAATTCATCGCCCTTTCCAGTCTGATGGAAGCCGGCGACGAGATGGTGGCGGCCAGTACACTCTATGGCGGCACGTACACGCAGTTTGACGTCACGTTCCGCAAGCTTGGATTCAAGGTTACCTTCGTCGATCCGGACGACCCGGAGAATTTCCGCAAGGCGATCACGCCGCGCACCAAGTGCCTCTACGGCGAGACCATTTCGAACCCGCGAGGCAACATCCTGGACATTGAGGCGGTGGCCAAGGTGGCCCACGATCACAACATTCCGCTGGTGATCGACAACACGTTCGCCACGCCGTACCTGTGCCGCCCCATCGATTTCGGCGCCGACATCGTGGTCCATTCACTCACCAAGTTCATGGGCGGCCACGGCAATTCGATTGGCGGCATCATCGTGGATAGCGGCCGCTTCCCGTGGGCCCAGGGCGATTTCCCGCAGATCAACAAGCCGTCGGCCGCTTACCACGGCATGGTGATTGGGGAAGTGTTCGGACCGATCGCCTACATCATCAAGGCTCGCGTGGAGGGCCTGCGCGATCTGGGCACCTGCCTGAGTCCCTTCAATTCATTCCTCTTCCTGCAGGGCATTGAGACCCTGGGCATGCGCATGGACCGCCACGTGGCCAATACCATGGCTGCGGCGCAGTTCCTGGAGAGCCATCCGCTGGTGACGTGGGTGAAGTACCCGTCGCTCAAGACCAACCCATATCACGCGCTGGCGCAGAAGTACATGCCGAAAGGGGCCGGTTCCGTGTTCTCCTTCGGCATCAAGGGCGGATATGAAGCGGGCAGGAAGTTTATCGACAACCTGAAGCTGTTTTCGCATCTGGCAAATGTGGGTGACGCGCGCAGTCTGGTGATCCACCCGGCTTCGACGACACACCAGCAGCTGCCGCCGAAGGATCAGGAGGCGGCCGGAGTGACACCGGATATGGTGCGCCTTTCGATCGGAATCGAAGACGCCGAAGACATCCTGTGGGATCTGGATCAGGCGCTGGCCGCATCGCAGGGCTGATGCCGGACGGGGTTCCAGGACTCGGGTTTTTCCGCACTCTGGTCACGCGGCGGACACTGCTTTATCAGCTTGTCCGCCGCGATTTCGAACGCCGGTTCATCGGCTCAGCCGCGGGATGGCTTTGGGGCGTGATCCAGCCACTCATGCTGCTGCTGAGTTGGACCTTTGTGTTCCATTGGGTGATGAAGCAGCGCGTGCCGGAAGGCGAGAGCACGGCCAACTACACGGTGTTTCTGTTTTGCGGCTACCTGCCGTTCATGTTGTTTCAGGAAACGGTGCTGCGTTCCTCCACCAGTCTGGTGGAGAACGCGAACCTGATCACGCGCACGGTGTTTCCGTCGGAGATGATTCCGGTCTCGATCTTCCTTTCCTCGCTGGTGAACCACGCCATCACGCTGGTGATCGCCGTGGCGGGGGTGCTGGTGACGGGCGGTGTGCCGGGGATGGCCGCGCTTTGGATCCCGGTGTACCTGTTGATTCTGGCGCTGTTTTCGGTGGGCGTCGCGTGGATTGCCGCCAGCCTGCAGGTGTACTTGCGTGACGTGGCGCAGATTGTGACTGTCCTGCTGACTTTCTGGTTCTGGCTGACGCCGATCTTCATCACGGAGCGGCAGATCGTGTCGGCTGAGATCCCGGACTGGGTGCGTTTGGTTCCGGCGTTGAATCCGCTGACGCCGTTCGTTCGCGCCTATCGTGACGGACTGCTGGGGGGGCCCGCGGCCGGCATGGCGTCGATTGCCGTGATCGCGGGGGTGTCGCTTGCGGTGTTCGCGGCCGGCGGCCTGATTTTCCGCCAGCTCAAGCGCGGCTTTGCCGACGTTCTGTAATCTGGTCTTGATGGCTTTCACCCGACGACAGGTGCTTGGCACCGTAACCGCTCCCTTGGCCGCCGCTTCGCTTCTGGCACAGAAGAATGCCGCGGCAGGGCCGCGCCCCAACATCGTGCTGATTCTGGCCGACGATCTTGCCGCGTGGATGCTGGGCTGCCATGGCAACAAGGAGATCCGGACGCCGAACATCGATGCGCTGGGCCGCGCGGGGGCGCGTTTTCAGAGCGCGTTCGTCGCCACTCCCATTTGTTCCGCCAGCCGCGCCACGCTGATGACGGGGCGTGTGCCGCGGCAGCACGGCATCCACGACTTTCTGACGCCCTCCCCGGTGGAGAAGCCGCCCCAGGGCCAGAAGGAGCCGCCGGCGGCGTTCGCGAATGAAACGATGATCTCCGACGTTCTGGCCGGCGCCGGGTACCGCTGCGGGTACGTGGGGAAGTGGCATCTTGGCAATGACCAGAAGCCGGGCCATGGCTTCGAGTACACGTATACGATGCTTGGCGGGTCGCGGTCCTACACGGACCCCGAGATGAGCCTGAATGGCCAGATGGTGCAGGAGAAGGGCTACCTGGCCGACCTGATGACGCGCCGTGCTTCAGAGTTCCTGGAGAAGCAGGACGCCTCCAAGCCGTTCTTTCTGACCGTTGGCTATCTCAACCCGCACACGCCGTACGAGGGCCATCCGCAGAAGTACTACGACATGTACGCCCAGACGAAGTTCGACACGGTGGGCTGGGAGCCCGCGGCGCCGAACGCCTTGCGCGAGAAGGGCATGCTGAAGGACATTGTGGGAAATCTGCGGCGGGCGGCGGCAGCCACCACGGCGTTGGACGATCAGGTGGGGGTGCTCCTGAAGAAGCTTCAGGAGCGAGGGTTGCGCGATAACACCATTGTGATCTTCACCGGCGACAACGGCTACCTGTTGGGGCGGCATGGGCTTTGGAGCAAGGGTCTCGCCTCGGACCCCATCAACATGTACGACGAGGTGGTACAGGTGCCGATGCTGGTGAGCTGGTTCGGCAAGATCCCGGTGGAATCGGTGCGCAACGAACTCGTGAGTTTTTATGACGTTCTGCCGACGGTGTGCGAAGCGGCCGGCGCCACGATTCCGGGCCGCGGGCTGTGCGGACGCAGCTTCCTGCCGCTGGCCCTGAACAGGCCGCAGGGGAAGAAGGATGCTCCCTGGCCGTCAACGGTGTTTGCGCACTTCAGGAATACCGAGATGGCGCGGGACAGCCGGTTCAAGCTGGTGTGGCGCAATAACGGCGAGGGTCCCAATGAACTGTTCGATCTTCGCGGGGACCCGCGGGAGAAAACGAACCAGATCGAGAATCCGCAGTATCTGACGGTTCGCGACCGGCTGCGGAAGGAGTTGGACGGCTGGCGGTCGCGGACGAGCTAGCGTCCGGGCCGCTTCCGGGAGGCGCTAAGTGATATGCTCCCAAGCGAAGCCGCAATGCGATACCTGTCCCCCCTAGTTGCTGTGTTCCTTTCGCCGCTGGCGGCGGCTGCTGCGGACTCATTCACCGGCAAGTATTGTCTGGGGTGCCATAGCGCGGCGGCCAGGAGCGGGGGCTTTGTTCTTGAGAATGCCTCCGCCGCCGAAATACCGCGCGATGCCGCTATCTGGGAAAAAGCGGTGAAGCGCGTGCGGGCTCGCGAGATGCCGCCGGCCGGGGCGCCACAGCCCGCAGGCACTGAAGCGGCGGCGTTCCTTCGAACTGTGACGGGCGCGTTGGATGAGGCAGCGGTTCGCAAGCCGTATGCGGGCCGCGCGGTGATTCGACGCCTGAACCGGACGGAGTACACCAACGCGGTTCGGGACCTGCTGGATATTGACCTTCCGCTGGCCGCCGAACTGCCGCAGGATCAGATGGCCGCGGGATTCGACAATATCGCCGACGCGCTGACGCTATCGCCGCTGCTGCTGGAGCATTATCTGAAGGTGGCTCGGCGCGTGAGCGGTCTGGCCGCGGGCACGGGCGACGCATCGCCGGTGATGGAGATCTTTCCCGCTCGCGGCTCCCAAGCCACGTGGCTGGGCGAAGGTATGCCCTACGGCACGCGGGGCGGGATTCGCGTGACACACTACTTCCCGCGCACGGGCGACTATGACCTTCGCGCGTTCCTGGCCCGGGAGAGCCTGACACCGCTGGAAGGAGTGCGGTTCTTCCGGATGCGATTGACGGGCGTGACGGCCGGTTCGCACAACGTGGTTGTGACATTCCCCGATGAGTTCGCGCTGCGCGAGGGTCCGGTCTCCGATGTGGGCGGCCCTGGCGGCGACCCGCTGGGCGGCCCGCTTGACGTGCTGGGAACGGCGGTCCGTCCTCGCCTTGAATTCCGGTTGGATGGCCGGCGCGTGAAGCTGTTTGAGATCCGCGGGATGAACGCCGGAGAAGCGGCGTTCGACGGCCAGCCCGGTCCACCGGCGTTGGCCCGCATCGAAATCGCCGGACCGTACAACGCCAAGCCGGGCGGCGATACGCCCAGCCGCCGGCGCCTGTTTCCGTGCCGGCCTGAGACCGGTCCCGAAGCGGCCTGCGTGGAGCGAATCCTGAAGCCGCTGGCGCGGCGGGCGTTCCGCCGCGACGTTGACGCGGCGGCGATGGCGCCTTTCCTGGCTGCGTATGCGCGGGCTCGCAAGACGCAGGATTTCGAAAGCTCGATCAGCGCCGCCGTCCGCGAGATCCTGCTGGCGCCGGACTTTCTGTTCCGCCTGGAGTTCGACGCGGCTGGAGGCGAGCCGGGCGCGGCGCAGCCCGTGACTGGCTTCGAACTGGCTTCGCGGTTGTCCTTCTTTCTGTGGAGCAGCATTCCGGATGACGCGCTTCTGGACGCCGCCGGCAGCGGGAATCTGCTGACGCCGGGCGGCTTGGCCCGCCAGACGCGCCGGCTGCTGGCCGATGAGCGTTCAGAGGCGCTGGCCGATCAGTTTGCCGCCCAGTGGCTGGGGCTGGGGGCGCTGGCTGGGGTGGAACCGGATCGCACGGTGTTCCCGGCCTATGACCGAGGGCTCAAGACCGGTTTCCAGACCGAGACGCGGCTCTTTCTGACCAGCCTGATTCGTGAAAATCGCCCGGTGCTTGACCTGATCAACGCGCGCCATACCTACCTGAATGACCGTTTGGCGGCGCACTATGGCGTGCCAGGCGTGACGGGCCCGGGATTCCGGCGGGTGGCGCTGGCGCCGGAGTCGGGACGGGGCGGCGTGCTGACGCAGGGCAGCGTGCTGATGCTGACGTCGCACGCCACGCGCACATCCCCGGTGGTGCGCGGCAAGTGGATTCTGGATAATCTCTTGAACTCTCCGCCTCCGCCTCCGCCGGCCACGGTGCCGCCGCTCGATGAGAGTCCGCGCGATGGGAAGAAGCTCTCGACGCGCCAGCAGGTGGAGCGGCACCGGGCGCAGCCGGGCTGCGCGGGTTGCCACAGCCGCATCGACCCGCTGGGTTTCGCGCTTGAGAACTACGATGTGCTGGGACGTTACCGCACGCACGATGGCGACGAGGCGATCGACCCGGCGAGCCCGCTTTCGACCGGCGTCATGATCAGCGGCGCCGGCGGGCTGCGGGAGCATCTCGCCAGCCGCGCGCAGGAACTGGCTCACGCCACCGTGGAGCGCCTGCTGACGTACGCCCTGGGCCGCGAGTTGGATGCGCGCGATCAGCCCACGGTGCGCCGCATCGTGGGGCAAACTGAAAGAGACGGATACCGGTTTCAGGATCTGGTTGTGGCCACGGTGCAAAGCGTGCCCTTCCGGTACCGGCAGAAGATCATGACACAGGAGCGTTGACCGCCATGTTCCTCACTCGACGAAGCCTTCCTCGGCGCACGTTGTTGCGCGGGGCCGGGCTCAGCATTGGATTGCCGCTGCTGGACGCCATGCTTCCGGCGGCCACGCCGGAACGCCTGACGCCGGGAGCGCCGGTGCGCCGGTTGGGCTTCATCATGTATCCGCTGGGCGTGGATCAGGCCCGGTGGAAACCGAAGGGCGAGGGCTCGGGCTATCAACTGAGCGAGGCTCTGCAGCCGCTGGCTCCGCACCACGAGAAGTTCGTTGTGATCACCGGGCTGTCTTCGGACCCCGACCGCACCAAGGCCGGCTTCCATGATCGCGCGCTGGCGTCCTTCATGACCGGCGTGGAGCCGACGAAGGGAAAGATCCACGTTGGCGTCTCCGTCGATCAGATCGCGGCCGCGGTGTTGGGGAAGGATACGCAGTTCGCTTCGCTCGAGTTGTCCACGGAAAGCAACATGGCGGGAGCGGCGCATATCGGGCCGGTCTTCAAGACAGCCTCCACACCGCTGCCGTTCGAATTCAATCCGCGCAAGGTGTTCGAGCGGCTGTTCGGCGAAGGGGGACGCATTGACCCGGCGGCGGCGGCGGCGCGCGATGCCAGCGATCAGAGCAGTCTGGATGGCGTGGTGGCGCGGATCCGGGAGTTGAAGCAGCGCCTGGGCTCGCCTGACCGGCGGAAGCTGGATGAGTACATGGATTCGATTCGCGACGTGGAGAGGCGCATTCGGGTGGCCTCACGCAAGCGCCCGGCGGATCTGCCGGAGATGACGCGCCCGGCTGGCGCTCCCGACGCGTGGCCCGATCATGTGAAGTTGATGTTCGATTTGCAGACGCTGGCCCTGCAGGCCGACCTCACTCGTGTGTGGACATTCCTCTACGCCCGTGAAGCCACGTCGATCAACTTTCCGCATCTCGACATTTCGATGGGGCACCATGAGATCTCGCATCACAACTTCGAGAAGGAGAAGCTGGATGCGCTGGCGAAGATCAACGTGGACCAGTCGCGGCTGTTCGCCTACTTCCTGTCGAAACTCGACTCGCTGCGCGAGGGCAACGGCACGCTGTTGGATCATTCGTTGATCCTGTTCGGCAGCAACCTGAGTGTGCCCACCTCGCATAGCCAGCGCGACCTTCCGATCATTGTGGCGGGCGGCGCGGCGGGGCGTGTGAAGGGCGGGCGGTCCATTGCCCTGCCCGGTGATGAGACGCCGCTCACCAACCTCTACCTCACGATGCTGGACAAGGCAGGCGTTCCAACGGAAAAGCTGGGCGACAGCACGGGCCGCTTCAGCCGGCTTGAGGTGTAGGCAATGAGGCGGCCGGCGATGCGTTGGGCTGGTGTGGTGAGAACTGGTTTGGTGGCGATGTTGGTTGCGCCGGCATGGGCCGAAGGGCCGAAGGCGCTGATTGAGGCGGCGCGTGCCGATGATCGAGCCGCGGTGGAACGCCTGCTGCGCGCCGGGGCTCCGGTAAACGAACGCGAGGAGGATGGCGCCACGGCCCTGGCCTGGGCCGCTGTGCGCGTCAACGTCGAGATCGCGCGCCTGTTGCTTCGGTCCAAGGCGGACCCCAATCTGGTGAACGAACTGGGCGTGGGGCCTCTGGGGATCGCGGTGAGCACCGGATCGGCTGAGATGGCAGGGCTGCTGCTGGCCCACGGCGCGAATCCCAATGCGGCACGGGAAACGGGAGAGACGCCGCTGATGGGTGCCGCGCGGTTGGGGCGCACGGATATCCTGAAGCTGCTGCTGGACCGGGGCGCGAATCCGAACGCGCTGGAGTCCCGGTTTGGGCAGACGGCGTTGATGTGGGCGGCGGGACATCCGGAAGCGGTGGTGATGTTGGTTCAGCGCGGCGCCAACATCCACGCCGTGACACGGTCCTGGGATGTGACCTACACGAACTACCTGCCCACCACGGTGACACTGGGCAAAACGGGTATTCCGTGGAACAATGACGGAACCTACGCGGTAAAGAAGGGCGGGCTGACGGCGATCCACTTCGCGGTTCAGAAGAACGACCTGGAGTCCGTGCGTTTGCTGCTGGATCGCGGCGCGAACGTGGATACGCCGCAGGCCGACGGCACGACGCCGCTGCTGGCCGCGTTGTACAAGTGGGATCCGCCCAAGGGAACGTTTGTGCCAGGACGCGGGGCGCCGGCGACGGCTGGCAGTTCGCAGCAGTTCCATCCCAACCTGGCAATGGCGCGGCTGCTATTGGAACGCGGCGCGAAGGCTCGCGCGGCGGATGGCACCGGATACACGCCGCTGCATGGCGCCACGCTGGCCACGGCCCAGGCGGCACGCACGGGCAACCGCCAGCGAGGGGCTTACGGACAGACGGCCGCAGCGCTGGCGTTGGGCGGCGACGACCCGGATTTGAAGCTGGACGACGCCTTGGCCCTGATGGGGCGCTTGCTGGATGCCGGCGCGGATCCGAATGCGCAAACCACCTTTCCCACGGGCGGCCCGGCGGGCGATGTCCGCATCAACCCCGCCCCGGCGGGCTCCTCGCCGATGCACATCGCGGCGAGTTCGGGCAGCGTTCCCCTGGTGAAGCTGCTGGCCGGGCGCGGCGCCGACCCGAACCGGCTGCGCAAGGATGGCCATACACCGTTCTCCGTGGCGGTGCTGGCGGGGGATGTGGCAGTGGTGCGGACCATGGTGG
Organism: Acidobacteriota bacterium; assembly: GCA_016870915.1. Classification (GTDB taxonomy): domain Bacteria; phylum Acidobacteriota; class Terriglobia; order Bryobacterales; family Bryobacteraceae; genus VFZY01. The sequence continues at coordinate 20,559 of VFZY01000049.1, read as the reverse complement.
AAGCCGGAGCCCGGGTACGTGACCGTTGGAGTCCGAGTGACAAGATTCCGGATCCGGTCGAAGCCATCACACTGACCCGCGGGGGGCAGACGGCGCTGCATCTGGCAGCGATTGAAGGCAAGCCGGAGTTGTTGACATACCTGCATTCTTTGGGTATACCCCTGGATGCGAAGAACTCGATGGACGAGACGCCGTTGGATCTGGCGGACAAGCAGGAGCGTTATCGCGAGGCGATTCAGCGGCAGGGCGCGGAAGGTGACGCCGAGAAACTGAAGACGATTGTGCGGAAGACGGCGGGGTCCGATTGCTTGAAGCAGCTAGCCGCCAAGCGTTAGCCTCCACGCCCCTTCACCGCACTTCGTTCATTGCGCCCCTGCCGGGCGTCGTAATTTGACCGACCGCATACAACTGACGGTTTACTTGTCCAGGCAGGTAGAAGGCCGGTCGAGTCCAATCGTGCTCTTCTTCGAGGCACCGATTGCGGCTCGCCGTTCGTTCAGGAGAACGGGCGACGGAAGGCGATTCTCGAGAGAGCCGAGTCCGGCGATCATGGCTTTGACCTGCCAGGCCAGCAGTCGCCTGAGGGATTTCTCGCCGTATTTTGTCGCATTCAGAAAAGTTGCCCGGCTGCTCCGCCTGCGAGCGGGACGTTGGTAGCATGATGAGAGCATGCGCAGGGTTCCTCACGCTTTTTCGCTAGCCATCGCGTACGAGCGGGAGGACGATGGCCGCTGGTTGGCGGATATTCCAGCGTTGCCCGGCGTGACCGCCTGCGGCCGGTCGAAGAGGAAAGCAACGGCGGCGGTTCAGGCGCTCGCCCTCAGGCTGATCGCGGACCGCTTGGAACATGGGGAGGCCGTCCCCGGTCCGATGAGCGTGTCCTTCATTGCCGCCTAAGCGCAAGGACCGCTCCGGCCCGGGCCCCAAGCGCCCGGGAACACGCGACTGAAGGAAAGCCGGAAGCGAGTCCGTTTTGCGCGCTTCCTCAATAGAATCAGGCATGGCCTTCAACCAAGGCGAGACGCGCCTTGGCTGCTTTGTTGCGGATTGGGTGGCGGGTCAAGCGGCAGAGCGGAACCTCGCATCGAATTCTGGAGCATTCCGAATGGCCGGATTTGTTGTTCGCCTACCATGATCGCGTCACGCTTGGGCCCACAGCCATGAAGGTGCTGTCCGAAAAGACCGGGCTGAAGCCCAGTGATCTGTAGAGTGGCGCGGAATGCATCGCCCGGGCTCGCACGCTTGAGTGGCGGCGCGGCGCGCTCAGCGCGAAACCTCAGTGACCACCTTCAGCAGCAGTTCCGTGCCGCGTGCAAGATTGCTGATTGAAATGCGTTCGTCGTTGCCGTGCAGGTGGCCTCCTGCTTCCTGTTCGAAGAACGGCACGCCGTAGACGGCCATGCCGCGGTCGCGCAGGAAGGCGCCGTCGGTGCCTCCGCTGGTCATGTAGGGGATGACGCGGCCGTTGGGGTGCGCCGCCAGAAGGACGCTTTCCATGGTCTTATAGAGCGCCGATGTCAACGAACTGGGCTCCGTGGCGGGCATCTGCTGGCCGCCGGCCGGCGCCACTTCCACCGCCGGGTCATTGATGAGCTTCCGCATGCGGTCATGGATCTCCTCTTGGGTTTCGCTGGGCAGGCGGCGAATGTCGATCTGCGCCTCGGCGATGTTCGGAATCACGTTGATCTTGGTGCCCGCGGCGAGCATGGTGGGTGAGACCGTGGTGCTGAGGATCGAGGCAAGGCCCATGTTCCGCTTGCCGATTTCACGCACCACCATGGTGGACCCTTTTTCGATCATGGGAATCGCCATGGCGAGTTGCGCGTACTCAGGCACCTTCACCAGTTCCTCAAACATGCGCCGTGTCGTGGTATCGAACTTCACGGGCATCTCCGCCGAAGCGATTTTGTCGATGGCCCGCGCCAGATGCACCACAGGATTATCGGCTCGTGGAAGCGATCCATGCCCCGCCGTCCCACGTGCGATCAGTTTGATTCGTGTCGGCACCTTCTCCGACGTCTGGACGAAGAACAGCCGTGACCCGCTCTTGACGGGCACATTGTAGCCGGCTTCGTTCAACGCGAACTCGGCGTCGATCTTGTGCCAGGCGTTCTTCACGATCCATTGGATGGCGGTTGAACCGGCCTCTTCATCGCTTTCGCCCAGGAAGATGATGTCCCGCTTCAGCTTCACGCCGCGCCGCTTCAGTTCCACCATCACGGCCATTTCGGCGGCCACCAGTTGCAGGGTGTCCTCAGCGCCGCGCCCATACAGGACGCCGTCTCGGATATTGGCCGCAAAGGGCGGCGAGGTCCATTGCGTGGGGTCGGCCGGGACGACATCCGTGTGGGCCATGATGAGCAGGGGCCGCAGTTCGCCGGTGCCTTTCAGCCGCGCCAGGAAGCTGAGGCGGTTTGGATCGTCACCCAGCAGTTCGTTCGGAATGCCTTCGGCGTCGGCGATCTTCTTCAGGTAGCGCGCGGCGCGCGTTTCGTTGCCCGGCGGGTTGGCGGTCTCCAGGCGGATGAGGTTCACCAGATAGTCGAGCGCGCGGTCGCCCGGCGTTTGTGGAAACGCGGCCGAGCAGGACACCAGCAGCGCGGCAATAGTTCGCATCAGCGCAATGGTAGCGAGATTAGAAGTGGATGCGCAAACGAACGCCGGCCGTGCGCGGCTGAACCAGGCGGGTGCCCACGAAGATGGATTGGAAGTTGTAGAGCGCGGTTCGGTTGGTGAGATTCGTCAGCATCAGCGAGAGGTCCCAGCGCTTGCTGCCGTCGCGGGACCGTTCATAGCCCACCACCAGATCGGCGATGGTGCGCGGCCGCACCCGGGGTACGGCGGCGGTGAGGTTGACGAGCGGCAGCAGGTCCGCATAGTCAGGGTCGGCGGCGACGGCCTCGGGGTCCGAGGGATTGGCCACCAGGCCGCTGTCGTAGCGGACGCTCGCCGTGGTGTAGAAGCCGCGCCGGCTGGTCCAGGTGGCCACGCCGTGAACCGCCAGCGCCTGATCGTGATCGATGAGAAACGGGCCCTGGTTGAGCAGGCTTACAGCGGAGTTTCCGATGAACAGGCCGCCGGTGAACGGCGGGGTGGACACGGCGCGTGCGTGCGTGATGCTGAGGCTTCCGCTAAAGCCGCGCACGGGGGTCAACACCATGCGCCCTTCCAGCCCGTTGACGCGAATGCTGGCCAGGGCCATCGGGAAAATCACGCCGGTGTTGAAGAAGTTGTTGTTGTCCTGCTGATCCCGCGAGTTCTTGTGATAATACGAGGCCCAGACGCTCACCTGGCTTCCCACGCCCTGTTGCACGGAGGCTTCAAAGAAGTTCTGGCGCTCCGGTTGGATCAGGGCCAGGGCGCCGCCCAGGGTGAGGCGCGCATCGGGATCGACAAGGACGCTTGATTCGCTGGAACTGGCGAGCAGGAGATTCTCGTTGGGCGGCGTTTGATAGGTGCGGTTGTAGGAGGCGCGCAGCACGGTGCCGGTCTCGCGCAGGTGGAAGGAAAAGCCCACCCGCGGCTGCCACTGGCTGCCGCGCACCAGGAACCGGTAGTCGTCAAAGCGCAGTCCAGCCGAGATCTGGAAGCGCCCCAGGCGTACCTGATCCTGAACGAAGCCGCTGGCCAGGCGGCCGGTGGAGCGCCGGGCGAATGTGAACTGCCGGCCGCCGCGCGTCAGGTCATGCGCGGCCAGAGTGGCGATGTAGTCTTCGGTGCCAGGCCGGTTGAAATCCGCGCTCGTGACGCCGAAGCGGAACGCTTCCCGCACCGGGAACCACTGGCCGTCGATACCGGCCTTCAGATTGTGCGCGCCGCGTGTGAGGTTGAAGCGGTTCCAGGCGGTGTAGGTTTCGATGCGGCGGTCCTGCCACGCGGTTACGGGAATGTCACCGGGGCTGGGCAGCAGCAACGCTCGCGAACTGCGGTAAGACACTGTGCTGTCGATGCTCGCCACCGGGCTCAGCAGATGCACCCAGCCGAGCGACAGGGAGCCGTCTTCCAGGCGCTGGCGCTGGCGCATGCCATTCTCCTGCTGGGAACGAAGATTGGCCAGTTCGAACGAGGACCGGCCGGCCAGCGCGTTCAAACGCACCACGTCGCGCCCGGTGGCCTGGATATCGGCGCGAGCGAAGGCGCGGGCGGAATTGCCGCCGTTGTGGAGGTTGTCGAGCGACACCTGGTCAAGATAGCGATGGCTCTCCATGGTGTTGGCGAGCACGGTGTAGCCCACGCGTCCCGATTCACCGCTAAGCGATGTCACCTGGGAAGCGGTGTCGAACCCCGCGGCGCTGAGCGTTGTGGTCCCCCCCAAGCGCCGCCCCGAACCGAGGCCGGCCCGTGTAGTGACGCTGGCCACAGCAGAGACTTTGCTGCCATACTCGGCGGGGATGTTGCCCGTATAGAGGTCGACGGTCTGGACGATGTTCGGGTCGACGGCGTTGGCGAAGGCTCCGGTCAACTGGTCGGTGATGGGCATGCCGTCGATGACAAAGGTCATTTGGTTGTGCGCGCCGCGAGGATGGATGGCCCCGTTGGCGTTCATGGAGAAACCGGGGAAGGTGGCAAGCACGGCTTCCAGGCCGCGATTCCCGGCCTGAAGAGCCATGCGGTCAATCTGGTTCTGGTTCATCTGGACACGGGTGCCGGTTTCGCCCGGGTCCACCAGCAGGGCTCCCGCGTTGGCGCTGACACTGAGGTTCTGATAGACCGTGGTTAACTCCAGACGCACCGTCACCTCGACAGGTACGTTCGAGCGCGCGGCCACTTCGGAGCGAAACGGAGCGAACCCCTCGCGGTCCACGCCAATCCGGTAGGCCTGAAAGGGCAGATTCCCCACAGTGAACTGGCCATCGATCCCGGTCTCGATGCGCTTGTGGAGACCGGCCACGGGGTTGCTGACAGTGACAACGGCCTCGGAAACGGGGGCGCCGGTGGGGTCGATGACACGCCCCTGGATGACGGCAGTGGCCTGCCCGGCGGCTGGCAGAGCGGCTAGAACGGCGCAAAACCAACCAGTGACCGGCCAAGCTGTGATCGAAATGTTCACTATCGATATGCTAGCACTGTTAATTATAATTAACAAGAGTCGCGCAACGTACGTTTAGGGGTGAGGCGGAGATCACCTCACCCCCATCATGCGCAAACACTTATGTTGCTGCGTTTTGACGAGTCAAAACACCTGGGATGGCACACGAAGCCGAGCGTGGTCCGCAAGTGGTTGAGCGGGAAGATGAAAAGGGATGGTGACCCGGGCGGGACTCGAACCCGCGACCCTCTGATTAAAAGTCAGATGCTCTACCGACTGAGCTACCAGGTCAACACTGAAAGGGAGGATGGCCTGGCTCACCGTGCGAACCGGCCTACTTCCAGATTACCATTGGCCCGGACCCCTGCCACTCCCGACCCCTGGCGGCCGAAGTGCCACAATGGGCTCGTATGCCTGAGTCCGTTTACCTGGTCGCCAATGGTGACCTTCGCCTTGCCGCGAACCGGAAGTGCTGGCCTGCCCAGCAGCGCGCCGAAGCGGCGGTGATCGCCGCCGTTGAGTCCCTGGGGCACACCATCGTGCGCGGCCATCCGTACGATGACGCCAAGGGCCACGGCTTCATCGACAGCCAGAAGCATGGCATGCAGGTCTTCCGGCAGATTCCGCCCACGGCCCCACTCATTGTGTGCGAGGCCGTGTGGCAGTATTCGCACCATCTTCTGCACGGACTCTACACGCATCGCGGACCCATTCTCACGGTGGCCAACTGGAGTGGGGAGTGGCCCGGTCTGGTCGGCATGCTGAACCTGAACGGGTCGCTGACCAAGGCGGGCATCGAGTATTCCACGCTCTGGAGCGCGGACTTCACCGACGCCGCGTTTCGCGATGGACTGGCGCGCTGGCTTGGGGGCCAGGCGGTGACGCACGACACCAGCCACGTGCGCGGCGTTGCGGAGGCCGGGCTGCCCGCGGATGCTCTGGAGCAAGGCGCGGCGTTCGGAGCGGCGTTCCGCCGGCGCAAACACATCATGGGTGTTTTCGACGAAGGCTGCATGGGGATGTACAACGCCATCATCCCCGATGAACTGCTGCACCCCACCGGCGTGTTCAAGGAGCGCTTGAGCCAATCCGCCCTCTACGCCGCGATGCGCGAGGTGACGGCCGCCGAGGCGCAGGCAGTGCGCGACTGGCTGGACGCCAGGGGCATGCGATTCCTCACCGGCAGCGACGAAGAGACCGAGTTGACCGATGCCCAGATCCTGGACCAGTGCCGCATGTACATCGCGGCCTTGCGCATTGCGGACGACTTCGGCTGCGACACCATCGGGATTCAGTATCAGCAGGGGTTGAAGGATCTGTCCCCGGCATCGGACCTGGTGGAGGGATTGCTCAACAACGCCGACCGGCCGCCCGCGTACGCCCATGATGGCCGTCTGCTTTATGCCGGTGAAGCACTGCCGCACTTCAACGAAGTGGACGAATGCGCCGGGCTGGACGGTCTGCTGACCTACTGGCTGTGGCGCCAGCTTGGGTATGACCCGGAGAACACGCTGCACGATGTGCGGTACGGCGAGGATTACCAGGGCCGGTTCGTCTGGGTGTTCGAAATCTCGGGCGCGGCGCCGCCGCAGCACTTTATTGGCGGTTACGCGGGCACAACCAGCGAACGGCAGCCTCCCATGTACTTCCGTCTGGGCGGCGGCACGGTGAAGGGCATCAGCAAGCCGGGAGAGGTGGTCTGGAGCCGGGTCTACGTCGACAAGGGCGTGCTGAAGGCCGATCTGGGGCTGGCGGAATCGGTTGAGTTGCCGCGCGCGGAGACCGAGCGCCGCTGGAGCGTCACCACACCGCAATGGCCCATCATGCACGCGGTGACGCGCGGCGTGTCGCGCGACCAGATGATGGCGCGGCACAAGGCGAATCACATCCAGGTGGCGTATGCGCCCGATCGCGGCGCGGCTGTGCGGGGGCTGGCCGCGAAGGCCGCGGCATTCCAGGCACTGGGTCTGGAAGTGGCGATCTGCGGGACGCTGTGATTACCGATCTGACCGAGATCCGGCGGCAGGGCGAGAAACTGCGCGCGGAGAACCTGAAGTTGCGCCAGCATCTGAAGCGGCGTTCGTTTCCGGACCGGCGCCTGCGGGTAATCGCCGAGCAGGTGGAGTCGCAAATCGACTGCACCACATGCGCCAACTGCTGCCGCGAGGCCACGGCGTGCGTCACCGAGCGCGATATCGAGCGGCTGGCCAAACTGCTGCGCGTTTCGCGAGCCGTGTTTATCCGCGACTATACCGAGGAGACTGCGGATGAGGGCCTGATTCTGAAGCGCGGCGCGGGCGGGTGTGTGTTCCTGGACGGCAATCACTGCACGGTCTATGAGGCCCGCCCGCAGACCTGCGAGCAGTTCCCGCATCTGGTCCGTGGACCGGGTTCCATCGTCGCCCGCATGTGGGACATGCCCGACCGGGCCACCTACTGCCCCATCGCCTTCAACACGCTTGAGGCCTTCAAGGAGGCCACCGCGTTCCGCCCCGCCGCCAGCAAATGAAACGGCGTCTGCTAGCCTGAAATTGTGGGTATTTCCGATTCGTATTTCGCGCGCCACTTTGGCATTGGGGAGCGCGACCTGGAACGTTATCTTTCCGAGGCCCTTTCCTGTGGCGGCGACTATGCCGACCTTTATTTCGAGTATTTCGCCAGCACCGTTCTTTCCATCGACGAAGGCATCGTCAAGACGGCCAGCCAGGGTGTCACGCTGGGCGTTGGAGTGCGTGTGCTGGCCGGGGAGAAGACCGGCTACGCCTACTCCGACGACCTGAGTCCGGAGCGCATTCTGAAAGCCGCCAGAACGGCAGCCTGCATCGCCAGCGGACCTTCGAAGGTGGAAAAGACAGGCTTCACGGAATCCGCGCGGCGCAACCTCTACCCGGTGCTGACGGCGCCCATCGATACGGCGCTGGCCGCTCGCGCCGAATTGATCAAGCGCGCCGACCGGGCGGCCCGCGCCTATGATCCGCGCGTGTTCCAGGTGCAGGCCACCTATGCCGACAATCTGAGGCATGTGCTGGTGGCGACAAGCGAGGGCACGCTCAGTTTCGACCGGCAGCCGCTGGCCCGTCTGAGTGTGATGGCGCTGGCACGCGAATCCGCCGAGGGCACGCCGGAGCAGGGTTACGCGGGCGGCGGCGGCCGCCACGAACTCAACTATTTCCTGGAAGAGAAAACACCGGAGTACTTTGCCCGGGAGGCGGCACGCCAGGCGATTGTGCAGCTTGATGCCGTGGATGCGCCGGCCGGGGAGACCACGGTGGTGTTGGGTTCCGGCTGGCCCGGTGTACTGCTGCATGAGGCGGTGGGGCATGGGCTTGAGGCCGACTTCAACCGCAAGGGCACTTCAGCGTTCACGGGCCGCATCGGCCAGCAGGTGGCCAGCCCGTTGTGCACGGTGGTGGATGATGGCACCATCGCCAACCGCCGCGGCTCGCTCAACGTGGACGACGAGGGGGAGCCCACGCAGTCGAACGTGCTGATCGAAAACGGCATCCTGCGCGGCTACCTTCAGGACAAGCTCTCAAGCCGGCTGACAGGCGCCAAAGCCACCGGCTCGGGCCGCCGCGAGAACTATCAGAACATCCCTCTGCCACGCATGACCAACACGTTCATGCTGGCGGGAGAAAGCGACCCCGAGGAGATTATCCGCGGCGTGCCAAAAGGGTTGTACTGCGTGAATTTCGGGGGCGGCCAGGTGGATATCACCAGCGGGAACTTCGTGTTTTCGGCCTCCGAAAGCTACCTCATTGAAGACGGCCGGCTGACGCGCCCGGTGCGCGGCGCGACGCTGATCGGCAATGGGCCCGAAGCGCTCAAGTGGATCAGCATGGTGGGCAACGACCTCAAGTTGGATGAAGGCATCGGCATCTGCGGCAAGGAAGGCCAGAGCATCCCGGTGGGCGTGGGCATCCCCACCGTTCGCATCGACAAGATGACCGTGGGGGGAGTTGCCTGAGCCATGGCCTTCGATACAACTTCCTACGAACAGTTATCAGCCGACGTGGTCCGCATGGCGCTTGACCGCGGGGCGACGGGCGCCGAATGCACCGTGGCCGAAGGCGAGGAGTTTTCGGCCAGTGTGCGGATGCGCGAGATTGAGCAGTTGAAGCAGGCGGGGTCGCGCGCGGCGGGTCTGCGGGTGCTTGTGGGCGGCTGCACGGGCAGCGCGTACACATCGGATCTCTCGCTGGACGGGCTGCGGCGCATGGTGGCCTCGGCGGTGGACAATGCGCGCATCACCACGGAAGATCCTCATGCCGGCCTTCCGGATCCGGCGGACCTGGGCCGCCACGAGTTGAACCTCGGCATCTACAACGACGATGTCGCGGCGCTCGATCCGGAGTTGAAGATCCGGTGGGCGAAGGAGGCGGAGGCAGCGGCGCTTGACGCCGATGCGCGTATCACGAATTCGGAGGGCGCGGGGTTCGATTCCAATCTGGGCGCGCGATACTTCTCGAACTCGCTGGGCTTCACGGGGAGCTACCGGACGTCGAGTTGCTCGATGAGCGCGGTTCCGGTGGCACGCCAGGGCGAAACCATGGAGCGCGATTACTGGTACACGGTGGCGCGGAGCGCATCGCGCCTTGAACCAGCGGCCGAAGTAGGCCGGCGCGCGGCGGAGCGCGTGCTGCGCCGGTTGGGGGCGCGCAAGGTGCCCACGCAGAAGGCACCCATTGTGTTTGAGCCGCGCACGGCGCGGTCCCTGCTTGGCCACATCTTTGAAGCGGTGGACGGCGATTCGGTCTACCGCCAGGCGAGTTTCCTGGCCGCAAGCCTGGGCGAGCGCGTGGCCGCCGAGGGCGTGACGCTCATCGACGACGGCACGCTGCCCGGTCTGTTCGGCACCTCGCCGTTTGACGACGAAGGTGTGCCGACGCGGCGCACCCTGGTGATCGAAAACGGCGTGCTCAAGAGCTTCCTGCACAACAGCTACACGGCCAGGAAGCTGGGCATGAGGACCACGGGCAACGCGTCGCGCGGCCTTTCCGGCAACGCCTCCGTGGATCACGGCAACCTGTTTCTTGAGCCGGGCGGCAAGACGCCGGGCGATATCATACAATCGATTCGGGCGGGCCTGCTGGTGACTGAACTGCTCGGCCAGGGTGTGAACACAGTGACCGGCGATTACTCGCGCGGCGCCGCCGGGGTGTGGATCGAGAATGGCGAGATCGCCTACCCGGTGAGTGAGATCACGATCGCCGGCAATCTGAAGCAGATGCTGCGGGACATCGAGGCAATCGGCAATGACCTTGAGTTCCGCGGTTCCGTCGCATCGCCCACATTGCTAATTCGGGAGATGACCATCAGTGGCAACTAGGACGAACTCCGGCCCCAGCCCGGTGATGCTGGGCGTCATTGGCATTGGCGCCGTGGTGCTTGCCGGCGGTGTCTGGTATCTGCAGCGCGGACCGGCGATGGCTCCGCCACCCGCCGCCATCACGCCCGAAGCCAAGGCCTACGTGCGCAACCTGCGTTTGAGCGACGTGGGGATCAAGGCCACCGAGAGCTACGGCGGCCAGCAGGTGGTGGAGATCCTGGGGAAGATCACCAACGCGGGCGACCGTGTGCTCAATGCCGTCGAGGTGAACTGCGTCTTCTACGACCCCTATGGCCAGGTGGTTTTGCGCGAACGGATCCCCATTGTCCGCAACCGTGGCGCCGGGTTGAAGCCCGGCGAAACGCGCCCGTTCCGGCTGCCGTTCGACACGCTGCCCGGAAGCTGGAATCAGGGGGCGCCGCAACTGGTGATCGCCGCCATCCAGTTTGGTTGATGCGAAAGCTGCTATTGGTTGAAGACGACCGCGATCAGATGGAAGTGCGGCGCCTTCTCTTCGAAGCCCAAGGGTTCGAAGTAGAGACCGCCGCCACGCTTGAAACCGCCCGGACCGCCGCGGCGGAGTGCGCCCCGGACACCGTTCTCATGGACCTGCGCCTTCCCGAGGCCTCGCAGGGACTGGAGTTGGTGCGGTATCTCCACACACTGGCGCGCAGGCCGCGTATCCTGGTTCTCACGGGCTGGCCCGATGCGATGCGCGGCGCGCCCGAGGAAGCGTGGGTGGAGACTGTGCTTGAGAAACCGTGCCCGACTCGCAAGCTGATTGCCGCGGTGGCACGTAGCGTACTTGCTCTGATGGCGGCCGTGCTGTTGCCGGCGGCCACGCGCTCAGTGGCGTTTGAATTACCCTCGGCCGGGCATGCCGTGGCGGAATTGACGCTGCGCTCGCCCAAGGCGCAGCCCCGCGTTCCGGGCGAGGTGCTGCCGGTGATCGCCATCGAGCGGCCGGGCGCGCCAGTGCATCACCTGACGCTCGCGGCCGGGGCCGCCGGCGCGGTTTACCGGGTTCAACTGGGCCATCTGGCGGCTGGCCGGCACACCGTGACGCTCACTGGCGAAGGCTTCGAACTGGATGCCAGCCGCGTCAGCCTGGACGATTCGGCGATGCAGCGCCATGCACCGGTGCTGTTCGCGCGGGCCAACACGCTGGGCCGGTCGAGCGACGTGCCGCTGCTGATGTACGCCGAAGCGTCGCGCCAGGGCGAGTTCACGGTGCATGAGTACACGGTGATCTTTTCAAACGAAGACGGCGGCACCTCGACGCGGGCGCTGATGGCGCGGTGGGGCCGCACCACGGACATCGAGTACATCTACCGCGTTTATCTGGACGCGGCGGGCCAGCGCCGGAAGGCCATCATTCAGACGCGCAATCATCAGGATGTGGCCTACGCGGGCCCGTTCGATGGCGACCACCCGCTGCTGGTGCCGGTGACCGATAACAACATGGTGGCGGGTGAGGCGCCCACGGCCATACGGTATCAACTGGCGCCGGTGCTTGTGGACCTGTCGCGGGAGTCCCGCGAGGCCGTGATGGACAGGGCGCCGTGGATGTATCGCGCGATGTCGGAGGAGTTGGAGCGCGAATCGAAGCTGCGGCCGTTCGGCACCGTGGACGGGCAGAAGATCAGCCGGCCGGAGAACTACCTGTACGTGGAACTGAAGTCGCGCCAGACGCATGCCCGGGTGGCCGTGCGGGTGCGGCTGAGGGACGAAGCGCTGTGGCGAGCCTCGCATTTGGGCCGTGCGGACTATGCGATTGAACGCAGCGGCTGGATGCGCTCGACAGTGGAGTTGCCGCCGGGCACCTCACCGGACGCTGTGGCGGAGATTGGCGCCGAGTGTCTGGTGGATGTGCCGTCAGATCGCTCAAAGCCGGCTCCAGCGGGTGGCAGTTGTGAAGTGGAAGCGATCAGCAAGGTGTTCTTCCTGGCGCCCGGTGGCCCTGGGCCGTCCCTGTTCCGGACAGCCGCGCCGCGCGTGATCCAGGCTGGGGAGACGGCTGTATGGAAGGTCCGGTAACGCTCGCCCTCAAGGTGTCGCCGGGCGCGCGGAAGACCGCGTGGTGCGGGGAGATGGCGGACGGAACCCGCAAGGTGCGCATCGCGGCGCCGCCGGAGCGCGGCCGGGCGAACGCGGAACTGCTGCGGTTCCTGGCCGCCGAGTATGGCGTTCCGGTGCATCGGGTGTCGTTGGTGAGCGGCAGTTCCTCGACTCGGAAAACCGTTCGCATTGTCAGGTAAAACAAGCGGGCCTGCCGGGGCGTCTCCGCCTCGGCAGGCCCGGAATGTCGGCCGGATTGAGTCCGGGTTAGAAGCCGATCCTCAAGCCCAGGCGGAACTGGCGTTCATCGAACGCGCCCAGCACCCGAAGGAAGTTCGGGTTGGTCACGTCAGCTGAAGCGAAGCCCGTGGAGAGGCGGCTGTTGGTGAAGTTGTAGGCTTCGGCGCGGAACATCACGTTGAGCCTTTCAGTGACCGCGATGGTCTTGCCCAGCGTCAGATCGGTGCGGAGCACGCCGGGGTTGCGCAGGCTGTTGCGGCCCATGCTGCCGAAGCGGAACGTGCCCGCGGGAACGGAGACGGGGGCAAAGGCCGACGTGTCGTAGAACGTCTTGCCGGGTCCGATGCCTTCGAGACGGCCCACCGTCGACTTCACCTGATCCGGAGTCTGGGCGTTGCCAGGCAGGTTCAGTGTACCGCCGGGAGAAGATGGGGTGAACGGAGTGCCGGTGAAGGCCGCGGTCACGCCGCTGATGGTCCAGCCGCCAAGGACATGCGAAACCGGACCGCTATTGGCCCAGCGCTGTCCCTTGCCGACCGGCAGGTCGTAGACGTAGCCCAACTGGAAGATGTGGCGGCGGTCATACCCGGCCGCGGCGCGGTTGCGCCGGAACACAGGACCCCAGTTGTAAGTGACACCCTGCCAGCCTTCGTCATCGGCGAAGTTGATCGCCTTTGACCAGGTGTAGGCGCCCTGCACCATCAGGTTCTTGGCCTGGCGGCGGATGGACGTCTGAAGGGCGTGGTAGTTGCTGCTCAGGTAGCCGTCCCACATCAGCGTGCCGATGTTGCGGCCGAAGCGGGCCGAGTACGGGCGGCCGGCATTGCCGGCGCCGAGCACCTGGCCGCTGTTGATGTCGCGGTCCGCCAACTGGTGTGTGGTCTGGGTGCCGACGTAAGCCACCGAAGTGACGAACTCGCCGGGCAGCCGCTTTTCAATGGTGAAGTTCCAGCTCTGGATGTAGCCGCGGTTGATTTCACCCTTGATGGGGCTGCGCATGTCAGCCGCCGCGGGCAGCGGGACAACGCCGCTCGTCAGGTCGGGACCGGTGACGGGAGGAATACCTTGGGCCAGCGACCGGACCCATTCGTTGTCGGTGTTGGCCGGAAAGGCGAAGTTGACCGTGAGCGGGTAGAAGCCGCGCAGCGGCCGCGACCAGGGCAGCGGGCTGTAGTTCATCCCGTAGCCGGTGCGGATGACGGTGGTGTCATTCAAGCGGTAGGCGATGCCCATGCGCGGAGCAAACAGGGTCTTGCTGACGGTGAAGCCGTTGCTGCGCGGGTTGCTGCCGCGGCCACCCAGGTAGACCAGGTTGGCTTCCGGATCCAGCCGCTCAATGCCCTTGCCGTTCGAACGGCCCATCAGCGGGTAGTATTCGTACCGGAGGCCGAAGTTCAGGGTGAGCCGGCGATTGACCTGCCAGCGGTCCTGCGCATACATGCCGAACTGATACTCGCGGCCCGTGGCCAGCACATGCTGGATGCTCTTCTGCATGATGTTGGGCAGGCCGAGCAGGAAGGCGGCGTAGCCGTTGAAGTTGTTGAACGTGCCCGCGCCGGTGGCGCCACCATTGAAGTTGATGTTGCCGCGGGGACCGGCGCCGAGTTCCGGCTGCCAGTGGTTCAACCGGTGCAACACGCCGTCAAATCCGAAGGCGGCGCTGTGGGCGCCCTTCAGCCAGCGCACAGTGTGCGTGGTGGTGAAGCTCTCCTCGATGCGTTCGAGCGGCATCCAGCCGGGAACGCCGAAGCCGTTGTAGCCGTTGATTCCGATGTTGGGAAAACCCTTCTCGCGGGGATCTGCTCCGCCGATGCCGGGGATGCCGAGCGTCTGCGAGAAGTCCTTGCCGAAGTCCTGGCCCTGCACCACCTGATCCTGGCGCTGATAGCCGAAGACGCCATCGAGCAGCAGGGTGGGAGAAAGGGTCAGGTTGTGGCCGGCGGACATGTTCCGCACTCGGGTGTCACCCAGGCCGGGGTCCGAACCCGGAGCCGGTCCGACGCCGTCGCCGAAGATACCCCTGCCGCCGACGAGAGCGTTCATTTCGCCATAGCGGCCCCAGATCATGTGGTTGGAAGTGCGCTGGAAGTTGATCTTCACATCGTGATAGGCACGATTGAACTGCGGCGTGGCGCCCGCGGCGTAGTTGTTCTGGGCTTCACCGGCGATGTTCGGCGATGGGTAGAAGCCCTGAATGCGCTGCGCGATGGGGCTGATGCGGCTGGCCGGAATCCGGTTGCCGGGGAACTGCTGGCGTCCCGCGGGGGCATTCGGTGCTGAGGTCATGGGATCGAGGATCCGGGTGGCGATAGCGCTGAAGTCGCCGGTGCGGATGTCGTTCGTCGGCACCGAATAGCGTCCGAATGCGCCGCTGCGTTCCTTGCTGTTGTCGTAGCTGTAGAAGTAGAACAGCTTGTTCTTCACAATGGGTCCGCCGATGGTGCCGCCGAAGTTGTTGTAGATCCGGACCGGCTTCACCGTGGTGGGCGTGAAGAAGAAGTTGCGCGCCCGCATCCGCTGATTGTCATGGAACTCAAACAGGCTGCCGTGGATTTCGTTGGTGCCGCTCTTGGTGACCACGGTGACGGCAGCGCCGCCCGCCATGCCCTGCTCGGCGTCGCCGGCGGTGGTGGTAACGTTCACCGTTTCCACCATCTCGGCGGGCATCACATAACCCGCGTGGTGCGGCAGCCAGAGGTTGACGCTGGCCGCGCCGTCGATGCGGGTGACGTTGTTGTTGGCGTTGGTGCCGTTGATGTTGGTGCGCAGCGAACGGCCCGGCGTATCAGTGATCGAGTTCTGGAACGAGGCAGGCGTGGCGCCCGGCACCAGATTGATCAGGCTCTGGTAGTTGCGGTAGCCGGGGAGCGGCAGAGCGCGCACCTGGGACGAGCGGATCTCCGTGTGGGTATCGCTCTTGTCCGTCTGCAACTGGGCGACTTCGGCCGCCACGGTGATCTGTTCGGTGATCTGGCCCACTTCCATCTTGAAGTTGGCGCGGCTCACGGTGTTGACCGTCACACCGAGATCGGTGCGTGACGACGACTTGAATCCGGAAGCAGTGACCTTGATGTCATAGGCGCCCTGCGGCACGTTGACCAGGGAGAACTGCCCGTTGGCGTCGCTGGTTGCTTCGAGAGAGAGCCCCGTTCCTTTGTTCGTCGCGGAGATCTTGGCCCCCGGGACCACACTTCCGGTCGGGTCCTCCACCAAGCCGACGATCGAACCGTAGAGAACCTGGGCATTCGCCGGACTGGCCGCCGCAAGCAGAAGCAATGCGAGCGCACAGACCGACAGCTTGAATCTGTTCATAATCTAACCCCTTTCTGTGTGGCGCAAGGCTCCACACGATACCTCGTTCATCCATCTTACACCTTTGAGAAAAAGAATGTTCGCCGGCCAGCACCCTGCCGCGGTGGTGGTCAGCGGCCGCCGGCGGTGGTATGGTGTCCCGGGGCGCCGCCGAACTGCCGGACCCGGACGGCCAGTTCCTCACGGAAGGTGAGCAGATCGGCCGGGTCCCAGAAGGTGCAGGGCAGATCGGCGACATCGAAGGGCAGTTGGGTGCCCTCTTTGGCGGTGACGATTGTGTCCCGGCCGATCCCGCGTGCAAAGCCCAGTTCAAAGAGAACATTGGGGCTCGAGTGCGTGATATCGGCGATCACGAACCGTGTGTGACGGATCTCTTCCACGATGCGCGGCCGCAGGTGGTCGCGCGTGTTCGTTTGATCCACGCGTGCGCACGACATACTGAACTCCGGTGACTGGCAGACCGTGCAGACCGCGTCGTAGTAGTTCTTCAGTTCCTTCTCATTGCGGTACGACATGACGACCATCACCCGGCGCGACATGGCGGCGCGTTCGGCCAGTTCGACGATACGGCCGGCGCTCCGGGCCTCCTGGCCGTAGGCGTTCAGCGTCTCAAAGTCGTCCAGATCCAGGCGGCCCTTGAAGGCGGCCGGCACATCGGCACGGATGGAGTCATAGATATCCTTGGCCGCTCCGCCGAAGTAGGCCACGGGCAGAATGGGCTTATCCAGAAATCGCGCCCAGTGGGCGGCGCGCCGGGAACCTTCGTAGCCGCGCACCAGCACGATGACATCCGCCTGATGGATGGGCTCCGGAGCGAACTTGATGTCATGGTTGTGGCCCGGATCCCAACTGGTCAGCTGGGAGTTGATGAGCCTTCCGATTTCATGGGAAGGCTTCGACTTGGCCAGAACGTAGCTGATGACGCGATCCTGGGCGCCGTTGGCGGCCTCATTGGCAGCCCGCGCGACATCGGCGTCGAATCCGGTCATGCACCCGCCGATCAGCGTGTGGCCGCGCTGGACGATCGCCTGGCCGAGGCTCGCCGCCCAGGCACGGATTTCTTCCGCGTCGGGGTCCGATGGATCATATCCGCCAACCACTAAGATCTTCATGGACTTACTCCGGTCCAGTATATCCCACTGCCGCCGCCTCCTGTGATAGCATTTCTCATTCCAAAGGAGACTTCCATGCGATGTGCAACCCTTTCGGCCTTCCTGTTCGCGCCGCTGTTGTTTGGACAGCGCGATACGGCTTCCATTGCCGGGGAAGTCCGCGACGCGAGCAAGTCGGCGATTCCCGGCGCGCAGATCACGGTTCGTCATGCCGCCCGTAACACGGAGCGGACCACGACATCGGGCCCCGAGGGGTTCTATGTGATCTCGGCGCTGCCCGCGGGCGCTTACACGATTGCCGTCTCGGCGCAGGGCTTCCAGACGCACAACGTCTCCGGCATCGTTCTGCAGGTGGGCCAGCAGGCGACGGTCCACGCGGAGTTGAAGGTGGGGTCGGTGACCGAGTCGGTGACGGTTGAGGCGAACGCGGCCACGGTGGACACACGGACGGCGACGCTCAATACGGTGGTGAACCAGACGATGATGACGGACCTGCCATTGAATGGGCGCAACGTGCTGCAACTGATGCGCCTGACGCCGGGAACGCTTTCCGCGCCGGGCACCTGGAACCAGGCTTCGACGCGGCCCGAGGCCGCGGGTGAGTTGATTTCGGCGAGCGGCGGGCGCGGGAACTCGACAACGTTCGTGATGGACGGCGGCCTTCACGAGGATCCCTACACCGAAGTGGCCAACGTGGTGCCGAACCCCGATGCCGTGCAGGAGTTCAGCTTTCAGACCAACAACTACGGGGCCAAGTTCGGCGGGCGCGGCGGCGGCGTGGTGAACATCGTCACCAAGTCCGGCACCAACGAGATTCATGGCGCGGTGTTTGAGTATGTCCGGAATGCCAGCCTGAACGCGCGGAACTTCTTCGCCAACCGCAACGACGGCTTGCGGCGCAATCAATACGGCTTCGCCTTGGGAGGCCCGATTCAGAAGAACCGGACATTCCTTTTCGGGTCGTGGCAGGGCACAAAGGTGCGGCAGGACCCGCCGACTCTCTCCGCGGTTGTCCCCACGGCGGCTCAGCGGCGCGGTGACTTCACGGCGTTGCGCACGCAGTTGCTGGATCCGCGGACGCGCATGCCGGTGCCGGGCAACATCATTCCGGCGTCGCAACTGGACCCGATCGCGCTTCGCGTGCTGTCGATTGTGCCGGTGGCCCAACAGGCCGACGGCCAGACGTTCTTCGTGCGGAGGTCGCGAACCGACAACAACCAGGTGCTGGCGCGCGGCGACCATTACATCGGCACGCGGCACCATCTGAGCGGCCGCTACTTCTTCGACAAGCTGGACGTGCCGGCGATCATCGACAAGCAGAACCTTCTGACGGCGAACAACAGCCGGTTCTGGGTGAGCCAGAGTTCGGTGGCGGCCCACACCTTTACCATCACTCCCACACTCATCACCAACACCACCGCCAGCTTCAGCCGCGTGCTGCCCACAGGCACGTCGCCCGACTTCCCGGGCCATCGCGACTACGGGATTCAAGTGGCGTCCCTGGCCAACCCGAACTACAACGTGTTCTCGATGAGCATCGCCAATTACTTCGGGCTTTCCTGGTTCGCTCTGTCGCGTATTCCGCGCAACCAGTATGGCCTGCAGCATGGCTGGAGCTGGTTCAAGGGCCGTCACGAGATCGACTTCGGCTTCGACTTCGCGCGCGAGCAGAGCCTGATTGACCAGGACTTCCAATCCGACGGGAACTACGCCTTCGCCGGCCGCTATTCGGGCGACAACATGGCCGACTTTCTGTTCGGCCGTCCATCCGCGTTCAATCAAATCACACCTCTCTATGTCAATCTCTGGCGCAGCCTGTGGGGCGCCTACATTCAGGACAACATCAAGCTCAACCGCCGCATCACCGTGAACCTGGGCGTGCGCTGGAACCCCTTTGTGCCGTTTGTCGACAACGGTCTTCAGATCTCGCAGTATTCCGAGGACGGCTACCGGAGCGGCGCCAGATCCAGCCGCTTTCCGACGCTGCCCAAGGGCCACTTCGTGGCCGGAGATCCGGGTGTGCCGATTTCCGGCGTTCCGGCGCGCTGGGGCGTCTTCGACCCGCGTCTGGGCCTTGCGGTGAACCTCACCGGTGACAACAAGACCAGCCTGCGCGCGGGTTTCGGCCGCTTCCACGATCAGATGTCCGCGCTGACTTACAACCGGCAGCTCACTTCGCCGCCGAACTCGGTGCGCGTCGACATCACGGCGCCATTCAGCACGCGCGAGCCTTATCGCGGTTTCACGAATCCGTTTCCGCATCCGCGGCCGATCTCCTCGACCCAGATCTTTCCGCAACCCTATCTGTTTGTGGGCTACGACCCGAAGTTCTCTTATCCCGACATCTACCAGTGGAACGTGAGCCTTGAGCGTGTGTTGACCGGCGACACGCTGGTGCGGCTGACCTACCAGGGGTCGAACAGCCGGCGGCTGTTCCATGCCGCCGAACTGAACCCGGCCATCTTCGGCCCCGGCGCCGACCGCACGAACACGGACCGCCGGCGCGCGCGTCCCGAGTTCACCCAACTGACGTTCTCGGGCACCTACGGCCGGGCGAACTATCATGCCCTGGTGCTGAGCGCCGAACGCCGCGTGGCTCACAACCTCACCTTCCTTGCCGGCTTCGGCTGGCAAAAGACGATGGACCTGCTCTCCAACACGGCGTTTGAGGGCAACGGCAATGCGCATCCGTTCGACCGGATCGAGCGCGACTACGCGGTGTCCAGCTTTCATCGCGCGGCCCGGCTCACCAGTTCGTTCAACTACGTGCTGCCGGCCCTCAAGGGCAACCGGGCGCTTGGCCTGATTGCGGGCGGCTGGCAGACGAACGGCATCCTCACGCTGCAATCGGGCGGGCCGCTCAACATCACGACCGGCGTTGACAACTCCTTCAGCGGTATCGGCCAGGACCGTGTGGACGTAGTGGGCCAACCCAAGCTTGACGCCGGGCGGCCCACCGCGGCACGGATTGCGCGCTGGTTCGACACGGCGGCGTTTCGCGAGAACGCCCCCGGCACGTTCGGCACGCTGGGCCGCAACACGGAGCGGGGCCCCGGGATCGCGACGGTCGACTTCTCGCTGTTCAAGAGTTTCCCGATGCCATTCTCCGAGAAGCACAAGGTGGAATTGCGCGGCGAGGTGTTCAACCTGCTCAACCGGGTGAACCTTGGCAATCCGACCACGTCGCGAACGTCGGCGATCTTTGGACGGATCAACGCGGCGGCGGATCCGAGGATTCTCCAGATCGGACTTCGGTACACCTTTTAAGGCGGAAGCACGAATACCCCGCGATTCGAGCCGAAGCGCAACAACTAGGCGCGGCCATCTATTTTGGCGATGAATCCAGCGTACGGAGCGATTACCATAGCGGGACAACCTGGGGCAAGAAGGGGCAAACTCCAGTGGTGCAGCGGAGTGCCAAACGGGCCAAGGTCAACATGTTGTCGGCCATCACCGCCAAAGGTGAACTGCGCTTCATG
>VFZY01000048.1 GCA_016870915.1 Acidobacteriota bacterium | reverse complement strand
CTTCCACTTGATCACCACACGCCAGGAGTTCGACGACTCTAAATTCGCCGCCGACCAACTCCGGTATCAGAAAAGGCTGGAGGCCAAACTTCACGCCAAAGCAAAATCAATGGGTTACGCGCTCATCCCACTTGAAGTGGCCGGATGAGTTCCTTAGAAGATTGGGGCGGGGCTGGGGGCGCGGATCAGGGTCCGTCAGCTCTGGGATGGCGGCAGCCGATTCCTGATTCCTTCGATCTGCTGGACATGGCGATCGGAATGGAAGCGGAGGAAATTGAGGCGCTGCCCCGCGTCAAGAGGACCGCACAGAAAGTGGGGGAAGACCACCGCTTCCAGGTCGAGCCCTTCGAGGACGAGCGCCAGACGGTCAAGCATGAGTTGGCATGCGGCAAGGTGGACCGTCCAGAATTCGAGCGGGCCGCCGATGTGTGGCGTTGCCACAGGTGGCGCCGTTTCGCGGGGCTTCCAGGTGCTTTCCACGATCTGCTCGATTGTGAGTCCTCGATTCGTGTGTTGATCCGGTGGGAAGAGAGGCGCGCCGGCGCGAAGGCTGAGAGCGGCTTGCCAGATCTTCGAAACACCGCTGACCTCAGCCAGGACGATGTGTTCCACGTTTTCGACAATGGACCACTCATCCGGAGAGGGCCTGTAGCTCGCCTGGTCTTCCGTCAACCCGGCAACGGAGGCGAGCATCCGACCCCGCGCATCTGCGACGTCGCGGATGAGTGCGGTGATGTCCGTTGGCATGACGGTCCGATTATGGCACGGGATGGGTGGCCATGCGACGCCAAGTGATCATGTCAGTACGATCACTGTCAGGCCGGCCCGCTGAAGAGACTCGGCCGACAGGCTTCCCCAACCTAGCGCTGACGCTTGGCGATGAGTTCGCGCACTTCCTGTACAAGTTCATGCGGAACTGCCATTACCGTTTCCGCAGACTGTACACCGGCCTCGTCCTCGATCAAGGCATCATGCTCGGTCTGTTCCTCGTAGTGCGCCAGAACCCGGCGCAATCGGGCATCGTCCCATCTATCCGGTAGTTTCGTTTCGCCAGGTAGTTTAGTTTCGCTCATTGGTGCTTCTTCTTTCCACGCCGCCGGAAAGCAGCAAGCGGCTTTCCGATCAATTCGTACGCCGTAATCACGAAGACACTGTCCGGCTCCGGGTCGGCACATAGATAACTCGAAGGTATCGCCCTGACGCGGTTTGCCCCAATGCGACTCTCGAGCCCTCACGGCCATGCCGATCCTCACCCGGCTGCTCCAGAACCTCAATCGTCTCGGCTTCGCTAACAGCGTGGCCGTAAATGTGCGGCGAGCCGGTCGCTGGATCGATGTAGAACCGTACGTGCAAGACGCTCCAGTTCCATTCTAGCTCTCGTCCGCAGAACAGCAGGAGCGTGGCGCGGTAGCCGAGGCAACCGCCGTATTCTCTTGGGTGATCGACAGTCAC
Source organism: Acidobacteriota bacterium (assembly GCA_016870915.1). Taxonomy (GTDB): domain Bacteria; phylum Acidobacteriota; class Terriglobia; order Bryobacterales; family Bryobacteraceae; genus VFZY01. The sequence goes on along the minus strand of VFZY01000048.1, from coordinate 31,657 downwards.
GCGCGTTTTTGGGCGAGGGCGTCGCGGTAGCGCTGTTCCAGGCGGCGGGTGACGGTGGCCATGTCCCAGTGTTGTTCGACGTGATGGCGGGCGCGTTGGCTCATGGCGGCCGCTGTGGCTGGATCTGCCAGAGTCTCGACGACTCTTGCGGCGAAGTCTTCGGGGTGATCGGCCAGGCGGCAGAGGTCGCCGTCGGTTTCGCCGAGGCCTTCGGCTCCTATTCTGGTTGAGACGCAGGGGATGCCGGCGGCGAAGGATTCGAGCAGCTTGACGCGGATGCCGGAGCCGGTGAGGATGGGGCAGAGGAAGACGGCGTAGCGGCGCAGGGGGTCCTTGACGTCGGGGACGAAGCCTCGGATTTCGAGATTTTTTTCCGGCAGGGTGAATAGGTGGCGGGGCGGGGGATCGGCTCCGACGATGACGAGGCGGGCGTTGGGGCGGGCTCGCAGGATGTGGGGCATGACCTGATGGATGAGCCAGTTCAGGGCTTCCTGATTCGGCAGGTGGCGGAAGCTGCCGAGGAAGAGCATGGTCTCCGGCTCGCGGCCGGCGGGTGTGAAGGGGTATGAAGGAACGTCGATGCCCGCGCGCAGGCCGGCTTGGACGCGGCCTTCGAGTTCGGGGGCGAAGCTGAGGACGTAGCGCAGGTTTTCGCGTGTGCAGACCTGGGCGATGTCGGCCTGGCGCAGCATGTTGAGTTCATACCGGAGCGCTCGCAGGTATTCGACCAGGGGCTTGACGGAGCCGGGGCGCGGACCGTTCTGACGGAGACGCCGGGCCACGGACTGAAAATAGACGTCGTGCTCAAAGACCGAGGTGAGGGTCTGGCGGTAAGGCTCGGCGTATTGGCCCATGTTGGTGTATTCGAGCTGAAGAACATCGGCGCGGCGCGTGAAGAGCTGACGGTGGATGAGCCAGGCCAGATCGCGGCTGGCGTATTCGCGGACGGCGGCGGGCTCAAGGTTGGTGATGCCGCGGGAGCGGCCTTCGACGCGCACCAGGTAATCGACTTCGATGCCCGCGGCTTCGAGCTCACGGTGGGGCGGGATCTCTTCGGGCGAATCGACGAGGACGATCATGCCGAGGCTGGTCATGGGCGCGAGCAGACGCGCGGTCTGGTTCATGAAGACGCCGCCGCCGTGGTTGGGCGGGCAGACAGGATACGGGCACACCATGACGACGCTGAGCGGGCCTTCGGGGCGGGGGCGCTCGAAGAACGTATCGAGGTAGTGACCGCCCTGGTGGCGGCGGAAGGCTTCGAGGTCGCCTATGGTGGCGAGTGAACGCGCGCGCCATCGGGAGCGCACGGCGGCGGGCCACTGCCGGGCAGCGCGGGCGAGGCCGAGGAGGTTGGGGCGCTCCGGGGCGTCGCCGAACAGCAGGCTGAGGAGCCCGCCGGCGAAGGCGAAGAAGAAGCTGGAGGAGAGACGGGGCCAGTGGTGGATGTTCTTCCAGGCGAAGAGGATGAAGTTCTTCTTGACGATGGATTGGATGTATTGCCGGGAGAACTTGCGCCCGATGGTGCCGCGGTGTTCGTGATAGACGACGCTGGCGGGTGCGTAAAGAACGCGCCAGCCGCGCTTCCAGGCCATGTAGCCGAGGTCGGTGTCTTCGAGGTAGAAGGGGGCGAGTAGCGGATCGAAGCCGCCGAGTTCGAGGAACTTGGCGCGGTGGAAGGCGGTGGAGCCGCCGCCGGCGTAGAAGCAGGGGTAGGGCTCGCGGACTTTGGGGTCGATGCGGTGGCCGACGCGGAGCATGCCGGTGTCCCACCAGCCTTCGGTGAGGCCGGTTTCTTCGCGGTGTTTGGATGGGTCCGGGAAAAAGATCTGGCAGGAGACGGCGAAGATGTCGGGGGCGGTGAAGGCGGCGAGAAGGGGCCGGGCGAAATCGGGCTCGACGCGCATGTCGCTGTTGAGTAGGATGACGATGTCGTTCTTCGCGGCCGTGATGCCGGCGTTGGAGCCGCCGCCAAACCCGAGGTTGGTGGGAAGGGCGAGCAGGCGGACCGTGGGAAAGGCCTGACGGACGTAGTCCGCACTGCCATCCTGGCTGCCGTTGTCGACGACGATGATTTCGCTGCCGGGCAGACCTTCGATGGCCCGAAGGGTATGGGGCAGGTACTTTTCGAGGAGATCGCGGGTGTTCCAGGTGGGGATGACGATGCTGACGGCATCGGTTCGCGGGGCCTGGTTTACGGGGGGTTTGCGGCGGCCGGCAAACGCCCAGACGAGGTCGCACAGGGCGAGCGCCAGAGCGGGTACGGCAATGAGCAGGGGCGAGAGGATGAGCCACGGCAGTCCTCGCAGAATGCGCGCCAGAACACGCATTCTAGTGCGGCGTGACCCGTGGGCCCAGCCCGAAGGTGCGGCCAAGCTTCAACCATTTTGAGCCGGAAATGTTTCGAAGCTCATCGTTCAAGCGGGCGACTTCGGCGTCGAGGGATTGGGCCCACTGTGTGCGCTCTTCGACGGACTGCTCGGCCTGGTGCAGGAGGGTGATGCAGCGGAGAAGCTCCTGCTGTTTCGCTTCGAGGTCTGTGCGGAGCGATGCGGTCTCGGCGGCCTGGGTGGCCAGCTCTTTTTCCTGGGTGGCCAGCTCTTTTTCCTGGGTGGCCAGCTCTTTTTCGTAGTGGCGGTGCTGTTCTTCCTGCTCGGCTTCGAGGCGCGTGATGGCGTGTTGGGCCCGGGTCTGCTGGGCGACGAGTTCATCCTGAAGCTGAGCGATGCGTGCGGAGGCGCCGGTGAGTTTGACGTCGAGTTCGGCGGCCCAGCGGTTGGCCTGCTGAAGTTCGTTGTTCTGCTCGCGGTGTAGTTCGACGAGGCTGGCGTGTTCGGTGAGGCTGGCGGCGAGATCGAGTTCGAGCTTCGAGATGTGGAGTTCGCGTTCGCGCAGGACGTTGCCGGCCTTGGGAAGGTAGAGGAAGGTCGGCGCGCCCATCTGGGGCGTGGCGGCGCAGACGGCGATGAAGAAGTGGGCCGTGGCGGCTGTGGGCGGTCCGCCTTCGAGGCGGGCTTCGGTGCCCTTGGAGGGCTGGGTTGGGCAGAACGCGACGGCTTCGGCGTGGTTCTGGACGAACATGGCGATGTGGGGGAAGACTTCGAGCAGCGCGTCGCGGAACTCTTCGTAGGAGAACTCGTGGACGTGAAACGGGTTGGGGCCGGAGGCAGCGCGGGTCTGCTCGTAATAGAGGCGGTTGGGGGTGGAGACGACGAGCTGGCCGTGCGGGGCAAGGACACGGCGGGCTTCGCGGAGCATGGCCTGCCAGTCGTTGAGGTGCTCGATGACCTCGAAGGCGACGGCGAGATCGAAGGTGGCTTCGGCAAAGGGCAGTTCCGTGCAGGAGGCCGCGGCGAACGAGATGGCGGGGCCGCCGTAGGTGGCGGCTGCTTCGCGGGCCGCTTCGACTGAGATGTCAACACCCACGACGGAGGCGGCCGAGGAGGCTAGTTCGGCGCTGCCGTAGCCGGCGCCGCAGCCGACATCGATGATGCGGCGTTTGCGGGCGAGGCGGGTGGCGAAGGCGTAGCGCGAGAGGTGTTCATTCCAGAGGTCGGGGTTGACGTGGCCGGGGATGACGCGTTCGCCGGTGAACTCAGGCACGGTCTTCCTCCGGAACATAGACCTCGACGCGGCAGGGCAGGTGGAGATAGCCGTAGACCTGGCCTTCGCCGTGGCCCATTTGGAGGGTGATCGCGTTGTCGATCCAATCGCACATGCGGTAGTTGCGCAGCGTCCCGTCCGCGATGGCCGGCGAGAACGAGAAGTTGCCGGGGTACAACGCGGGAAGGTCGAGGTGGAAGTCTACAGTATAGATGTCTCCGGGGTGCATCGGGGGCAGTTCGTACCCTTCGCGGACCGTATTGGTGCCGGCGAAGTCGACGCCGAGGTGATTGCGGAGCATGAAGCCGATGTTGGGGAGGGCGATGGGTTCGTGGGCGCGGGCGGAGATGCGGACGGTGATCCGGGAGGACGGTTCGAGCAGGTGGGTGGGCTGGCCGTGCGGGTCGAGGATTTCGATGCCGGTGATTTCGGCGCGGCGGTCGCCGTGGCGGTGATCGATGTTGGGCACGCGCTGAGCGGTCCTGGCCGCTTGAAAGACGGCACCGCGGGGGGAGGCTGGCGCGGTTTGTTTCTTGAGCTGGAGGTAGGCGGAGTCCTTTTCGGCCATGGCGGCGAGGTATTTCACGACAACGGAATCCGTTGCTCCGAGTTCACGGACGCGGCCCTGATCGAGCCAGATTGTGCGGTGGCCGACGGCCTTGACGTCGCCGATGGCGTGGGAGACGAAGAGGATGGTGACGCCCTGGGTGCGCAGTTCGTGGACCTTGCGCATGCAGCGTTGGCGGAAGTAGATATCGCCGACGGCGAGAGCTTCATCGACGAGGAGGATGCGGGGGTCGACGTGGATGGCGACGGCGAAGGCGAGGCGGACGGTCATGCCGCTGGAGTAGGTTTTGACGGGCTGATGGATGAAATCGCCGATTTCGGCGAAGGCGGTGATGCTTGAGTAGCGGCGGTCGATTTCGGCGGAGGAGAGGCCGAGGATGGCTCCGTTCAGGTAGACGTTGTCGCGGCCGGAGAAGTCGGGGTTGAAGCCGCTGCCGAGTTCGAGGAGAGCGGAGACGCGGCCGGCGACATCGACGGAGCCCTGGGTGGGCTGGAGGATACCGGCGACGAGTTGGAGAAGGGTGCTTTTGCCGGATCCGTTTTCGCCGATGACGCAGAAGGTTTCGCCGGGTTGGACGTCGAAGGTGATGTCGCGGAGAGCCCAGAAGTCGGTGTGGCGTTTGGCGCGGTTGAAGGTGGCAAGTTCGGTGAGGCGGTCGTGCGGCGACCGGTAGATGGGATAGCTTTTCGACACCGCTTCAAAGCGGATAGCGTGCGCCAAGTTTGTAGTGTAGTACGGGCTGATTCTAGTATCGGACCTGAATAGCTGATATTGACAGACCGAACCCGGGCCGCATACCCTGAAGGTGTTGGTTTCACCTCGCCGGTGTAGCTCAGTCGGTTAGAGCGACGGTCTCATAAGCCGTAGGTCGTAGGTTCAAGTCCTACCGCCGGCACCACTTCTCCCTTCCCACTTCTGTCAGCCGACAATCTGGCCATAGATTCGGTGGAGTTCGTCCTGGGAATAGTATTCGATCTCGATGCGGCCGCGCTGGTCGCCGCGGGGGACGATGCGGACGCGGGTTCCGAGGGCTCTTTCCAGTTCATCGATGGCGGCGCGGACGTTGGGGTCGATTGCGGGCTCGGATTCTGAATTTGGTGTTCGGGGCTCGTTGATGGCCTGGACGGCGCGTTCGACAGCGCGCACGGAGAGGCCCTGGGAGACGGTCTTTTCGGCGACCTGGCGTTGGAGTTCCTCCGTGGGCAGGCCGAGGATGGCTTTGGCCGCGCCGGTGGAGAGGCGGTGTTCGGCTACCAGGATCTGAAGATCCTTAGGTAGACGGAGCAGGCGGACGATGTTGGTGATGGATGCGCGGTCCTTACCGGTGCGGCGGCCGATCTCTTCGTGGGTGAGGTTGAGTTCGCGGATGAGGCGCTCATAGGCTTGCGCGACTTCGATGGGATTGAGGTCTTCGCGCTGGATGTTTTCGATGAGCGCGACGACCATGAGCTGTTCGTCGGCGATGTCCTGGATGACGCAGGGCACGTGTTCGAAGCCGGCGAGGCGGGAGGCACGCCAGCGGCGTTCGCCGGCGACGAGTTCGTAGCGTGGGCCCTGGCGGCGCACGATGAGGGGTTGGATGACGCCGTTCTGGGAGATGGAGTCGGCGAGTTCCTGGAGGCGGTCGGCTTGGAAGACGGTGCGGGGCTGGAGCGGGTTGGGGTCGATGAGGGTGATGGGGATCTGGGCGACCGTGGCCGTGCTGATTGCGGATGGGGCGGGTTCGGGGACGGGCTCGACGGGCCGGGGGCGTTGTGGGAGGAGGGCGGAGAGGCCTTTGCCGAGGGCTTTTCGGGTTTCGATGGGTTTGGTCACTGGGAGACTTTCTTACTGGCCTGCCTGCTGGGTCCGGTTTGAGCGCGCGAGGACTTCTTTTGCCAGCTTGATGTAGCTTTCGGCGCCTTTCGAGCGCATGTCGTAGGCTAGCACGGGCTTGCCGTGGCTGGGGGCTTCGGCAAGGCGGACGCTGCGGGGGATGACGGTGTCAAAGACCTGATCCTGGAAGAAATCCTTGAGGTCGGCGGCGACCTGGCGGGTGAGGTTGGTGCGGTCGTCGAACATGGTGAGGAGGATGCCTTCGATGGCGAGGGTGGGGTGCAGGGATTCCCGAATTCTGTCGATGGTATCGATGAGCTGAGATACGCCTTCGAGTGCGAAGAACTCGCATTGGATGGGGATGAGGACGCTGTCGGCGGCGACGAGGGCGTTGAGGGTGAGGTGGTCGAGGGCGGGCGGGCAGTCGATGATGATGAAGTCGTAGCGGTCGCGGATGGTGGCAAGCTGGTCGCGGAGGCGAGTTTGCCGGTTTTCGACGTCGATGAGTTCGACGTTGGCGGCGACGAGATTTTTGTCCGCCGCCAGGATGTGAAGTCCCTGGAATTCGGTGGGTTGGATGGCTTGGGAGATTTCCTTAGTTCCGATGAGGACGTCGTAGCTGGTGGCGGGCAGGTCCTGTTTGGGAATGCCGACGCCAGTGGTGGTATTGCCCTGGGGGTCGATATCTATTAGTAGGGTTTTAAGCTCACTTGCGGCCAGGGAGGCCGCGAGGTTGATGGCTGTTGTGGTCTTGCCCACGCCGCCTTTCTGATTTGCGACTGCAATTGCTTTTGCCATTCACGTCCTTTTCTCTATGGATGGTATCACGCTCGGGGCTGCCTGAATTCGTTCCACGTGGAACCGTCAGGGGGGTGGAATTGACCACCTGCTGCAAACAACGGTTCCACGTGGAACCAGCCTATGACCGACGCTGATCAATGAAGGTTGATCCTGGGGAGCAAGCACAGGATCCGGTTTCGCTTCACTCGCGCTCCAATCCGTCGTTCCACGTGGAACCATCAAGTTTCCGCGGAGTCGCGAAAGGCTGCGGGAGGCCAGCTCGCACTCTTACCCATGCGCCTCCACGCTCCTGCTACTGCAGGGCCGCCCTTGGCACGCCGTACAGTCGTGCTCCGACCGCTACCTCTGAACCGCGCGCAGCAAAAATCTGCGCCTTACCCTCGAAACGCACGCTTGGTGCGGAGATACACCTCCAGTAGCGCGACAGCCGCCGGTGTCACCCCTTGGATCCGGCCCGCTTGGCCTAGAGTTGCCGGTGCTACCCGTTCCAGCCGCTCACACACTTCCCTCGACAGGCCCGGAACTCCGTGGTACTCAAAGCCTGCCGGAATCCTGACCTCGCCGCTAGCCTGCAACCGTTCCACCTGCCGAGCTTGCTGCGCCAGATATCCCTCGTACTTCACCTCGGTTTCGACGGTTTCCGCGACACCCCCAATCAACGCCGTTCCCAGGGTCTCCTCCACCCACGCCCGCCTATCCGCGAGCCGGGCCTCCGGGCGTCTCAGCCACACTTCCCCGGTGACGCTATCCTGACCGATGCGGAATTTTGTCTCTTCCAGCAACCGAACGACTGCCTTCTTCTGAGATTCCTTCGCTTGAAACCGCTCCCACCGCTGGTCGCCAACCAACCCCGTCCTCCTGGCCAGCGGTGTCAGGCGCTCGTCGGCGTTATCGATTCGGAGCCGCAGGCGGAACTCGGCTCTAGACGTGAACATGCGATACGGTTCATCCGCGCCCTTCGTGACAAGGTCGTCAATCATGATCCCGACGTATCCCTCATCCCGCTCAATTTCCACGCCGGCCTGACCCCCAACATATAGCGCACAACTCATTCCCGCTACCAGACCCTGGGCCGCAGCTTCCTCATATCCCGACGTTCCGTTGATCTGGCCGCCTAGGTACAGCCCCCGCACTGTACGAACCCCGAGACCGTGATCCAACGATCGCGGGTCCATCGCGTCGTATTCGATGGCGTAGCCCGGCCGGATCATCTCGGCGTCCTCCAGTCCAGGGATCGACGCGATCATTCGGGCCTGCACATCGATGGGCATGCTGGTCGACATGCCGTTGACGTACACCTCATTCGTATCGAGCCCCTCCGGCTCCAGGAATATCTGGTGCCGGTCCCGATCCGGGAACTTCACGACCTTATCTTCGATCGATGGACAGTACCGGGGGCCCACGCCCTCAATCTGTCCGCTGTATAGCGGTGACCGAGCCAAGCTTTCCCGCAGGATGGCCTGTGTCTCGGGAGTGGTGTAGGCTACGTAGCATTTGATCTGTTCACGCTCGATCCGCTCCGTCATGAAGGAGAAGGGCGTTGGCTCGGCGTCCCCTGCCTGGGCCTCAAACCGTGTCCAGTCGATGGTACGCCCATCCAGCCGGGGGGGTGTACCGGTCTTCAACCGTTTCCAGCCCAATCCCAGGTTTCTCAACTGGGTCCCAAGCACCTCCGAGGGAGCCTCTCCGCTCCGGCCGCAGCTGTACCGGGACTCCCCGACATGTGCCAGCCCGTTGAGGAAGGTCCCGGTGGTGATTACCACACCCCGTGCCGCGACCCGCCGCCCGTCCATCAGGTAGAGCCCTTGAATCTCCCCACCCTCCACGATCAGCCTTGCCACCTCAGCTTGCAGGATTCGCAGGTTGGGCTCCTTCTCGAGCACCTCTTTCACCTTCTCCCGATAGCGCCGCTTGTCCATCTGGGCACGCGGCGACCAGACGGCCGGCCCGCGGCTGGCATTCAGCAGCCGGAACTGGATACCCACTGCATCGGCTACTTCCCCCATGAGTCCGCCAAGGGCGTCGATCTCACGCACCAGATGGCCCTTGGCGATACCGCCGATTGCCGGGTTGCACGACATCTGCGCTATGAGGTCGGCATTCATTGTAATCAGGGCTGTCCGGGCTCCCATTCGCGCGGCTGCCCGGGCCGCTTCGCAGCCGGCGTGTCCTGCTCCTACCACCACCACGTCATACTTCATACTGGTTAGATAGCTCCATTCTATCGGGAGGAAGCCGTTCTACTTTGAAAGCACTCGTCATCGGCGGCGGCGGCCGCGAACATGCCATCGCCTGGAAGCTCAGCCAAAGCAGCGCCGTTTCGCAGGTACTCGCGTCGCCGGGCAACCCCGGCATTGCCAGCCTGGCCACCTGTTTCGCACAGATTCCGCCGGCGGATCTGGTGGTGGTGGGTCCCGAGGCGCCTCTAGTCTCGGGCGTTGTCGACGACTGCCGCGCCCAGGGTATTCCGGTCGTCGGACCTACCCGCGAACAGGCACGCCTTGAGGGCAGTAAGATCCATGCCAAGGAGTTCATGAACCAGCTTGGCATTCCGACGGCCAGGTACCAGATCGCCGAGACGATTGAGGAGGCCCACAGAGCCCTGGCCCGATTCGACATGCCGGTTGTTCTGAAGGCCGATGGTCTGGCGGCCGGCAAGGGTGTGATCATTGCCCGGACGCGCGAGGAGGCTCGTGAGGCCTGCACTAATCTACTTTCAGGTCTGTTTGTCGGTTCCGCCGGGGCGCGCATCGTCATTGAGGACTGCCTTCCCGGCGAAGAGGTCAGCTTTATCGCACTTTCCGACGGCAAGACCATTCTTCCGCTCGAGCCCACGCAGGATCACAAAGCCATCTTCGACGGTGACCAGGGGCCGAATACAGGCGGCATGGGCGCCTACTGCGACTCCCGGATCCTGACCGCCTCTCAGCGCCAGTTTGTCTTAGACCGGGTGATTCAACCAGTGGTTGAATCCACCGGATTCACGGGCTTCCTCTATGCGGGCCTGATGATGACCTCGGACGGTCCCAAGGTGCTGGAGTTCAACGTACGCCTTGGCGACCCGGAAACGCAGGCGCTGATGTACCGCATTGACTCTGACTTCGGCGCCCTTATGCATGCGGCCGCGCTCGGCGAACTCCACCGTGCGAGTCTCGAATGGAAGCGCGACCCCTCGGTCTGCATTGTCCTGGCCGCGCACAACTATCCCGGTGATCCCCGCAAAGGCGACCCGATCACAGGCATTGAAGCGGCCACTCAAGCCGGCGCCATGGTGTTCCACGCTGGAACGGCGCTGCGGGATGGCGTCCTTCAGACCGCGGGCGGCCGGGTGCTGGGCGTGACCGCCTCAGGCCCGACGCTGGCTGAGGCCATCGCCACGGCCTACGCCGCGACCAGCAACATTCATTTTCCAGGCATGCAGTACCGCCGCGATATCGGCGCCAAGGGCCTTGCGCGCTGGCAATAGCGCTACCATTGAGTTGTACGCCGCCCATGGGGATGTAGCTCAGTTGGATAGAGCGTTCGCCTCCTAAGCGAAAGGTCGGCAGTTCGAATCTGCCCATCCCTACCACCTCACACGCGACGGCCGTATCCGTACAGTTCCACCGCGTTGTTGTGCAGGAGATCAGCCGCGAAGGCTCGACGATCGCGCACGCTCCATCCCATTCCGAAGCGCCGCAGCGAGTCCTGCAGAATCTCCCGCGTAAACAGACTGGACCCCACCGCCATCTCAACGCTCGTGGCATCGTGGCCCAGAGTGATCTTGTGACGGGGGACGTAGTTGAGCCACAGCGACAAGGCCTCGCGCAAGAACTCGGGGTTCAAGATGCACTGCCAGCAGGTGTCCAAGTAAATGTTCGGCGTCTGCTTCGCGAGCTGGCCCGCCTCCCGGAGGAACGGCCAGCAGTGAATCATCACGAGGCGCATCTTCGGATAGCGCTGCGCCAATGTCCCCAGCGGCACCGGGCTTGACTCCGCCAGATTGTGGGTGCCCACGTGCACCTGATGCACCCAGCCCAACTCCGCGGCCAACCGCGAGCACTCATGCACCACCCAATCCTGGAATACACGCACCTCCGTCGCATCCAAAGCACCGCGCCATCGCACGGCGGTGTCATCACGCACGTCAAACAACAACGGACGCCGGTACGCCTGCAACTGTTTGGTGCCCACGGCGCCGCCGTCCTTGGCTCGCTGGAACCACGCTTCCAGAAACTGCCGCCAGGTACGGGCGTCGGCCGGCTCCACGCCGACGATTCGGGCGAGGGCATCGCGGCGCTCCGACTTCCCGGTCCAGAGCCCGAGGAACGGGTCGATTCGAAGCACTGTGCGCGTGAACGCGCGCTCCTCGGCGGCGGCCTCGCGGGACGCCACGCGCTCGTAGAACTCCGGATGCACCGGCCGGATCAGTTCGCTGAACCCAGCAAGCTTCATCGCCTGCCGGTACCACGAAAACACGTTTCCATATCGCTGGCCGATCCGTGCGTCCAATGCGTCCATGTCCCGCTCACCCGCGGTATCGATGTCCACCTGATGCAGCTTGAGCACGCCGCGCCGAACGCACTGGTACGCACCGCTGAGCCGCTGACGTTCCAGATCGCGATCCAACTTCCGCCTGGTGAGCCATGATCTGGCGCCCGTCTCGACGCGAACTCCGGCGGCACTCAGCCAACCGCGAAGATAGGGATCCAGAAGCACGTCGTCCAGGCGAGCGGACCGCGATGGAACGGCCCCTTGTTCCACGTCCGCACGGTAGCCTTCGGGCACGGTTCCAATCGCGGAGATGCTACCCCAATGCTCGTGGGTACAGAAGTTCGGAATTCCGCTGAGGTCCAGGCCCGCAGCGGCGGCGCCCTGTAACAGGAACTCGCGCCGGGATGCCATCAGGCGAATGCGGAGCGCAACACGGCAAGGCTCTTTTCCACTGCCCCTTCGGGTGCTTCCTTGCCTTCCATCTCAAGCGAAACCCAGCCGCCAAAGCCGGCTTTCCGCAGGGTGGCCGCGATGCGGGGATAGTCGAGGTTCAGGGTATACCACTCGCCGCCGCCGTAGTAGGTCTTCGCCTGCACGATGGTGGCATGAGGCGCCAGCTTCTCGATTTCGGGGTACGGCTCGCCGGGGAAGTTCCCGGTATCCATGTTGATACCGAGCCAGGGCGAATTCACGGCGCGCCAGATCTCAAGCAGGGTCTCGGTCTTTGTCGTCAGGCCCCAGTGATTTTCCAGCGCCATCATGACACCGTACTTCTGGGACCACGGCAGGCATTCGCGGATCGAGTCGACGCACCACTTCACAGCATCGGACTCGGCGTAGCCCGCAAGCGGCGGCTCATTCCCCTTCACCTTCATCAGATCATTGAAGCTGGGGATGGTCTTCCAACGCCCCGAATTCAGCCGGATGGCCCCGCAGCCCAACTGCGCCGCGAGTTCAATGCAGTGCCGTGTGTGGGCGATGTGCTTGGCGCGCTCCTCTTCCTTCGGCGACACGAAGTCCTGATGAATGGAGAGCATGGGGAACGACAGACCGTGCCGGAACGCAAGCTGCTTGAGGTTGGCGATGTATTCGGGGGTCTCACTGGCCATCTGGCGGTGCAGGATCTCGACACCTTCAAAGCCCAGGCGGGCAGCGTGTTCAATCACCTTCTCGATGGGGTACTTCTCGGTTCTAAAGTGCCAGTACGAGTACGTCGACACGGCCAAACGGATGCGTTTCTTCTCTTCAGCGGCACTCGCCCGGCCGCCCAGTGCCAGACCGGCACCCGCGGCCCAAAGTCCCCTGCGTGAGATGTTCATGCTACCCAGGGTACACTGTCACGGCAGCATGGGAATCTCAACGCGGCATCCAAGGCGCGCGCTCTCATAGGTGGCAGACGCCAGTTCGACGGCGCGGTAGCCGTCCAGGGCAGTGACGGCAGGCTCCCGGTGGCCGAGTACGGCATCCACAAACAGGCGGTCCTCTTCGGCGAACCCGAAGCGCTCTTCCATGGGATAGGCCGAAAAGTCCTCGCTGATTGTCTCAGCGGCCAGATCCAGCCGGTAGGCGATCCTCTCCATCTCAAGCGTCTCCACCGTGCAGTACTCGCCGAACACCTCCAGCCTTTCATAAGGGAAGTACCAGCTAGCGTGGGCCGACGTGACGAAGGTCGCATGCAGTCCGCTTGCGAACTCAACCAGGAGGGAGAAGTCATCCGTGCGGCTCTGCCGGGCCGTGACCGCGGCCACTTCGCCGAACTGGAATCGCATCATGTCGAACATGTGGATTGGCGTTTCGAACAGGAAGCCGCCGGTGACGCTCCGGTCCGCGGTCCAAGATGGCTTCAGCAACTCGCCGCGATTCATCTTCACGTGTGCGCAACGGGCCGGCCGCGCCAGGATCACCTCTCGCAGCCGCTTGTAGACCTTGGCGAACCGCCGGTTGAATCCCACCTGAAACACGCTTTTCGATTGCCGGGCGGCGGTCAACACCTGGCGGGCATCCTCCATCGACGTGGCCAGAGGCTTCTCACAGAACACGTGCCGGCCGGCTTCAATGCATTCGAGCGCCAGCCTGGCATGTGAGGTGTTGGGAGCCGTGATGTAAACAGCGTCGACGCGGTCTAACAGCTCGCTGAGACCCGGCACCGCGAGACTACCGCCGCGGGTGAGCTCCGTATCATAGACGGCGGTGATCTCAACCCGATCATCCGCCGCCAGGCTGCTCCTGTGAACCCCCGCGATGTATCCCGCGCCGATGAAACCGATCCGTACCTTGCTCACGAATTCGCGAGTTTATCACGCGGCGTTATTATGAGTACGTGAGATCCCTGGTTCCACTCCTCCTCATCCCGCTCGCGGCCGCCACCGCCATAGCGGCGCCGAATGCCGACCTTAGCAGCGTGCAATCGGTCTACATTCTCCCCATGTCGAACGGCTTTGACCAGTACCTGGCGAACCATCTCACGCGGCTGGGCCTGTTCCAGATTGTCACCGACCCGGAGCGCGCGGACGCGTTTTTCTCTGACCGCATTGGGGAGGCGCTGCAGGTCCGCTTCGACGCGATTGAGAAGGCGGAACGCGAAAAGGCTGAACAAGAGCAGGCGAAGGCCGCCGAAGCTGCAAGCAAGGCCGCGGAGGACTCCGCCAAGAAGACCGAAGCCTCCGACACAAAGGCGGCCAAAGACGGCGACGCCCCCGTCATTGCGCCGGTAGACGCCGCGCCACCACGTGTCTCCAACTTCAACCGCGCGAAAGGGACCACGTTTCTGGTGGACCGCCGCTCCCGCCGCGTCCTGTGGAGCATTTACGAACGGCCGAAGAACACGACGCCGGATGAACTGGACCGCACGGCCGCCCGTCTGGCGGCGCGTCTGAAGGAAGCTCACTCGGGCAAGTAGAACGCATTCCAACATGAAGATCACCGCCATCAGGACGCTCGTCGTCCATGCGCGTATGCGCAACTGGGTTCTTGTGAAAGTGGAGACCTCAGAGCCCGGCCTCCACGGCTGGGGCGAGGCGACGCTGGAGTGGAAGACGAAGGGCGTGACGGGGTCCGTTGAGGATCTCGCAGTGCTCCTCATCGGACAGGACCCGCGCCGCATCGAGCATCTCTGGCAAACGATGCACCGCCAATACTTCTGGCGCGGCGGCAACGTGACGTTCTCCGCGATGAGCGGCATCGATCAGGCGCTGTGGGACATCAAAGGCAAGGAACTGGGCCGGCCGGTCTGCGAACTGCTGGGCGGCCCAGTGCGCGACCGTTTGCGGCTCTACGACCACCTGGGCGGCGGCAAACTGGAAGACATCTACCGCACCGGCGACCCGGCCCATTTCGCCGAGTTGGCACGGGCCAGTGTGGAGCGCGGCTTCACGGCGTTCAAGTCGATGCCGGTTCCGGTTGCCGAGTACATTGAGAACCCGGCGGTGATGAAGCGTGCGGCGCGCGCCGTCCAGGCCATGCGCGAAGCGGTGGGGGACGGTGTGGATATCATGCTCGATCTCCACGCCCGAACAACGGCCGCCGCGGCCATTCAGTTCGGACGCCTGCTGACGGACTACAACCTCTACTGGTACGAGGAGCCGTGCTGGCCGGAACACGTGGACGCGCTGGCCGAGGTGACTCGCGCGCTGCCATTTCCGACGGCCACGGGCGAACGGCTTGTGGGCCGCTGGGAGTTCCGCGAGCTGCTGGAGAAGCGAGCGGTTTCGATCATTCAGCCCGACGTCTCCCACTGCGGTGGAATCAGCGAAACGCGCCGTATCGCTGCCATGGCGGAGACATATTCCATTCCGGTGGCGTGCCACAATCCTCAGGGTCCTGTGAGTACGGCATCCAGCATTCATATCGGGTTCGCGGTGCCGAACTACCTGATTCAGGAAGTGGTGCGCAACGACGTGCCTTGGCGGAACGACATTGTGACGGGCGGATTCAACGTCAACCAGGGTGAGGTGCTGCCACCCACGGCGCCCGGGCTGGGCATCGACATCAACGAGGCGGAAGCGGCCAAGCATCCCTGGGAGCCCGAGGTGACGATGGCGGTATTCCACAAAGACGGCAGCGTCGCGGACTGGTAGCAGGGCGCCGGCGCCCAGACTGACGGCAGGCCTTCCAGCAAGTCTCCTATTGACATTCGATAGGAAACCTCGTACTCTCATATCGATAAGCGATAGGAGAGGCCACATTGAAGAAGACCAACCTCTTGCAGGGAACGCTCGACCTGCTGATTTTAAAGGCGCTGTCCATGGGACCGCTGCATGGGCTGGGCGTCTCGCTTCGCATCCGCCAGATCACGAACGGCGCTTTCGAGGTGGGGCCCGGGTCATTGTTTCCGGCGTTGCACCGCATGGAGGAAGCCGGATGGCTCAGCTCCGAGTGGGGTGAATCCGAGAACAACCGGAGGGCGAAGTTTTATCAGTTGACCAAGCCGGGGCGCCGGCAACTGGAAACCGAGGCCAAGCACTGGACGCTGATTTCCTTGGCCATTGCCGGGGCGCTGAAGGCGTGAGGCGGCAGTCATGCTCAGAAAAATGTGGCGAAACTGGATCCGCCGTCCGAAGCGCGAGGCTGACCTGGATGCGGAGATTCGCTCCTGGGTGGACCTGCGGACCGACCAATTCGTGAAATCCGGGATGAAGCCGGACGAGGCGCGCCGGGCCGCTGTGATGGAGGCCGGGGGGATCGAGACCGTGAAGGACAGCGTGCGTGACGCGCACTGGGGCAACGGCGTGGCTTCCATCGCGCGAGACCTTCGTTTCGGCCTTCGGCTGCTTCGTAAGAATCCGGGATTCACCATGGCTGCGATCGCGGTTCTGGCTCTGGGCGCCGGCGCCAACACCGCCGTCTTCTCGATTGTGCACTCCGTGGTGCTGCGCAGTCTGCCCTATGGCGAACCCGATCGCATTGTCTCGATCTTTGAAAAGAGACCGAAGGAGAACAATCTCCGCAATGTCGTCTCGGTGCCGGACTTCCTCGACTGGCGGGATCAAGTACAGAGTTTCGAGGGTATGTCGGCCGTTATCCACGACGTGGTGACCTGGCAAAAGCCGGACGGCGCGGAGCAGTTGCTGCGGGGCATGGTGTCGCCGGAGTTTTTCGCTGTGCTGGGCGTGAAACTTGCAATCGGCCCCGGATTCGCCCGCGAAGAACACATTCGCGCGCCATACCATGCCGCTGTGCTCACGCACGGGTTCTGGCAGCGCCGACTGGGCGGGGCGCATTCCGTGCTGGGCACTTCGCTGAATCTCAACGGGAAGTCCGCGACGATTGCCGGCGTTCTGCCGGAGAGCTTCGCGTATCCGGTGGCGGATGTCGAGTTTTTCAGTTCGCTTGTGATCCAAAACCGGGAATCTCTCGACCGCGGCAGCCACATGCTGAACGTCATCGCGCGCTTGCGGCCCTCGGTCTCGCTGGCTGCCGCGCAGACGGAGATGGATGCCATCGCCCTTCGCCTTGAGCAACAGCATCCGGCCGCGAACAAGGGCCACGGTGCGAATGTGGTGCCCCTGAGGGAGGTCTTACTGGGTGAAGTGCGAGGTACTTTGCTGGGCCTGCAAGCCGCTGTGGGGTTCGTTCTCCTGATCGCATGCGCGAACTTCGCCAACCTGCTTCTGGCCCGAACGGCCGCCCGTGAGCGTGAGCTGTCCGTGCGGCTTGCCATCGGCGCGGGGCGCCGGCGTGTTCTGCGCCAACTGCTGTGCGAGAACGGTCTCATCGGACTGATTGGCGGTGCGGCCGCCGTGGCTCTCGCCTACACGGCAGTGCCCGTCCTGAAGTCCCTGGTGCCAGCGGACGTGCCGCTGCTCGGATTGCGCGAGGCAGCGGTGAATGTCACCGTCCTCAGTTTCTGCCTGGTGCTCTCGCTGGTTTGTGGACTCGTGTTTGGCTTGGCTCCGGCTTGGCGCGGGGCGTCGTCTGGAATCAGCGCGGCGCTTAAGGAAGGTGGAGGCGGCGTGCGCGGCAAGCGATTCCGCCAGACACTGATCACCGCTCAGGTTGCCTTGTCCGTTGTGTTGCTGAGCGGGGCAGGGCTCGCGCTTCGAGCCTTTGCCGCCCTTCGCGCGGTTGACACCGGGGTTCGCCCCGACGGCGTCATCACCATGCAGGCTGTTTTTCACGGTCAACGCTACGCGCAGCCACCGGCAGTGATTGCCGCGACGAGTGAATGGCTGGACGCGATTGCGCGGGCGCCGGGTGTTCAGGCAGTGGGTCTCACATCGCACTTACCTCTCAGCGGCCAGGACGGGCGGCGCGGATTGGCGATTGAAGGTGTGGAGCCGCCGGACCCGAGTCAACCGCGCCGTGCCCACATTCGATTCGTCAGCCCCGGGTATTTCCAGGCGATCGGGATGCGGCTTGTCGAAGGCCGCGCATTCACCGGCGCGGATCGCGACGGCAGCGCTCCGGTGATGTTGGTGAATGAAGCCGCGGCGCGCCTCCATTTCCCGAACGGCAAGGCGGTGGGGCACCGCGCCAAGCCCGGTGGCTCGGCGGGGCCGTGGCATGAGGTGATCGGTGTGGTGGCGAATGTCCGGCACTGGGGTCTTGACGTCGAGGCGCGCCCGGAGCAGTATTACTCTCACCTGCAGCAACCGGCATGGCTGGCCAACGTTGTGATTCGGACCTCCGGCGACCCCGAAGAGGCGGTGGGCGCTGCCCGGCGGGGACTGCGCAACCTGGACTCGAGCATTGCACTTGCCCAAGTGCGCACCATGCGCGAGTTGGTGAGCCAGGCCATGGTGCCGGAGCGGTCATTGCTGGTGCTGCTAAGCCTGTTTGCGGCAACAGCTTTGGCACTCACCGTGTTGGGCGTGGGGGCCACCATGGCGTATCTGCTTTCCCAGCGCAGGAAGGAGATCGGAATGCGGCTGGTGCTGGGCGCCTCGGAGCCTTCACTGATTCGAGGCGTGGCTGCTGAGGCGATGGTGCTGGTGGCGATTGGCCTGACGGCCGGCGCGGCGCTGGCGTACATCCTGTCGGAATTTGGCGCGTCGAAGGTTCTGCGATCGGTGAGACTGGATCTACCGACTCTTGCCAGCGTCGCCGGGGTGCTGGCACTTGTGGCCTGGCTGGCGAATTACCTGCCGGCTCGATGGATGGTCCGAACGATCTCATTCACAGGGCTTCGGGAGGAGTAACAAGAGCCGTCAAGTATCAAGCCAGACCACGCCGACGCTCACGGGAATCTGGCGAACCCGCTGGCCGCGACGTACCGGCCGGCGGAAGCGCAACAGGCGTTCGACACGGCGCTGCGCCTGCGTCCGAACGGCGCCGGCACGCGGTACAACTACGCGATGCTGCTGGGGTGGCTGCAGCAATACGACGATGCGCAGCGCGAACTTGAAGCGTGTCTGCGCGCCGAGGTCCATTCCCTTGGGGCCTCGCGCCTTCGCCCGAACGCGCTTGCGGCATTCGGCGACACCGGCACGGCACTGCCGCATTTGCGCCGGGCCGCCCGGAGGGGATGCGGAGATTCGCGCGACAGCGGCGGAGGCGTTGCGGGGACCCGGAAAGCAGACTACCAGGTGAGCCGCAGGCCCATCTGCATCACCCGGGCCTCGGTGGTGTTGTCGATGGCGCCCGCACGCGCCGCCCCGATGTTCGTGCGTGGATTGCCCAGGTTGGCATGGTTGACCGCGTTAAACATTTCCCAACGGAATTGTGCGTTCCAGCGCTCGCTCATCTTCGCGCTCTTGAACAGCGCCAGATCGAGGTTCCAGCGGCCAGGCCCCACCAACAGATTGCGGCCCGCGTTTCCATAGGCCCCGACGGCGGGCAGCGCGAACGCCGCCGGGTCGAAATACCGGCTGAACTGCTCATCCCGGCTTCTTCCACTGGCAAGCCGGGGATTCGCAACAACGTTGGGCCGTTGCGTGCCTGCTCCCGACAGCGCTCGATCCTGCCCGCTGGTGATGGTGAGCGGCGAGCCGGCCTGCGCGCTCGCGATGCCATTCACCTGCCAGCCGCCCACCAACAGCCGCGGGATGCGAGCCTTGGGCCCGGGCAGCTCCCAAAGAAAGGACGTGACCACACGGTGCCGGATATCGAAGTCGGCCAGGCCCTTGTCACCGCGGAGATTCAGTGTGTCCTGTCCGTTGAACGCGTCCACGTCGATTGACATGCCATCAATCGCCTTGCTCCAGGTATAGTTCGCCAGCACCGTGAAGCCGCGGCTGAACCGTTTGTTCAGGGTTACCTGCAGCGAGTGATAGGTTGAGTTGATGACGTTCTCATAGCTGATGATGCTGCCGAAGGGACTGAAGATGCGCCGCGCATCGATGTTCGCCAGGGTGGCTCCCGCGCGGAACACAGCCGGGTTCAATTCACGGCGGATGGGAAGGCGCGTGGCCTTCGAACCGACATAGGCCGCGGTGAACAGGTAATCGGGCGCCAGCTCCCGTTGGATGTTGAAGTTCCACTGCTGGTTGTAGGGCGCGGCGTAATCGGGGTCCACCGAGAGGCCCACGGTGACGGGCGCCAGGAAGCGATAGGCCGCGCGCGCCTCAGGTGTGGCGGGGGGCGCGTAGGGGAAGGGGTTCACGCGGCCGCCGTAGGGATCCGAAAAGCTGCGCGGCGCGTTCACATTCACCTGCAGGGAGTAAGGCGGTGAGTTGACGAAGTGGCTCACCTGATGGAAGCGCGGCAGATCGAAGAAGACGCCGTAGCCTCCGCGGACGCTGGTCTTGCGATTCCCGAACGGGCTCCAGGCGAAGCTCACACGCGGAGCCACGTTGTTCCAATCGGTGCCGGTGCCGCCACGAGGCACACCGCTGTCACCCGCATAGAGCAGCCCGATGGGCGCACCCGGAAAGGCGTTCGATTGCAACCCGGGCCGGAAGACGGTGAGTTCATCAGCCGCCGAGTAAAAGGGCAGCAGCGGGTCCCAGCGCACACCGATGGAGAGGCTGAAGTCGCGGCTTACCTTCCAGTCATCGTGGGCGAAGAACGAGGGCGATTTGGCGCGAATCTGATTGATCCGAACGGACCCCTGCGTGAAACGGGCGGGCAGGCCAAGCAGAAAATCGGAGAAGGCACTCGCGCTGAACTGCCCGGTGAAGGTGAACTGCGGGTCGACACCGTTGGCCGTCACGCGGTCCGATTTGCTCCACCGGTACTCGCCCCCGAACTTCCAGGTATGCGCGCCGGCCGACCAGGTGACGATTTCGGAATACTGACGGGTGGTGCGGTCGATCAGGACAAGGTTGTCTTGCCCCAGGTCCCAGTAGCCGTTCACGCCGCCACGAAAATGGGGCACCAGTGTCTTGCCGAGCGCACTCAGGCCGCCGCGCGCCGCCCGCACGCCCATCGACTGATAGGACACCCCTTCGCCGCCGCCCACGGGCAGAGGTCCCCTGTCGATCTGCGACTGGTTGAAGGTGTATTGGCCGACGGCGAGAAGCCGCGGCGTCAGCGTCCAGGTATGCTGGCTCGTGATGTTCCAAGTGTCGAAGCGCACCTCCGATTGCAGCGAGGGAAGGCCGGCGGTGAGCAGATCCTCGCTTTGCGACTTGAAGGCCCGGCCGCTCAGACGTTGCGCGGCACTCAGGCTGTAGTCCACCCGGCCCATGAACTGCTCCGCATCCTGATTTTCGGGCCTGTTGTAGATGTGCCGCCCTCCCGCGGCGTTCGGTTGGGGAACGCGCAGGGCGTCGAGGAACTTGACAGCGGCGGGATCGAGCTGTGTGGAAGGAACCCGATTCCCTGGAAACGGTTGACTGGTCGCCGGATCCCTCGGCCGGACCGTGGACGCATTAAAGTCACCCGAGCGTTCGGCCGCCGTGGGGACCAGCAGGTTGGAGACGGTGCTGCCGCGCCGCTGCCGCGTACCTTCATAGGAGCCGAAGTAGAAAGCCTTGTTCCGGATGACGGGGCCGCCCAGCGAGGCGCCGAACTGATTGCGGCGCAGCCTTCCTTTCGAGAGCGCGAAGAACGACCGGGCGTCAAGCGCATCGTTGCGAATGAACTCATAGGCCGACCCGTGCACCTGATTGGTGCCGGACTTGGTGACCGCGTTCACCACGCCGCCCGCGTTGCGGCCATATTCGGCGCTGAAGTTGTTGGTGAGGATGCTGAACTCCTCCAGGGCATCCGGGTTCGGGATGACGGCCGGTGTGTTGTCCTGCGGATCGTTGTTGTCGCCACCGTCCAGAAGATAGTTGGTTCCGGTGGCGCGAGCGCCGTTGACAGCCATGCCGCCGTTCCGCCCCAGACCGCCCGACGCGGGACCGGGAACAATGCCCGGCGCCAGCGTGAGCAACTGCACCGGATTGCGGCCGTTCAACGGCAGTTCGGCGATGCGCCGCTGATCCACCACCTCGCGGAGCACGCCGCTTACCGTGTCCACCTGGGCCACGGCGCCGGTGACCGTGAGTGACTCGGTGGTGCTTCCCACATCGAGGGTCACCGTCACCTGACGGTTCTGGTCGGCATCCAGCCGGAATGTCTCCGAAACAAATTGGCGGAATCCTGTTTTGGAAGCCTTCACCTGATACTCGCCCACGGGCAGGCGCTGGAAGCCGAAGCGTCCTGACTCATCGGCGGCGGCGGTGAAGACCAGGCCGGTAAGCTGATTGGCGGCCTGCACCTCAACACCGGCGATCACGGCTCCGCTGCGGTCTTCCACCGTGCCGACGATGGTTCCCGTGGATTGAGCGAAGCACGCAGCGACGCTCAGCGCCAGGCAACCGGCGATGCGAGATATCGAGAAAGACCTCATGTCCATGAGGTCAAGAATACCGCTTTGCGGGAGGAGTGTTAGATGTCGAGGTTCCTGACGTCCAGAGCGTTCTCTTCGATGAACTTGCGGCGGCTTTCGACATCTTCGCCCATCAGCGTGGAGAAGATCTCGTCGCTTTCCACAAGATCCTTCAGATCGACCTTGAGCAACGTGCGTGTGTCGGCGTTCATTGTGGTTTCCCACAACTGTTCGGAGTTCATCTCGCCCAGGCCCTTATAGCGCTGCACGTTGGCGTCGCGGGTGCCTTCCTCGCGCACATAGGCCAAAAGGTCGCGCCAGTTGGCTTTGGACTCCGCGCGGCCATCGTTTCTGACGATGAATGGCGGCTGGTTGTATTTGGCGGCCCCCCGGGCGAGGGTGCGAAGCCGCCGGTATTCGGGCAACGACGCCAGTTCAATGCCCACCACGCGCTCGGCGTTGGTGGAGTCGTTGAACACCACCATCCAGGTGGAGTGTTCCTCTTCGTAGCGCAACTCCGGCTTCACCTTCTGGGCGATCATTCGCTCGGCCAGCAATTCAAGATTGGCCTTCTCCTGGAAGTCCGCCTTGGAGTCGAGTTTGAGGAAAGGATCGGAGACCAGTTCGGTGACGCGAGCATCGCGCAGACGCCTTTCGGTGCGCTGGAAGGCCTGCGAGAGTTCGTCAAGCGAAGCCATGAACTGACGCAATTCAGCGCCTTCCAGCTTGGCTTCACCTGTTTCGACGATGATCGACTCGGTGGCGCGCCGCAGGATCTCACGCGTGAACTCATGGTCGTTCTTGATGTACTTCTCGCTCTTCCCTTTCTTGATGCGGTAGAGCGGGGGCTGGGCGACGAACACATGCCCGCGGGTGATCAGTTCCTGCATGTGGCGGAAGAAGAACGTCAGCAGCAGCGTGCGGATGTGGCTGCCATCCACGTCGGCGTCCGTCATGATGATGATCTTGCCGTAGCGCAGCCGCCCCAGGTCGAAATCATCCTTGCCGATGCCGGTGCCGATGGCGGTGATCATGGCCCGGATCTCTTCATGACCCAGCATCCTCTCGTAACGGGCCTTTTCCACGTTCAGGATCTTGCCCTTCAAGGGGAGGATGGCCTGGTACCGCCGGTCCCGTCCGGTCTTGGCCGTGCCGCCGGCCGATTCGCCCTCCACAAGGAACAGTTCGCAGCGCTGCGGGTCCTTCTCCTGGCAGTCAGCCAGTTTGCCCGGCAGCCCGCCGGAATCGAGCGCGCCTTTGCGCCGCGTGAGGTCGCGCGCCTTGCGGGCAGCCTCCCGTGCTCGCGCCGCTTCAATGGCCTTCTGAACGATCTTCCGCATCACCGGCGGGTGTTTGTCGAAGAACTCGCCAAGCTTCTCGTTCACGAACTGCGTGACGAAGCCGCCGATATCGGAGTTGAGTTTGCCCTTCGTCTGCCCCTCAAACTGCGGCTGAGGAAGCTTCACGCTCACCACCGCCACCAGTCCCTCGCGAACGTCGTCGCCGCTGAGGTTCTCTTTCTGATCCTTGAACAGCCCGGCCGCGGTGCCAGCCGCGTTGATGGTGCGGGTGAGGGCGCTACGGAAGCCGCTCAGGTGCGCGCCGCCGTCCACGGTGTTGATGTTGTTGGCGAAGCTGAACAGCGTGTCCGAATAGGAGTCGTTGTACTGCAACGCGATCTCCATCGACAGTAGTTTTCCATCGGGCAGCGTGCGTTCGCCTTCAAAGTGAATGGGCTTGTCGTGGAGAACGGCCTTGCCCTTTGAGAGGTGATTGACAAACTCGGCGATGCCGCCCTGGTAGAAGAACTCGTGGCTCTTCACCGGGTCCGTCCGCTCGTCGCTGAGGGTGATTTTGAGGCCTTTGTTCAGGAAGGCGAGTTCACGCAACCGTTGCGACAGCGTGTCGAAGTTGAATTCGGCCACGGTCATGATGGTTGTGTCGGGCTTGAAGGTCACCTTGGTGCCGGTCTTGCGTCCGGCGCGTCCGGTTTTCGTCAGACTGCCCTTGGGAATACCGCGTTCATACTCCTGCTCCCAGGTGTGTCCTTCGCGCCAGATCTCCAGGTGCAACAGCTCAGAGAGCGCGTTGACGCAGCTTACGCCTACGCCGTGCAAGCCACCCGACACCTTGTAGCTGTTCGAATCGAACTTGCCGCCGGCGTGGAGCTTGGTGAGCACAACCTCTGCCGCGGACACACCCTCGTCGGGGTGAATGTCCACCGGAATACCGCGCCCGTTGTCCACGACCGTAATCGAGTTGTCGCTGCGGATGGTGACGAAAATGTCGGTGCAGTAGCCGGCCAGCGCCTCGTCCACCGAGTTGTCCACTACTTCATAGACAAGGTGATGCAGTCCCGCTTCCCCGGTGCTGCCGATATACATTGCGGGGCGCAAACGCACCGCTTCCAGGCCTTCCAGCACCTTAATGCTACTGGAATCGTAAACTTCGCCGTTATTTGCCATTCGATATACTTTCCAACCTGAAGCCGTCAGATGCGCATCGGCATCACGACGTACCGGTAATTGAGACCTTCGCCGCCCTGCGGCCGAAGTTCTCCGGCACTCTCACCATTCCGGAAGTGAAATTCGATCTCGGTCCCGCCCACGGCGCGAAGAAAATCGCTGAGGTAGGCGGCGTTGAAACCGATATCCACCGGTGCGCCGGTGTACTCCACGGAAATCACTTCTTCGCTCTCGCCCATGTCGGAAAGCGAGGAAAACAGGCGCAGTTCGTTGTCTTCGATCCCCACGCGGATGGACTTTGACCGCTCGTCGGCAAACTGCGCCACGCGGTCAATGGAGCCGCGCAACTCCTCCCGGTTCAGGGTGAGTGTGTACTGATGGTCCTTGGGCAGCACCCGTTCGTAGTCGGGGAAGTTGCCGGAGAGCTTCCGGCCGGTCAACACACGGTCACCCAGGCGGAAGAAGAGGTGATTATCGTCGCCGCTGAATTCGATCTTGGCTTCCGGGCCGGATTCAGAAATCATCTTCACCAGCTCAAGCATGGCCTTCTTGGGGACCAGGGCCTTGTACAGACCCACCACACCCGGCAGTTCAGCCGGCGCCTCCACCATGGCCAACCGGTGCCCGTCTGTTGAGACCATCGTCACCGAATCCGGCTTCAGCACCAGCAGCGAGCCATTGATGGTGAACCGGGTCTCCTCCATGGCGATGGCGAAGATGGTCCGCGCAATCAAGCCTCCCAACAGAGAGGCTGGAATCGCGGCCAGCGCCTCCGGCATGTCCGGCAATTCGGGATAACTCTCGCGGGACATACCAGCCAGCCGCGTCTTCGAACGCCCACAGGTGATGTTCGCCCAGTGGTTTTCCTGCACCTTCACCGTCACTTCGGCGTCCGGCAGCAGGCGGACATAATCCAGAAACCGCTTGGCTGGCAAAGTCCCGGAACCTGGCCGGACCACCCGGGCAGGGCACGTGCAGCGGACCCCAAGCTCCAGGTCCGTCGCAGTCACCGTCAATTGCCCGTCCGCGGCCTCCAACAACACATTCGAAAGAATGAGAATCGTGGTCTTCTTTTCCACCACGCCCTGCGCCAGATTCAATTCCCGCGCCAGATCCGCCTTGTTGACGATAAACTCCATCGATCCCGCTCTCCCTAAACTCTATCCTTCTTCATTCATACAGCCTATTTAAGAACACTCATCATAGGGCCTGTCGAAATGTGGATATCTCTCTAAATTATACAAAACGCACTGCCTTCCTGTCTTCGCAATCTGTGGAAAGCCAGGTGTGAGACAAACGAAAAACAGGCCCGCCCGCCCAAATCTTCACAACCTTCAACAATGCTCTTCGCGCCATCTGAGGAAAATTCTTCCATCAGCTTTGTAATGAGTCGGTTAGGCTGTGAATCATCTTGTTCAAATCCGGGTCCTTCTGCCGCAACCGCTCAATTTTGTGCACGGAGTGTAGCACCGTGGTGTGATGCTTTCCACCGAACGCCCGCCCGATTTCCGGCAGCGAAGCGGTGGTGAGGTCTTTCACCAGGTACATGGCTACCTGGCGAGGGTAGGCGATCTCCCTTGCGTTGGTCTTCTGTTTCAACTGCGAAGGCTGAAGCTGGAACTTCTCCGCCACGGCGCGCACGATCGACTCAATGCTCACCCGCTTTTCGTTCCCGTGCGAGAGGTGCCGCAGCACCTGCTGGGCCATGTGAATGTTGATGGGGACGCTGGCCACGGAGGAGTAGGCCAGCAGCTTGGTGAGAGCGCCCTCCAGTTCTCGTACGTTCGACTTGGTTTTGGTCGCGATGAAGATCCGGACATCCTCCGGCAGGTGAATGCCTTCGGCTTCGGCTTTCTTGTCCAGGATGGCCATCTTGGTCTCAAGATCCGGGGCCTGAACGTCCACCATCAGCCCCCATTCAAACCGCGATTTCAGCCGCTCCACCAGCCCCGGCGTGTTCTTCGGCGCGGAATCGCTGGAGATGACGATCTGCTTCTGGTGTTCGTAGAGTTCATTGAACGTATAGAAGAACTCTTCCTGGGTGCGTTCCTTGCCGGCCAGGATATGAATGTCATCAATGAGCAGAACGTCGGCCGAACGGTAGTGCTGATGGAACTGCGGCATGCGGTCCTGCTTGATGCTGCTCACCATCTCATTCATGAACCGCTCACTGGTGGTGTAGACCACGCGCATGGAGGCGTAGGAACTGACCAGGCTGCGGCCGATGGCATGCATCAGATGGGTTTTGCCCATGCCGCTGCCACCGTAGATAAACAGCGGGTTGTAGCGGCGCGCCGGCGCTTTGGAAACAGCCAGAGCCGCGGCGTGGGCGAACTGATTGCAGGAGCCGACGACGAACGAATCGAAGCTGAACCGGTCATTCAGATAGAGAGAAGGGGGTGCGAACCTTGGCTCCATCCCAAAAGCGGTTTCCGGAGGGGGTGCGTTTCCCACCTCGTACCGGACTTCCGTCACTGGAAACCGCAGGGAGCGCACCACGCCCATCACGCGATCACCGTACTCCTCTTCGAGCCATTCCCGTGAGGCCTGGTTCGGAACAAAAACCAGCAGGGAACTCCCCTCGAGACGCCCAAACTGCGATGGAACCACCCAGTTCTGAAAGCTCTCCGGGTTCAACTCCCGCCCCAACTCGCTCTTAATCTGCTCCCAGATGTTCATCGATCCATCAACCGGCCACAAGAATCCCACATATTTTCCGCAGGTTGTGGAAAAACATCATCCCGTTCTGTTCGGGGGAATCGGCGGGTGTCTCCCAGCAGCCGCTGACTGACTGGTCCACTTCGAGCCACAACACGCCTGCGGTATCTCAGTCTAACACACTTCCGTTCTCACGCATCCAAAATTCTAAACTCTATAAATCTCTTTTTTTTCAACACTTGCGCGGATTCGTAACAATTTTTCCCACAAATGTTGTATCCCTCTCCGAGGTGGGTGGTACTAGGGGTTGGATGGCCCTCGCCGGGTTGCGGCGATGAGCGCTTCCATGTGATTCAGGTAGCGGCCCAGGGCGAGCTTTCCTTCCTCGCTCAGACGGTAGGATGTCTTGGGAACCCGGCCCACGAACGCCTTTTCGGCAGTGATGTAGCCCGCCTCTTCCAGTTTCCGGGCGTGGACACTGAGGTTGCCATCGGTGAGGTTGAGGGCCTTCTTCAGTTCCGAGAACGTCATGCCTTCCTGGGCGGCCAGGGCGCTGATGATGCCGAGCCGGACACGGTCATGGATAAGGCGGTCCAGCTCGGCGGCGCGGGCCGGCGCATCCAACAGCCGGGGCTGTGCCACCACTTTACGGACCGCACTGGTTCGTGCCATCGCGTTACCCTCCGTGCCTCACGGCGATCCAGACTCCGAAGCCGATCTGGATCACCCCGAATCCCGTCCCGAGAAGAAGGTTGCCGTATTCGGCCGGCACAAAGGCCGCGCCCACGCCAAAACCGAGAATGCAGAAACCCATCACCGGCACGCACGGCACGGAAAACGCACCCCCGGTGACGATGGCCACGCCATACAGCAGCAGCCACACAGCGGGCATCACGCCGTACATGCCGTTGCGCGCCAGCACCACGGTGATCAGCGCCCCGGCGAGAATGGGCGGGGCGAAATTCAGTGCGAACTTCCGGGCCGGCGCGGCGCTGAGGGAGGCACTCAACCGCCGAGCCTTCCGGGCGACCGCGGCAAGCCCGATCAGGGCGCCCAGAGCGGCTGCACCGAGCCAGACCATCATCCAACCGCGGGGCTCAGTCTGGCGCGACGCGGCCACGGAGGCCACCAGGGCAATCACGCCCAGGCCAACACCGCCCCATCCGGGCACCGCGGTGAAGGTGCGAGCGCTCTCAATGGTCTCGCGAATGTAGCGAAGGTTATCCGCCGCCCGAGCTCCAAGATCCACCGGTGCTCCCATTCACCCGCCATCATCGCACACCGGAGGCGGGCTGCCCGTCATACCTCCGTAGCATTCGAGTGGTATCGTTCCAGGTAGAGGTATCAGTCTTGAAAATCCTTCTCACCTGCCTTTTGGGCGCCGGCCTGGCGCTTGCTCAGTTCGACTCAGCCACGGTGCTTGGAACTGTTCGAGACAAGACCGGTGGGGTCATCGCGGCGGCATCCATCACCCTGGCCAATCTCGACACGGGCATCGAGACGCGCAAGTCCACCGATGAATCCGGCAGCTTCGAGTTCTTTACGGTGCGCCCCGGGCGGTATCGCGTCTCGGCGGAGGCGCCCGGGTTCTCGAAAGCAGTGGCGGCCGAGGTTGCGGTGAGCGTGGGCGCCCGCCAGCGCGTGGACCTTGAGATGGCCGTGGGCCAGGTGACTGAAACGGTGGAAGTGACGGGAGCGGCGAAGCTGATCGAAACGGACTCCTCGCAGCGCGGCCAGGTGGTGAACCAGCGGGCCATTGTCGAACTGCCGCTGAACGGCCGGGCGTACTCTTCCCTGGCGCTGCTTTCCACCGGAACGCGCGCCTCCCTGCTTTCCACCGGTGGCGCCACGCCCCGCGAGGGCTCCTTCAACGTCAACGGGCTGCGCAGTACGGTGAACAACTTTCTTCTGGATGGAATCGACAACAACGCCTACGGGACCAGCAACCAGGGATTCTCGAATCAGGTGATGCAGCCGCCGCCCGACGCCGTGGCCGAGTTCCAGGTGGTGACCAACAACATGTCGGCCGAGTATGGCCGTTCGGGTGGCGCCACGGTCAACGTGGCGTACAAGTCCGGCGGCAACAACATGCATGGCAGCGCCTGGGAGTTTCTGCGCAACCGGGCCCTGAACGCAACCGGTTTCTTCAAGCCGCGCGCCGGTGTGAAGCCGCCGCTGGCTCGCAATCAGTTCGGGTTCACGCTGGGCGGCCCCATGCGCCCGAACCGTGCCTTCTACTTCCTGGACTATGAGGGATTCCGCCAGGTGCGCCGCGGGCTGGATTTCGCCAACCTCCCCACGATGGACGACCGCCGGGGCGTGTTCAGCGTGCCTGTGCGCAACCCGCTGACGGGCGCTCTGTATCCGGCCAACACACCCATTCCCCCCACCGACATCTCGCCGTTCGCGCGCCGCGTCTTCACTGAACTCCCGGCGCCCACGGCACCCGGGCGCGCCAACAACTTCCAGCTTCTGCGCCGCTTTTCCGACTTCACCGACAAATACAATGCCAAGTTCGACTATCAGTTGAACAACCGCTGGAACGGCTTCACGCGTCTGGGCCAGCGCAAGGCGAACATCTTCGATGAACCGAACATTCCCGGCCCGGCCGGCGGCGATGGCAACGGCTACACCTATGTTCTGAACCAGCAGCTTGCCTCAGCGGCCACGTACACGCCGTCGCCCACCGATCTTCTTGAAATCCGCATGGGCATCTCACGCACCATCGCCGGCAAGCGGCCGCCGGCCTTGGGAGGACCGACGATGGAGAGCCTGTTCGGAATTCGCGGGCTGCCGAACGATCCGCGCGTCGCCGGGGGTCTGACCACCCAGGTGATCGGCGGTCTGTCGAATCTGGGCCGCCAGGCGACGAACCCGCAGTGGCAGTTTCCAACGCTCTGGAATCCCAAGGTGAATTTCTCACGGTTCCTGGGGCAGCACTCGCTCAAAGCGGGCTACGAGTATCAGCGTGTCCACACCCAGATTCAGGACGTGAACCCGCTCTACGGCCAGGACAGCTATCAAGGTTTCTTCTCGCGCCCGGCGGGTGTCACCGCGAACGACAACAGCTACAACATCGCCGATTTCCTGTTCGGCGCGCGCAACCGCTATGCGCTGACGAACTTCCTGATCGCCAACTACCGCCAGACGCTCAATTTCTTCTACCTGCAGGATGACTTCCGGGTTTCCCGCAAACTCACGTTGAACCTGGGCACGCGGTTCGAATATGCCACGCCCCAGTGGGATGCCAACAATGTACTTTCGAACTTCGACCCGGTGGGCTTGAAGATGGAAGCCGCCCGATCTGGCGGCGTCTACGAGCGTGCCTTGATTCGCCCGGACCGGAACAACTGGGCGCCGCGCGCGGGCCTTGCCTACTCGCTGGATCAGCGCACGGTGATCCGTTCCGGCTTTGGGGTGAATTTCATTCACTTCAACCGGTCAGGCGGCGGGAACATTCTGGCCATCAACGGCCCGCAATTGATCAACGCGGTGGTCACCCAGTCGCCGGGCCCGGGATTCCGGCCGACGCAGGACGGCTACCCCGCCGACCTCACCAGCCCCGCGCGATTCAATCCACTGGTGGCCAACATCACCTACATGCCGCGCGACACACGCACCAGCTATGTAATGAGCTGGTTCTTCTCCGTGCAGCGGCAGATTGCGGCAAACACGTTGCTGGATGTGGCCTACGTGGGCAACCGCAGCAACAAGCTTCTGCTCTTCGCCGACTACAATCAGGCGCGGCCGAACACCAACGGAAGCAACATCGCGCTGCAGGCCCGGCGGCCCATCGCGAGCTTTAGCGATATCACCTACGCATTCAATGGCGGCTGGGCGAACTACAACAGCCTTCAGGTTCGTTTTGAACGACGGTACGGCGCGGGCTTCTTCCTGCTGAACTCGTTCACGTACTCAAAAGCGTTGGACAACTCGGCCGGAGCGCTTGAGAACCCGAACGGCGCCGCCGCGTCGCCGCAGGACTTCTACAACCTGGGGGCCGAGAAGGCAGTCTCCGCGTATGATCAGACTCTGACCAACGTCACCAGCGTGGTGGCACGGCTGCCGTTCGGCAAAGGGCGGCGCTATCTGGCCAATGCCGGCCGCGCGGCGAACGCCATTGCGGGCGGCTGGTCTCTCAGCTTCATCAACAACTGGTGGACAGGCGCCCCCATCAATCTGAACCCACATTTCCGTTTTGAGCCGCGCGTGCGAATCTCCTGGATGCTCGTCCGCATCAATATCGATAGGGGTTTGAAGGCAGCGAAGACCCCTGCGGAGGACAGCACCCAATGGGTGACAAACAAAACCAGCCCTTTCAGCTCTCGTTCAACGGCCTTCTCAAGATCGACTTCCAGGGATCGCGCGTTACTTCCGATGGTGGTCTGATCCTGGTGCGTGAGTTGGATGAACGGCTGGGCTTCGGTGCTCTCATTGCCCAACACCTGACTGACTCACGGCGCGGCAAGAATACCCAGCTTCCGCTGGCGGACCTACTGCGCCAGTCCGTCTACAGCCGGATTGCCGGCTACGAGGATGTCAACGATGCCGAGCGGCTCTCGCAGGATCCAACCTTCCGGCTGA
>VFZY01000047.1 GCA_016870915.1 Acidobacteriota bacterium | reverse complement strand
TGGGTAACGACGCCAGGCGCGACCCCGGCGTGGCTATGCGAACATACCATGGGGTCCCGAAACGGATTCCCAAAACCGGAACTTTCTACTTGGCCGGGAATAGGAACTTTCTACTTGGCTCCGACACCTGACGTAGAGTTGGATGGCCTCCCGCATGTTGTTCACTGCTTCCTTGCGGGATTGCCCCTGGCTCACGCAGCCTGGCAGGCTCATGCACTCCGCAACCCACTGCCCATCTTCGCCTTTGTGAACCACGGCTTGTCTCATTTGCTCCCAGCATAGCCCAACGCTTTTCGGAGTTAGTACCAGCCTTATTGTTCGTTCCAGCGACCCGGTAGTGCCTTCCCTGCCAGTCCCGAACCGCGGCTTCAGCGCTTGCACAGGCGAACCTACTGCACCTTTTTCCAAGTGGCGAGGTCAAACGAGTCCCCCGGCTTCAGCCACGAATACCACGCACCTTCCTTCGGCAGATTGTCGTAGACGGCAACCCCACCCTTGCCGATCACCTCAAACCTGTTCCCGCGCACGATGAGCGCCACATCATCGTCTAAGCCAAGGCCCAGGAGTGAAGGGTGCTCGTCACACACGTTCACCAACTCGTTATCGCGCTTCGCCGACGTCAGGTGCGGATTGATGGCGACATTCCGGAGGAACCCGAAGCCAACCGTGTGGCCCTTCGCCATCAGCAGCGGCTTGTCGGGACGCCCGCGAACAATGAACGACCCAAGGATGATGGACCCCGCGGAACTGCCCATGATCACGCCGCCTCTTTCCAGCAGCGCCGCTAACTCCGATTGCACCTTTGTCCCCAGATAAGCGGCGGCGTGGCGGCCGGCGTTGCCGGTGCCAAGAAACACGCCGGTCGCCGAACGAAGGGCCCCGGCGAACTCCTCGGAGTCGGCAACTTGCCGGTCCCGCGTGTGCAGCACCGTGATGGACTCGGTGCCAAAGATCCCCTCGAGATGCTTTTCGTAGAGGGCCCACTCCGGCCGGCTGCGTGGCCAGTCCGGATTGAGAATCGTCTTCTGCCCTCCAAACCGAAGGCTGGACGCCGCGGTTGGGATCACCGCGATCTTTGCCGACGGGCCGCCGGCCAGCCGGACGAATTCCTCGACAACCAACTGCGATGTGCCGCCACCATCCACAACCAGGACCCCCTTTGAGGGGCCCGACGAGCCCTGCGCGAGCGCAGTGGCTGCGATCACCAGGATCATGGAAGCATTCTTGGCGGAACTCATAGGTGAAGGATACCAGCGCGCTGCTTCAATTGGCCCTTGCGTTTCTCCCGTACCATAGGTAAACGAGGGTAGACAAACTATGCAAAGACATGACGCCGAAATTCCGCCAGGTACTCTCTACATGCTCGTGCTCAAGACACTCGCCCGCCTTGGGCCCATGCATGGCTATGGCATCGCCCAGCACATCGAGGAGACCTCGGGAGATGTTCTCCGCGTTGAGGAAGGCACCCTCTATCCCGCATTGCAGCGCATGCTGATCAAGGGCTGGGTGCTCGGCGAATGGCGGCAAACAGAAAACAACCGGCGTGCCCGCTACTACAGGCTCACGCCGGCGGGGCGAAAGCAGTTGGCCCGCGAACTATCGGGCTTCTCACGCGTCATGGCGGCGATCGGCCGCGTCATCGAAAGCGAGGCTTAAGATGCCCCTGTGGGACGAATGGGCGCGGCGCTGGAACGCCTTCCGGCGACGGGAGCAGCTCACCGCCGAGCTTGAGGAAGAGATCGCCCTGCACATCGAACAGCGCGGCGCGGCGCGAACCGGGCGGGCCGCGGTCCTGGTGGAGAGCAGCCGTGAGGCGTGGGGTTTCACGGCTCTCGATCACCTGCTGCGGGATCTGCGCTTCGGCCTCCGCGGCCTGGTGCGCCAGCCAGGATTCACCCTGCTTGCTTCAGGAACGCTCGCCATCGCCATTGGCGCCGGTACGGCGATCTTCTCCCTCATCGATGCCGTGCTCTTGCGTCCGCTCCCCTTTCGCGATCCCGCTGCCCTCGTCTATCTCTACGAGGATCACGCACGAACCGGCTTTCCCCGCGGGGATTTTTCCCCTGGTAACTTCCGCGCCTGGCGCGAGGGCAACACGACACTCGAAGGGATTGGCGCGTACTACCAAATGACCGCCAACTTCACGGGCGATGCAGAGCCCGAGCGGCTCGACGGGCAAATCATCAGCCCGGGTCTCTTCCCCTTGCTCGGTGTACAGCCCGCCATCGGCCGCCTGTTCACGCCGGACGAAGAGACCCCCGGCCGCGACGGTGTGGTCATTCTGAGTCACGGCCTATGGCAACGCCGGTTCGGCGGCGATGCATCACTCATCGGACGCAAGGTGCTCATGAGCGGGCGCCCGCGCACCGTGGTTGGTGTCATGCCGCGGCGCTGGCAGTTCGTCGATGGCAACACCGAATTCTGGGTGCCCCTGGCGCTCGAGGAAAGAAGCTATTCACGATTCAGCAATCGCTACCTCCATGCCGTGGGCCGGCTCAAACCGGGAGTGACCCTCGAAGCCGCCAATCAGGACCTGCGGGCCATCGCGCAGCGGCTGGAACGCGAGCACCCGCGTGAGAATGAAGACCTTCAGCCCGTGCTCACATCCCTGCGCGATCAACTCACGCACCAGGTGCGGCCCAGCTATCTTGCTCTGCTGGGGGGAGTCGCGTGTCTGTTCCTGATTGCCTGCGCCAATACCAGCCATCTGGTGCTCACCCGAACCATGCGCCGCGGCGGTGAATTGGCCGTGCGCGCGTCGTTGGGGGCAGGCGCCGGCCGCCTCATCCGGCAGCTTCTCACCGAAAACCTGATGCTTGCCTCCATCGCCGGTGCCGCGGGATTGCTCATCGCCCAGGCGGGATTTGTTCTGCTGAGGAAGCTGATCCCTGGCGGTCTCTCTCATTCCACCGAACTCGCGCTCGACTATCGGGTTTTCGGCTTCCTGGCCACATCCACCCTTGCCGCGGCCCTGCTCTCCGGTTGGTGGCCGGCCTGGCGGTCAGCGCGGTCAGGCCTGCGCGCACGCCTCGCGGCGCATTCCGCCAGAACCACGCGGTCCGCATCCGTCGTGCTGATCGGATTGGAAACAGCCATGGCTCTTGTGCTACTGACCGGGGCCGGCCTCCTCATTCAGAGCTTCTTTCACCTCAGGTCAGTCGACCCCGGCGTGCGGCCGGCCGGTGTCCTCACCATGCTCACCGCGCTGAATCCCGATAGCATCACGTTCGAACGCCGCAACCAGTTCTACGACGCAGTCCTCGAACGCGTGCAGGCGCTGCCCGGCGTGGAGTCGGCGGCCTACATGTCTGCCATTCCGCTCATGTGGAAGGGCGGCACCAGCGGTTTTGAAATCGAAG
This sequence comes from Acidobacteriota bacterium, assembly GCA_016870915.1. Lineage (GTDB taxonomy): Bacteria > Acidobacteriota > Terriglobia > Bryobacterales > Bryobacteraceae > VFZY01. The sequence continues at coordinate 30,568 of VFZY01000047.1, read as the reverse complement.
GCCGGGGCCCTGCCCGGCCCGGGCAGGAGGCCTTGCACCGCCAGGTAACTCCCGCCTACTTCCAGACGCTGGGCATCCCCATCCTGCGCGGGCGAGGCCTTGCCGATTCCGATTCCGCCGGGGCGGAGCCCGTCGTCGTTGTGAACCAGACGTTGGCCAGGCATTTCTTTCCGGGTGAAGAGGCGTTGGGCCAACGCATTCGCACGAGTGAAGGGCATTGGATGCGCATCGCTGGCATCGTCGCGGATGTGCGCGAAATGGGGCTCGCCGTCCCGCCGAAAGCAATCTTCTATGTCTCTCCCCGCCAGGTGAAGGCGATGTTCTCGGCGCCATCCTGGCTCGCCGTGCGGGTACACGGCGACCCTGCCGCCATGACATCGGCCGTCCGGCGCCAGATCCTCGCCGTCGCCCCACAGCAGACCATCTCGAACATACGGCCCCTGCCCGATGTCATCGGCGCGGAGTGGGAAACGCGGGAACTCTACACACGGCTCCTGACGGCCTTCGCTGCCGTCGCTCTGTTGCTGGCGTGCCTTGGAATCTATGGCGTTACGGCCTATTCGGTGGCGCAACGCACCAAGGAGTTTGGGATTCGCCTTGCCCTTGGTTCGCCGCCCGCGCACATCGTGAAGTCCGTCTGTCTCTCTGTCCTTAGGCCCGCCACGGTGGGCGCCGCCACGGGTGCCGCGGGCGCGGTGGCTCTCAGCCGGCTTGCGCAAAGCCTGCTATTCGGTGTCCCACCTTCAAACCATGGCGTCCTTGGCGGCGCGGCGCTGCTGATGCTGGCCGCGGCTCTCGCCGCCTGTTACTGGCCCTCGCGCCAGGTGTTCACGTTGGATCCGATAGCTGCGCTCCGCCGGGACGGGGACTAGCGCGCCTCCCGGCCGCCCGCAATCCTGAGCATGGCCCCCAGGCTGCGCTCCACATCTTCTTCCGTGGTCGCCCAGCTTGAAACGCTGATCCGCATCGCGGCACGCCCCTGCCACTGCGTCCCGCCGCACCAGCATGTCCCGTCTGCCTGCACCCCGGCGATCACGCGCTGAGTCGCCGCCGGGCTGCCAAAGGAAACCAGCACCTGGTTGAGCATCACGTCGTTCAAGACCTCGAATCCAGCATTCCTAACTAAGTCTCTCGGCGAAAACGCGGGCGAACCGGCAGTTGCGCTCGATCAGATCCCTCAACCCCGCACGCCCCAGCAAGCGCATCGCGGCCCGGATCTCGATACCCCGGGCGCGCCTCGAAGAGGTAGGCCGCCGTCAGCGCCAACGCCTTCCGCAGGTGCTCCGGTGAACGCACCAACGCCAACCCCGAGTCGTAGGGCACCTTGAGCCACCTGTGACAGTCAATCGCCCACGAATCGGCCAAGCCGTTGCCTGCCACCAACGGCGCATAGCGGGGCGATACCGCCGCCCAAAGCCCGAACGCGCCATCTACATGCACCCACGCTCCCGCCTCCCGCGCGCGCAGGCCCAGTCCCAGCATCGCCAGCGCCTTCAACACCGTGACGTGAGCCACCTCTCCCACCACCACGCACCCGACGCGCTGCAACAACGCGGTTCGGGCCGCTGCCAAGGCTGAAAAACTGGCCTGGTCGTCCCGGTCGCAAAGCCCGCGCCGGCGGAGCGGGGAAGACCCAGCAACTCGCCAATCCAGGCCGGCACCACTTCCTCCACCTTGGCGGCAACCGGTGACATCGGTACCAGATCCCCGCCAGCCAGTGGGCCGCCGTGGCGGCGGGCACCGCGCCCCCGATCACGAGTCCGGAGTACCGTCCACCGGATGCCGCCACCGTGGCCGGTGAACCGACGTCATCCGGCAACGCGAGCGTCGCCCCGGGGTCGGAGGGACCGTCCGGCAGAGGACCGCCAAACTCCTCCAACCGGGCGGGCCGAGGAGCAACCCGCATGCCGCCCACCGCCGCCCGGTACCGCCCCGCCCGCGCGGCCGTGTCTTCCAACAAGGCCTTCATGGTAGCGGCCGGAATTCCCCCCGCCGGGTTCGTTCCTACGAGATCCCGGACCGGCCCCAGGCCCGCTTGCCGGGCACCTCGTCAGCCCCGCCCGTGGGAACCCGATTTCGCCGTTCACGCCTCGCGCAAAAAAATCTTCTGGCTATGAAATCAGTCACTTAATAAGCGATTTCGCGTAACGCGTTTGGAGGGCATTTCTAGACTCGGTTCGGAGCAGACATGCCAGAACGGATCTACAAACTACAACCCAACCGGACCCTCCACCTTCGTGGGTTCGATTCGCTCGGCGCGGCCGCGGCCGTTCACACCGCCACCGCCAACTCGTTCAAGGTGAGCGGCGTCTTCCGCGATCCGGCCGATTTCGCCGTGCTCATCCTGCACGACGCCGACAACTTCTTCGAGCATCCGCGCCTGCGCTACCTGCCCGACTTCGACTTCGACGGACTCACCCTCCAGTTCGACATGCGTTCCACCGGCCTCATGCCGCTTGATTCGCCCAAGTTCCCCACCATCGACTGGCCGTATCTCGACGTCATCGCCGAATCCGGCACTCGCCACACCATCCCGCTCCGGCCCAACGCCACGCAGGTAGGTGGCACGCTCACCGCCGCCTCGGGTTCGTTTACCATCACCGGTGCGGCGTTCAAGCAGTTCGACCGGGTCACCCTCTGGTACAAGAACCTCGCCTTTGACTACCTTGTGCCCCAGATCGAATGCGCCTATGCCTTCACGGCTCAAGGCGCGGGCACCGTGCATCGGGTTACCGTGGCTGGTGTCCAGTATTCGGCCGTGGAAGCCTCGGGAGACACCAATACCGCTGTCGCCCTGAAGGTTGTCACGGCGCTGGCGGCCTGCCCGTTGGTCTCGGCGATCCAGGGTGATGGCTCCCCGGAACTCGGCCCGGCCAATCAGGTGAACCTGCGGGCAAGCACTTCGGACGGCGCGGCATTCACGGTTTCTTCGACGGCCGGCCCCGCCGTCTTCACGCTCTATAGCGTGGGCCTCACCACCATCGCCGCCAACCTCGCTCTCCAGATCAACCAGGTCAATTGGGTTGCGCTCGGCGTCGATGGCCCCATCACAGCCGTGGCCTCGGGCGCCACGGTACAGATCACCGCCGCCGAACCGGGTTACGACGGCAACATGATCACCCTCTACTCCGTGGCCAAGAACACGCGCCTTCAGGCGCTTGCCCCTGGTGGCGGGTTCGTTTCGCAATTCTCCGGCGGCATCTCGGATGCCACCTGGCGTGTCACCCTCAACTTTGCCGCCCTGGGTGTGCCGCGCATTCGCCAGATGTGGCTCACTTTCGCCCCGCGGCTCGCCAACGGCGCCGCCTATGCCGATACCGAGTGGCAGGCCGAGTTCACCAACTGGACCCTTTCCGGCACCGAGGCCCTCAAGACTCTCCAGGTAGCCGGACCCGCCAGCACGCGAGTCGAAGAGGATGACTCCTGGTGTATCTATACCTCCGGTTGGGTGCCCGAGGTGGGATTCTACTCGCAGGGCTGGGCCCGCCGCGCCAACGCCATTGGCCAGGCCGTCACCATCCGGTACTCCTGCGCCACCACCCATGACCTTTATCTCGGCACATCCCTCTACACGGACCGTGCCGCCGTGGGCATCCGCCTGGACAACGACACCGAGACCCAGCTCAACTGCTATCTCGACACCGATTCCCAGGTCAACACCCGCCGCCGGGTTCGTTCCAACGTTCCCGCCGGCATCCATTCCGTAACCCTCGTGCAGCGTACGGCCGGGGTCTTTTACTTCGACTTCCTTGAAGCCGCCGTCCCCGGCGATGTGCCCGATGCGCCCGCCGCGCGCGACCATATCTCACCCGCGCTCGACTACTCCACCGATCACACCTACAAGCTGACGCCGGCGCGCCTGCTTTGGAACTTCGACAAACTCGGCTTCACCGGCCCCATGAACGAATACATCGGGGTCTTTTGGTGGAACCAGCGGAAGCGGGTCAGTGGGATGCTCGCCAGCGCCACCGTCACTCTCGCCGGCACATTCGACGCCGGCGACGCCGTTTTCGTCAACATCGGCGGCCGAGTCATCGGCAAGAGCGTCTTCCCTAACGAGAACAACTCCATCATCGCCTCGCACTTTGCCTACTTCATCAATGAGACCTTTGTCGGTGTGTGGGCGCAAGCTGTCGGTGGAGTGTTAACGATTCATCAGCGTTCGGCTTCGCCGGCCTATAGCTTCACCATCGCGGCGTGGAAGGAGTCTGGCACCGGCTCCTCCGGTTCCGTCACCGTGGCCGGGTCACTCTCCGGCGGCCAGCCCGGCACCTGGGAAGTGGACCCGTCGCAAAGCCCCGCGCTCAACCGCGGCGCGCGTGACTGGCATCGCAACCTCTTCGACGAATGCAAGCTGCGCAATCGCGAAATTGTCGTCGCCTCGTCCATGGAACTGGTGAACCCGCCCCTCACCTTCGCGGCGCGCTTCCCGGACAATCAACCGGTCATCACCTCGGTGGGATTCGGCAGTCTGATGTCCACCCATTGTGCCTTCTCCACTCCCATGCTCGACTATCAGAAGCAGGTTTTTGCGGGCATCGCCGGGCTGATGGCCGATTCGCTCCTGGTACCCAACGTCCAGTTTGGCGAGTTCGTCTGGTGGTCTTTCTCGAACCAGTCGGCGATGAACCCGGCGGGCGGCATGGGCTTCTACGACTCGGAAACCACCACCGCCGCCCAGGCCGCCCTGGGCCGTCCGCTGCATCTCTTTACCGGGCCCGACAATGACCCAGGCGTGAACGGAAGCGCCGACGCGCTCTTCCTGCGCAATCGCCTGCGCGACTACGCCGCGGCCCTCGGTGCGCACGTCCGCGGCCTTCACCCGACGGCGAAAATCGAACTTCTCTATCCCCACGACGTGAACCACCCCACGCCCGCCGGCGCCAACAACCTCGGCGGGCGCCTGAACGCCTATGTCAACTTCCCGGCCGAGTGGGGACAGAAAACCACCAGCGGATTCGACCGCCTCAAGATGGAGGCGCTCGACTTCGGGGCGTGGTCCCGCAACCTCAATCTCGCCATGTCCACCATTGGCTTTCCTCTGGCGCTCGCATGGCCCAAGGACTCCATCCGGCACCTGATTCCCGTCTTCCGGGCAGGCTATGCCTGGGAGAAGGAGTATCGCATGGCTCGCGGCGTGGGCATCCCCATCGTCAACCTCTGGGCCTTCGATCACGTCTGCATCTATGGGCTCTCCATCGCCGAACCGCGCCCCTATGCGCGAGCGGTGCGGATGTAAGACGGTACAATGGGGGTTCCGGCGGCATGCATCGCGTCGCCGCCGGAGCCCTCACGACACTTCTCAATCGATGCTCGGACAAATCTACAGCCAGTGGATCGAACGCTGGGAAAACAAACTTTGCTTCCGCTCAACGGACCGCGTGGTGAGGCCCTTTGAATGGGGGCTGGACTGGGCAGGCAACTGGCCCACCTCGAACGGCGCGCACCGCAATGGCCACGACGAAATCGCCTGGCTGCGCGAACTGAATCAGCGCGCCATCGCCCAGAGCGGCGATTTCTACGGCTACACACCACCCACGGACTTTCGCCTGGACGATGGAATGGTCAGGTTCACCACGGCGGCGCCCACACCCCACCGGAAGAACAACACGGTGCACGCCCAGTGGTTCCCGGCCGAGGAAAAGCCGGGCCGCCCGCGCCGGGCTGTCATCGTCCTGCCGCATTGGAATGCCCATGCCGGACAGCATGCCGGGCTCTGCAAAGGGCTCGCCAGGTTCGGCCTGTCGGCGCTGCGGCTCAGCCTGCCGTACCACGATCACCGCATGCCGGAGGAGTTGCATCGCGCCGACTACGCCGTCTCATCGAACATCGCCCGCACCATCGATGCCACCCGTCAGGCCGTCATCGACACGCGGTCCGCGGCGGACTGGCTGGAACTGCAGGGCTATGAGCGCATTGGGATCGTTGGCACCAGCCTCGGCTCCTGCTACGCGTTCCTCACCAGTGCCCACGACCCGCGGCTTCGGGTTAACGTCTTCAACCACTGCTCCTCGCACTTCGGCGACGTGGTCTGGACCGGCCTTTCCACCCGCCACATCCGGCAGAGCATTGAAGGCAATCTCGACCGCGACTCCCTGCGCGACGTCTGGCAGGCCATCAGCCCGGTGAGCTACATGCAGCGCTTTGCCGGCCACAGCAAGCGTTCGCTGTTCGTCTATACACGCTACGATACGACGTTTTTACCCGAGTTTTCGCGCGAAATTCTCGCATTTGTGGCCCGCCACGGCATCGATCACCGGGTCGTCGTCCTGCCCTGCGGCCACTACACCCTGGGCGAAACGCCGTTCAAGTTCATCGACGGCTACCATATCGTGTCGTTTTTCCTGCGAAATCTCTAGTGTTACAATAACTTCCACTTCAACCGGAAGGCACCTCGATGAACACTGGAAATCTCTCTCGCCGCCAAGCTCTCGGAGCCCTGGCCGGCAGCGCTTTGGCGCGCGGCGCCGCCACCCCTGAACGCCCCAACATCCTCTTCATCTACACAGACGACCACTCCTACCGCACCATCTCGGCGTGGCCGGAGGCATACCCCTGGGTGCGCACGCCCAACATTGACAAGCTGGCAAAGCAGGGCGTCCGGTTCGCGGCCACCTACAATGCCGCCTGGTGCATGCCGTCGCGGGCCGTGATGCTCACCGGACACCACCAGTTCGCCGTCGAGTCCATGCGCATGGAAGGGCCGTATCCGGGCTGCGTCTACGAGGCCGACAAGTGCCCGTTCTGGCCCAAGGTCTTCCGCGAAAAGGGTTACTTCACCGCGCAGATCGGCAAGTGGCACACCGGAACCGACACGGGCTACGGCCGTGACTGGGATTTCCAACTGGTATGGAACCGCCCCAAGTTCACCGAAACCAGCACCCACTACTACTACGACCAGCCCATCACCTATCACGGCGGCAAGACCGAGATCCTCAAGCGCTACTCCACCGACCAGTACACGGACTGGGCTCTCGACCTCATCCGCGGCAACGGCCGCCCCAAGGAGAAACCCTGGTATCTCTGGCTCTGCTACGGCGCCGTCCACGGACCCTATCAACCCGCCGAGCGCCACAAACAGGAACTGCCGGGCATCGACTTCGACACACCCAAAGACGTCTTTCCGCCGCGGCCAGGCAAGCCCGACTGGGCGCAGAAAATCGCGCAGTGGGAAAAGGGTCCCGACGGCACGCCCATGTCGCAGGGCCGCACGCTGACCTCCTGGGTGCGCCAGTATCATCAGGGTGTCTACGCCATCGATGAAGGCGTGGGGCGCCTCATGGCCGCGCTTGAAGAGACCGGCCAGCGCCGCAACACCCTGGTGATCTTTACCTCGGACCAGGGGCTCGCCTTCGGCCAGCATGGATTCAAGGGCGTGAAGATCGCGGGCTATGACGCCAATGTCCGTTCGCCGCTCATCTTCTCCATGCCGGGCACCGTGCCCGAAGGCAAGACCTGCGACGTGCCGGTGAGCGGTGTGGATATTCCGCCCACGATCTTCAGGTTCGCCGGGCTGGATCTGCCGTGGGAGATGCACGGGCATGACCTGACACCGCTCCTCAAGAACCCGGCGGCGCCATGGCCTCACACCATGATGATGGTGGCCACGGGCCAGACCTTCGGGTCAAACACCAACAACATCCCCACCGGCGAGAAGGCGATGCACGGCGGCGTGCCCTGGTACGTCATGATCCGCGACCGGCATCTCAAGTACATCCGGCCGCTCATCCACGACTACGAGGAACTCTACGACCTCAAGACGGACCCGGATGAACTCAACAACCTGGCCGTCAAACCCGAGCATCAGGCGACGCTGCGGCGCCTGCGCCAGAAGGCCATCGCCGAACTGCGGCGCACCAAGGCCGGCTTCGTGGACCGCATGCCGGGCGTGAAGGAAGCTCACCCGGCGAAAGCCTGAATTGGGGCACGGGCGGCGATCTGATATCCTGGCGTTGTCGGTTCACCCTCATGGCGTATGGCATGCGCAGCCGGTATACGGGGTACTCTTACTCCGGATATGTTCCCCTCGGCATCAAATACCTTCTGATCATCACAACCGCTGTTTTCGTGGTGGATTACATGGCGGCCGCACTGCGGATTGCTCCCGCCGTGGAGTTTTTGAGCCACTTCAAGCTATACCCCATCCTGGTGGTCAAGGCGTTGATGGTATGGCAACTGGTGAGCTACCTGTTCCTGCACGGGGACATCATGCACATCCTGTTCAACATGCTTGGGCTCTGGATGTTCGGCGCCGACGTGGAACGCGAATGGGGCATGAAGCGTTTTCTGCGCTTCTACTTCCTCTGCGGAGCGGGCGCCGGCGTCTGCGTGGTGGCGGCGAACTTCCTGTTCGGCGATCCCCGCGTTCCAACCATCGGCGCCTCGGGCGCTGTCTATGGCGTCATGATGGCCTACGGGATGCTGTTCCCCACGCGAACCGTGCTGTTCAGCTTCCTGTTTCCCATCCAGGCCAAGTACCTGGTGCTGATCATGGGCGGCATCTCGTTCCTGATGACCTTTGGCGCCTCAGGCAGCGGCGTCAGCCATGTGGCGCACCTGGGTGGCATGATCTTCGGCTACATCGCCATCCGTTCGCGGCGCGGCTTCAAGACGGGCAACCTGCTGGCTCCCGCCAAGGCGATGTACAAGCGCTGGCGCGTCGAGCGGGCGCGGCGCAAGTTTCAGGTCTACATGCGAAAGCAGGGCCGCGATCCAGGCGACTGGACACAGTAAGGAGGCGTGGGTGCAACTTGGAGTTTTTTCAATCAGCCTGACGGTGAAGGATCTGGAAGCCTCAAAGGCCTTCTATGAGAAGTTCGGATTTTCAGTCATGGCGGGCGATGGCAAGGGCTATCTGATCCTCAGGAACGGCGGAGCGATCATCGGCCTCTTCCAGGGCATGTTCGATCGCAACATTCTCACCTTCAACCCCGGGTGGGATGCCGATGCCAGGCAGATTCCCGGGTTCACCGATGTGCGCGAACTCCAGCGCCAGCTCAAGGCCAGCGGCGTGACGCTGGTGAGCGAAGCCGACGAGTCCACCACCGGGCCTGCAAGCCTTGTCGCGGTGGACCCTGATGGCAACCCCATTCTGTTGGATCAGCACGTCTGAGCCCCCAAATGGAAAAGGCCCCGGCGCCCTCAAGCGGAGGGGCCAGGGCCAGATCGCGGTGCAGGCGCACCTGATGGCAGCTAGACCGGGACTTGCTGGGACTTGAACCGCGCCATCATGTCCGACATCTGATCCTTCAGGCGCAGCTTCAACTTCTTGAGCCGCACTTCTTCCAGATGCTCCTGCTCGGTCATGTGTGGGCGGGCTTCCAGGGCCTCGATCAGCTTCTTGTACTCCGAGTGCTGAGTCGCTATGCGGCGAAACTCCTCATCGGTGGCCATCAGGTGCGCCTTCAGTTCTTCCTGATTCGCTACTTCCATAAGCGGTGTTCTCCTTTAGGGTCCGCACCGGGCTCTCTTGATTGTTTGGTTGGGGTCCGGCGGGCGGGATTGGCAGGCATTCGTTTCCAAAGCCGGAAGGTCACCGTCGGCCTCCCGACGCCCTGACTTTAGCATGCCTCGCGGCGGAATACAACACCCTCCTCCACGGGGTGTTGGTAGTAGTCCTTCCGGCGGTGGATCTCCTCAAAGCCAATCCCGCGGTACAACCGGCTTGCGGCCTCATTGGACCCCCGCACTTCCAGGTACCAGGTGCCTGGAAAGCGTCTGAGAGCCGCCGTCAGCAACGCCTGTGCCACCCCGCGGCGCCGGTACTCCGGGGCTACGGCAAGATTGAGCAGTTCGTACTCGGGTGGGGCCAGCAGGCGCGCCGCCAGAAATCCTTGAACAGAACCCTCATCCTCAGCCAGCAGGCAGATGCCCGCCAGGTAGTCCGCCGGGGGCCAGTGCGAGGCCTCGGGAGCGGCAGCCTGAATCACCGCCAGGGCCGCTGTGTCCTCCGCCGTCGCTTCACGGATGGTCATGCTTCACGGCGGCGCGTCAGGTGCAGCACTCCGTAGGCCGCCAGCGGCATGACGGCCGCCACCAGGCAGACACCTTCGAAGCCGTACCGGTCAATGGAGCGGCCAATCATGGGTGAGATCAGAAACTGCAGGACCCCGTAGGCCATGGTCAGAAGCGAGACTCCAAACGCCGCCCGTCCGCCGAAGGCATCCACGGGCATCGTGTAGAGGTTGACGCTCCAGGCCGAGGAGCAGAAGAAGCTGAATGAGATGGCAAGCGCCGCCGCCGTGGGCGTGGAAAACCGGGGCACTGCCGCCGTGGTGAGAATCCCCATGGCCGCGATGAGACAGGCCCGGCGCCGCGCGTCCAGCGCCGCCCAGCCGCGGCTCATCAGCCGGTAGGAGATCCACCCGCCGGTCAGGGCGCCGAAGTAGGCGAAGAAGTGGGGCCAGGCGGCCAGCTTGTTGGCCTCAATGGTGGGCAGCTTGAAGACGCGTGTGAGGTAGATGGTGGTCCAGTTCGTCCACAACGAATACACCACCATGGCCATGAGATTGGCCAGCACAAAGCCCCACAAGGTGCGGCTGCGCAGCAGATCGCCGATGGGCTCCGGTTTAGACTGCGTCGCGGCGGACTGCTTCGGCGCCAGACGCGAGACACCCAGCCAAAGGGGAATCCACAGAAAACCCAGAGCGCCCGTGAGCAGGAAGGCCTCGCGCCAGGTAAAGTTGCGCAGACAGTAGTTGGCCAGCAACGGCGCCGCCACGGCTCCAATGCTGAGCCCAATCTGGCTGAGCCCGGCGCCAAGGGCCCGTTCGCGCGGCTCCAGATACGTGTTGCCTGCCTTGCCCGTGGCCGGAATCCCGCCCGACTCGCCAAGCCCCAACGCCGCGCTTGCCACCATCAGGCCGGGCAGGCCACTGGTCAGTCCGCGGGCCATGTTCGCCAGCGACCAGAACCCGACGGCGACCGAGATTCCCACGTTGAGCGACAAACGGTCCAGCAGCAGGCCGGCGGCGGGCGAAGCCAGTGCGTAGACCAGCGAAAAGACGGAAAGGATTCTGCCGTAGTCCTCATTGGTCAACTGGAACTCCGCCATGATGGCGGGTGAAAGGGCCGCCAGCACCTGGCGGTCCAGGTAATTGAGCGAGGAGGAAAGAACGAAGACGGCGACAACGAACCAGCGGATGGGAAAGTTTTTCATGGAAAATCGATCACCGCGGCGTCGCCAGCGGTGGCCAGTTTCGCATCGGGCTTAGCGAAGTATTGCACACTCACACGCCGCGGCGGACGCTGCGGTCCGCAGCCCAGCGTCAACTCGCCTTTTCCCTGGATGACCACTTTGCCGGGTTCGCGAATCAGCAGCGAGACGGGTTTGCCGCTGTCGGACCGCACGGTGAGCCGCGCCATGCCCGCGGCCAGGCAGTCCACCCGTTCGAGCACGCCCGCTGTGCGGGCATCGGGCTGGGGCCCATCCCACCAGGCTTCCACTTTCTGGTTGGGGTCCATGGGCTTTAGCCCTTCATTGGCCTTGTTCTGGGCCCGGAGGATGGAGGCCATGGAGTCGTTTTTCACCTGCTGAAGCTCCCGCTGCTTCTGCTCCGCGGCGGCCTGCCGTTGTTCGCCTTCCGCGGCCAGACGCCGGTCGTCGGCCTCCAGCCGCGCCGCGCGTACCTTTTGCCGCGCCTCCGGATCCGGCGTGGCGCGCTCGGCTTGGGCCCACGCCTTGACGGACTCGCGATGGTCGGCGGCTTCCGCCAGCGCAAGCGCCGCGGCCACTGCGTATTGGGCATTGCGCGGCGCCAACGAATAGGCCCTCTTCCAATGCGCGGCACGCTGCGTTCCATCGGTTGCCAGTTCGGCCTGCAGCGAGTAGGCTTCGGCCCAATCGGGTTTGAGTGCCGCCGCAGTCGCGGCGTGCGACGCGTCCCGGGTGAGACGCGCCAACTCCAATTTGCCACGCGGGCCGGAAGCCGCCGCCAGCATCCTGCGCGCTTCCGCCGCGTTGCCCTCACGCAGGGCCAGCAGCCCCAGGCACTCCTGGCCTTCCGGCGTTCCGAGCGCCCCGCATGCCCGCCGGGTTTCCGCCGCGTGCGCGGGGCTGGCGAGAAGCGTTTCGGCTTCGGCCAGGGCGGCCAGTTCCGGTGTCAGCTCCCGGGGGGAGAAGTCCTTGTCAGCATTGAGTGGCCGGGCCGAATAGCGGACGGCCGCCGGGATGTGCCCGGTGAGCGCGGAGGCGAGTTCCGCCTCGGACAACTGGAGGGCGGCGCGCAAAGCCACCCCAAAGGGATTGCCCTGTTGAAGGTTGGCCAGAATCACGCGGAACCGGCTCTGATACTCGGGAGCGGTGGCGAGATATTGCAGCCGGGCCCACTCCGGCGTTCGCCGCGAGACCTCCGGCGGCGCTCCCAGGAAGATATTGGTCTCCTTGACATCAATGGTTGAAAGGAGATCGACGAGTCCGGTTTCGAACGCCTCTGGCAAACGGCCCGGAGCACCTTCGAGGAGCAGGCGGATCGCCGGGCGGCGCCAGGCCGGCGGCAGGGTGGCTCCGGGCAGGGAAGCACGAAAGCTATCGCGGGAGAGGGCGGGCTGGATGGCGGTTCCGTTCTTTCCGCCGATCACCACGCGCAGCGGCCAGGGCGCCATAAGGTCCTGGCGGCCGAGCATCTGGCCCAGGACATGGCGGATCTGTTCGAGTTCATTCAGTACCTGCCGCGCGGCGCGGCGGTCCGTGTTGGTCAGGACGTCGAAGGGTCCGGAACGGTACAGGGTCCAGGCGGGGCGCGCCGGGGGCGCGAGCCACGTGGCCAGGCAGACGCCGGCGAGGATGGCGGCTCTCATTTGATTGCATGATAGCGCTTCAGGCAATGCCTGACGTCGTGTTTAGAGTCTGTCCCTGGGACGACGATGGAGCGGTGGAATTGAGTCCAAGGATCATGGCCCGGCCTTCGATCAGTTCCATCACCGCACTCGCGGCACAAACACTGCGATCACAGATGCGGACTGAGTGGCGGCAACAAAATGAAGCACAAAGAACAATCGCGGCCGCCGAACGCCGGATATGGGCCGGCTCGGGCATAGCTTGTTGACCGGCTGAGCAGCGAGATGAACGGCGCTGGCCGCCGAGAATCTGGAACTGGCGGGCGGCAAGGCTGCCGGATTCAAGACCACGTTCGAAACCGGGGTGAAGGAAGCCTCGGTCAGCCTGCCGGTCGCGTCCCCCTTCAGAAGCCTTTCCCCGGACTCCGCCTGGAAACGGCAAGGCCGGAACCGTTGATGGCCGTTCCACCTGGCGAGCCCGCCTCCGAAGACGACTGGTTCAAGTGGCAGCCGCCCGCGATGCGCGGGCTCTGATGTACCATCACTGGCATGTTCAGTCTGCTCGCCTTGGCGGCTCTACCGCTCACAGCCCAGACCCCCGATGCCGTGTTTCACAACGGCAAGGTGGTCACCGTGGACTCCGCGTTCACCATTGTTCAAGCCTTTGCCGTCACCGGCGGCCGCATCACGGCCACGGGGTCCAGTGACGCCGTCCTGAAGCTGGCCGGACCTCGCACCAACCGCGTCGATCTCCGCGGCCGCACGGTCCTGCCCGGCTTGATGGACACACATGTCCACGCCGTTGAGTCCGCCACCTGGGAGTTCGATCACAAGGTCCCCGAGATGGAGACCATCGCCGATGTGCTGGCCTATGTGCGCTCCCGCGCCGCCGCGCTCAAGCCCGGCGAGTGGATCCTCCTCTCCCAGATCTTCATCACGCGGTTGCGGGATCAGCGGTTTCCCACACGTGCCGAACTCGACCAGGCGGCGCCGCGCAACCCCGTTGTGTTTCGAACCGGACCCGACGCCTCCCTCAACTCCCCGGCACTCAAGGCAAGCGGGATCGACCGGAACTTCAAGATCACCGACGGGCAACCCGGCCGCATCGAACGGGACGCGAGCGGCGAGCCGACAGGCATCATCCGTAGCGGCGCGCGGTTCATTCGCTACACGCCATCCACAAAGCAGCCGGCGCAAGCCGACAAGGAGCGGCTGCTCAAGCAGCTTCTGGCTGACTACAACTCCGTTGGCCTTACCTCCATTGCCGACCGTGACACGTCGGATTCCGAAGTGGCTGTCTTCCGGGCCGTGCACGCCCGTGGTGAACTCACGACGCGTGTCTTCCTGAACCTGAGCGTCGACGCTCAAGCGCCTCTGCCGGACATTGAAGCCCGCATCCGGCGCGCCACCGCCGATCCGCTTCATAAGCCGAATCAGGAACTCTGGCTTCGCGGCATCAAGACCTATCTTGATGGCGGCATGCTCACGGGCAGCGCCTACATGCTGAAGCCCTGGGGCGTCAGCAAGGTCTATTCGATCGACGATCCCGCGTATCGCGGCATGCGCTACATCGAGCCTGAAAAGCTCTATCAGATCGCCCGGCTCGCCATCCGCAACGGACTTCAGCCCACATCGCACTCCGTGGGCGATGGCGCCGTCACGGCCCTTGTCGACGCCTACGAGCGGGTGAATGAGCACGATCAACCCGTGCGCGAGGCGCGCCCGTCCATCACTCATTCCAATTTCATGACGCTTGAAGCCATTCGCCGCATGAAGCGTCTGGGCATCGTGGCCGACATTCAACCCATCTGGTTCTATCTGGATGGGGCCACCCTGCTGAAGCAATTCGGCAATGAGCGGATGGCGTTTTTTCAGCCTTACAAGACTCTGTTCGACGAGGGTGTGATGGTGGGCGGCGGTTCCGACCACATGCAGAAGATCGGCAGCCTCCGTTCGGTGAACCCCTACAACCCCTGGCTGGGCATGTGGATGATGCTGGCACGCGAGCCCCGCTGGATGACCGGCGCGGTCCATCCGGAACAGCGCGTGACGCGTGAGCAGGCCATCCGCTTCTACACCATTAACAACGCCTTCCTGACGTTCGCGGAAAAGGAAAAGGGTTCGCTTGAGGCCGGGAAGCTGGCGGACTTCATCCTGCTGGATCGGGATGTGCTGACGGTTCCGCTTGAACAGGTGCGCCAGGTACAAGTGGATGAGACGTGGCTGGGCGGACGGCGTGTCTACGCCAGGAAGATGTAGACGCGAGGGCCTGAAATGCCTGGGCCGCGGGCGATCCCTCCAGACGCCCGCGACGCAGCCCCAAACGGAGCTTCCAGACATGGCAGCCACAAACGGATGGAATCCCTCCGCGGTTCCATTCGGGGCCGCCCTTCACTCATACAGGCGTAATGCGTTCAGGTGAACACCTCACGCAGGCGCGAATTTTTCCAGATCATCCGCCGCGGATAATCCGCATCGCTTCACCCAGCCCTCCTCCGCCCTGGGCGGCGCGCGCATTGGAAGCCGAATCGTCCGCCACCGCGTCGCCTTCGCCCGGCGCAAGGAACAGGTTCGACTCCAGCCCGTGCTGGCGCGTGTACAACTCGAAGTACCGGCCATGGGCGGCCATCAGCGTCTCGTGCGCTCCCTGTTCGGCGATGCGGCCCCCTTCGATGACCAGAATCTGCGAGGCCCGGCGAATGGTGGAAAGCCGGTGTGCGATCACGAAGGTCGTCCGGCCCCGCATCAGGTGGGCCAGACCCTGTTGAATCAAGGCCTCGGATTCGGAGTCCAAACTGGATGTCGCTTCATCCAGAATCAGGATGCGCGGATCGGCCAGGATGGCGCGCGCAATTGACACGCGCTGCCGCTGACCGCCGGAAAGCTTCACCCCGCGTTCACCAACAACCGTGTCGTAGCCCTTCTCGAACTTCTCCGCGAACTCGCTCACGCACGCGATCCGGCACGCTTCGAGAATCTCGGCTTCGGTGGCGAATGGCTTTGAAAACGCCACGTTCTCGCGAATGGTTCCATCGAACAGGAAGGTCTCCTGCAGCACGACGCCCAGCCGCGTGCGATAGGTATCAAGGCGAACCCGCGCCAGGTCCGTTCCGTCGATCAACACGCGTCCGTCATTGGGACGGTAGAAGGCCGCGATCAGCCCGATGATGGTCGACTTGCCGGAGCCGGAGGACCCCACCAGAGCGGTCACCGTACCCGGCGCGGCGCGGAAACTGATTCCGTTGAGGACCGGCTTTCCGGCCTCGTAGGAGAAACCGGCATCGATGAATTCCACCTCGCCGCGCACTTCATCCAGGGCGATGGTGCGCAGAGGATCGCGGTCCTCGGGCTGCTCGTTGAGGATCTCGCGTGTGCGTTCCAGCCCGGCGATGGCTTCGGTCAACTGCGTGCCGATGCCCACCACCTGGAAGACCGGCGCCACCAGGAACGCCAGGAACGCGGTGAAGGTCACGAAGCCGCCCAGGGTCAACGTGCCGGCGAAAATCTGGAGCGCGCCCACGTACATCACCAGGGTTCCCACCACGCCCATCAGCAGAGTGGCGGCAACGCCCATGGTGGACATGGCCGTGAGGCTTTTCAGAACGTTTGCCAGCAGGCGTTCCACACCGCCGGCAAACACCTCCGATTCGCGGCTTTCGGCATGATAGCCTTTCACCACACGCACGCCCCCCAGGGACTCCGTGAGGCGCCCGGTCACCTCGGCATTGATCTTCCCCCGTTCGCGAAAAATGGGGCGGATGGTTCGGAACGCCCGTGCCAGCACCGCCGCGAACCCGCAGACAATCACCAGAGCCATCACAGTCAGCAGCGGGCTGATGCGAAGCAGCATCACCAGTGCGAACACGGCAGTGAGCAGGCCGCCGGCGAACTCCACCAGACCCGTGCCGATCAGGTTGCGCACGCCCTCCACGTCGCTCATGATGCGCGAAACCAGGTTGCCGCTCTTGTTGGCGTCGTAGAAGGGCAGGGCCAGACGGCCCACGTGCGCCTGAACCTTGCGCCGCAGTTCGCTGATGAGGCGCTGGGCGCTCTTTGAGAGCAACTGTGTCAGGGCGAAGGAACTGATGCCCTGCACCAGGGTTGCCAGAGCCACGGCGCCGATCAGCGGAGTCAACAGGTCCACACGCCTGGCGCCGATGACGTCGTCGATGAGGAACTTCGTCGATGCCGGAAGCACCAGCCCGGCGATGCGGTTCACCAGCATCAGGCTGAATCCCGCCGCCAGCAGAAGCCGTCGCGGCAGGATGAGGTCCCGGATATCGGGCCAGATGTCGCGCAACCGCTGGGAGGCAGGAGCCTTCTGACCGGCGGCCGCCTCGCCGCCCTGGTGCCGGTTACCGCCCCGGTGGCCCTCGCCGTGAGAAAGTCGCATGCACTTTGATGATAGCCGCCCGGGGCTTGCTGTCTGCCGCGCGGCTCTGGCGGCTCCGGGAGGAAGCAGAGTGGAGAACGCGGGGGCAATCGGGTATCCTGAGAGTTCACCTTCCCTGTTCGAATAGAATCACTTCATTTGGGGTACCGATGCGAACCATAACCCGCTTCTTCCTGACGCTCGTCGTGTGCGCAGCCGCCGTTTTCGGCCAGGCTGACGCCAACAAGGGCCAGATCACCGGAACGGTCTTCGATCCGAATCAGGCCGTGGTGCCGGGCGTCCAAATCCGGCTGCGAAACATGGGCACCGGCTTTACGCGCGACGTTGTGTCGAACGAAGCAGGCCAGTATCGGGCCGTGCTGCTTGACCCAGGTGCCTATGAGATCACCGCGCAGACGCAGGGTTTTGAAAAGGCCACGGTTACGGGGTTGACGCTCAACGTCGGCTCCACGGTGAACATCGATATCAAGCTGCAACTGCAGGCCACCACAACCACCGTCGATGTCGGAGAAACGCTGGTGAACATCACTATGCCCTCGCCGTCGGCGGTGCTGAACAACGCGGCCATCACCAACCTGCCCATCAACGGCCGGCGCTACCAGGACTTCGCGACGCTCACGCCCAGCGTGCAGGTGGAGCCCAGCCGCAGCCAGCTTTCCTTCGCCGGTCAGCGTGGCATCAACACGAACGTGATGCTCGACGGCGCCGACAACAACCAGCCGTTTTTCGGCGGCGTGCGCGGCGGCGAACGCTCGAACACGGTTCTCACCGTGCCCCAGAGCGCGGTGCAGGAGTTCCAGGTGGTGACGACGGGATATTCGGCGGAATACGGCCGGTCGACCGGCGGTGTCCTCAACACAATCACCAAGAGCGGGTCGAACGATACGCATGGCGAGACGTTCTACCAGCTTCGCCACCGGTCGTTGAGCGCCAAGAACCCCATCTTTAATGTCAAACCATCGGAGACCCTGCAGCAGTTCGGCGGCGGTGTGGGCGGGCCCATCCGGAAGGACAAGCTGTTCTATTTCGTCTCCGCGGAATCGCAGAAAGCGAACACCCCGCGCCAGGTGTTCTTCGCGCAGCTGGTGGGCCGGGCCGCCACACCCGACACGCGCGACGCCTTCGACTACTTCAAGCGTCTGGAAGAGCCGTTCAAGCAGACCAACCGTTCCACGGCGCTGCTGGGCCGCGGCGATTACCAGTTCGCCGGTGGCCACCGCCTGACGGCCCGCTACAACCATTCGAATTCCCGGGAAGTGAACGCGGCCAGCGTTGGCGGGGCGCTCAACCCGTTCACCAACAATGCGCTGAACAATGAAGGCATTGAAGCGGACCGGTACCACATCGGAACCGTGCAGTACACGCACCTGGTTTCCTCGTCGGTAGTGAATGATCTGAAGTTCACGGAGTCCTATGAGATCCGGCCGCGCCTGGCAAATTCCTCAACGCCGCTGGTGGAGGCATCGGTCATCGGCAGCTACGGCACGCGTTCCTTCCTGCCCACCACACAGGAAGACATGCGGTTCCAGATCACCGACGGGCTCTCCATCACGCGCGGCACGCATCTGATCAAGGTGGGCTTCGATTTCAACCGCACCTGGACCGGCCAGGAGTTCGGCTTCAACCAGTTTGGCCGCTTCACCATTCTCGGCGCCGATGTCAACACCATCCTCGATCTGCTCACCGTGGGCGGGCAGATTCGCAACCGCTTCGATTCGCCGAACGTCAGGTATCAGCGGCAGATCGGCAACCTGAAGGCCGCCTTCGCCATGCGCCAGGCGGCTGTCTACGCCCAGGACAGCTGGCGTGTTTCGCGCGGGCTCACCATCGATCTGGGCCTGCGCTGGGAAGGGCAGTGGAACCCGCAGCCGGAAGCCGACAACACGGCTTTGATCAGCCGCTTCCAGGGGGTGCGGTTCCCGATTGGCGTCACCTTCGACCCCACGCGAGTGCCAAACGTTCCCAAACAGATCGCACCGCGCTTTGGCTTTGCCTGGACCCCGTTCCAGGGCGGCCGCCGCACCGTCGTGCGCGGCCACACCGGACTGTTCTACGCCTCAACGCCGATGCTGCTGTTTGCCGGCCCGAACAACAATTACCGGAACCCGCCGGGCGACCTTTCCCTCGCCATCTTCCCCACGCCCACCCAGAGCCTGCACGATCTGTTTCTGCGCGGCGCCGGAATCAACCTGAATGACTTCGCGCTGGACAAGCTCCCGGTGCTCACCATCGAACAGACCCAGCGCATCGCGGCCCTGCAGAGCGGCGGCGCGCCGGACCCGTTCCGTGGCGCTTCGGTTTTCGGAATGGCGAACGATTTCACCAATCCGCGGTCCTTCCAGACCGGCCTCGGCGTCGAGACCGAAGCCGCGCGCAACCTGATTGTTGGCGTGCAACTGAACTACGTCAACACGGTTCGCCTGCAGCGCAACCGGGATTACAACCTGCCCGGGCCCATTCTGCGGCCCACGGACCGCTCCCAGCGGCCTTTCTACGGCGGCATCCCGCGGCCCGTTCCGTCGGCCGCCGTGATGAACGTTCGTGAGTCCACGGCCCGGTCCCTGTACCGCGGCATGACGTTCCAGTCGCAGTACCGGGCGCGGCGCGCTCAGTTCGGCGCGTTCTACACCATCTCAGACACCTTCTCCGATGACGACAACGAGCGCGACACCACCGGCGGCCAGTACGATAACACGTTCAACCTGCGCCCCGACTACAACTACTCAAACCTGCATGTCCGGCACCAGTTTGTCGCCAACGCCGTGGGCCAGCTTCCGTGGGGCTTTGAACTGGCGGGCCTGGCGCGCGCCTACAGCGGCCGGCCGATCAACGCCACCACAGGCGCGGATACGAACGCGGATGGCTCCATCGCCATCGACCGGCCGTATTCCGCCCCGGGCCAGGTCTTCAAACGCAACGCCTTCCTCAACCGGCCCATTCGCACCGTGGACTTCCGTGTCATGAAGAGCTTCAAGCTTTGGAACGAGACGTCGAAGATCCAGTTCTCGGCCGAGTTCTTCAACCTGTTCAACATCGACAATGTCGTGTTCGGCGATCCTTCGAACGCCCGGAGCGCCGCTTTTGTCTATGGCCTGGGCACCGATCCGGCCACCGGAAACAATCTGCCGATCGACCCGCGCTTCATGCGTCTGCGCGCGGCCGACGGCAACTACGACCGCAACAATACGCAACTGGGAAGCCCGCGCCAGATCCAGCTTGGTCTGCGCTTCTTCTTTTAGGTTAGACGGCCGTTCCCCGGCTCCCGGCCAGTTTTTCGACATCCGCCGCTTCGCCGCACCGTGCTCCGGTGAGCACCGGCGCGGTGCCGCGAGCCAGTCCGTTCAGCACGGCCCCGGCGCCCACTTCGATGAATCGCGTGGCGCCGGTCTGTTCGAGCACCTTCATCGACTCGGTCCAGCGCACCGGATTCGGCACCTGCTGATAGAGTCCCTCCCGCGCCTCGGCGCCCGATCGCACCAGCCGTGCCTGCCAGTTGTTGATGAGCGGCACGGTGAGATCGGCGAACGCCGTGGCATCCAGGTCCGCGCGCAGACGTTCCTGGGCGGGTGACATCAGGGGGCAGTGGAACGGGGCGCTCACGGGCAGAATGACGGCCCGCCTGGCGCCGGCCGCCTTGGCCAGTTCGGCCGCGCGGGCAACAGCGCCCGCGTGACCGGCGATCACCACCTGGTCGGGCGCGTTGAGGTTCGCCGCCGTCAGCACCTCACCCTGGGCCGCTTCCGCCAGCACACGGTCCAACTCGCCTTCGGGCAGTCTCAGAAGCGCCGCCATGGCGCCCACGCCGGCCGGTACCGCCTCCTGCATGTACTGGCCGCGGCGGCGAACCAGCCGGACCGCGGCGCCAAAGTCCAGCGATCCCGTCGCCACCAGGGCGGAATACTCGCCCAGGCTATGCCCGGCCACCACGGAGTATTCCACGCCCACCGTTCGCAACGCCGCCAGCGCCGCGATGGAAACGGTGAGCAGCGCCGGTTGCGTGTTCCAGGTAAGCTTGAGCTCGTCTTCCGGACCTTCGAAGCAGAGCCTGGAGAGCGAAACGCCCAGGGCGTCATCGGCCTCCTCGAAGACGCGGCGGGAGACTTCAAAGGAGTCGAAAAGAGACTTGCCCATGCCGGGGAACTGAGACCCCTGGCCGGGGAAAAGGAGTGCGGTTGACATGGAAACTTTTAGTGTAGCGAGGCCCGTGTGGAGAGGGCGTGTAGAGAGGTCGTGTAGAGAGACGGCGAGGCGCCGGGGCCAGCTATCTCGAAGCCACCACCAACTGCTGCGGTGAATGCGGCACGTCGAACTTCTCGACATCCCGGAATCCGGTGGCGGCGAGCATGTCCCGGTACTCCGAGAGCGTATAGGCGTCGCCCGCCGGGGTGTTGGCCAGCATCATCAACGGGAAGGTGGCCGCGGGCGGCGGTGAGACGCGGTCCTCATCCGGCACCATCTCAAGCGTCAGCATGGTGCCGCCGTCCGCGAGCGCCGCGTGGAACCGGCGCATCAACACCTGGCAGGTGGGCTGATCGAAATGATGAAACAGATTGGTCACGAGAATGACGCCGTACCCGGCGCCAAGATCCACCGTGAAGGCGCTGCCGGGCAGGAACTCGTACTGGCCCGCGAGCCCGGCCGCTTCCACTTTGGCCCGCGTCACCTCCAGGACACTGGGGAAGTCCTGCGCCACCACCCGGGTCGACCCGCTGCGCCGCGCGAAAGCCATGCCGAACAGCCCGTGACTGGCGGCTACATCCAGCACCTTCGCCGGCGCGCCGCGGCGGCTGCCCACATCGGCCAGGAACTCGGCGGCAGCGCCCATCATGGGGTGCATGGACTGCGCGAAGGTGACCCACTCGCTCACTTCCTCGCCGGCCAGTGGTTCCTCCAGCGCCGTCGCGCCGCGCCGGATGGTCTCTGTCAATACGTCCGAACCGCGCAGGATCTTGCGTGACAGCATGAACGGCAGCACGGGCGCCATGCTGTGCGGCGATAGCGGACACAGAAAGGCCGCGCTGGTGGGTGTGTGCGCGTACACCGAGCCGCTCTTCGCCAGCAGGCCCCCAATCACCAGATAGTCGCAAACAATCCGGATGCCGCGTTCGGGCACGCCGCATTCGGCGGCAATGGACGCCGCGGTCTGGTGGCCTTTCGTGATCGCCTCAAAGACGCCAATCTCAGCGGCGGCCCTCAGCGCCGCGGTGCGCTGATGGCCATTGATGGTCTCCCAGACCAGGCCGGGGTTCGGTTCAGCCATAGTACCGCCAGTGTAGCGAAGACAGGGCAAGGCAGCGATGTCTGCCGATTTACTCGGGTTGTGTCCTATCGATCTTGCGCCCGCTGAGCAGCGCGAAGAACAGGGGCAGCCGCAGGGTCAGCAGCGCAAGGAGAATCGACTTCGCCTGGAACAGCAGGCCGGCCACGGCGCCTCTGTGTTTGCCCAGATAGTGGGCCGCTCCCAGCAGATAATCGGACCGTTCCGCGGTGCTGCCCTGCAAACCCACCGGCGCCACGCCCCCCTCCGGCGCGGCCACCGCGATATCGGGCAGCACCAGAATCCTGCGTCCGGCCTTGTGGATGCGGATGGCCAGATCGGCATCCGTCCAGTGGTGCCCGTAGCGCTCGTCGAAGTAGTTCGATCCGGCGATCAATTGCCGCCGCACCATCATCGGCCAGCCCGCCGGAAACTCCACGGCCGAGGGGCCCGCGAACGTCACCGCCGTGGTGCGGGGCTGCGAAAACCAGGCTGCATCGGGCAACGCGTACACAGGAGGCGGTCCATTGGGGCCCGTCACCAGCGGACACACCGCATTGGCGCCTGTCTGGGATTCAAGCGATGCGGCCAGGGCATGGACGGTGTCGGGCGAAACTTCATAGCCGGGATCCAGAAACAGCAGGAACTCACCGGTGGCGGTGCGCGTCCCGATGTTCTTCGCCTTGGTGGCGCCAAAGTTCTTGGGCAGGCGCAGCATGTTGATGCCGGGAAACTCCCCGTCCATCGCCTCACTGCCATCGCTTGAGCCGGAATCGACAACCACCACCTCGATCGCCTGGCGATGCTCAGACCGTTCGAGCGAGGCCAGCGTCTTTCGCAACGGCCCAGCCTGATTGCGGCAAAGGATCAGCACGGACACTTTGGGTGGAGGGGGCGTGTCGAATTGATCCGTGGCACGGGCATCCGTGGCAGGGGGCTTGGGCTCGGACGGCATTACTTGATTGTGACTGAATAGGGTAGCAGGGCGAGCATGCCGCCGTCGATCAGGGGCTGCAGATTGTGTTCACGCACCAGTTGGCGCGCCAGTGCTGCCGGCGGGTCCTGGCGGGAGTAGCGGGACGCCGCGCTCAGCCAGCGGTCGAAGATGCTCTTCCGGGCTGGATAGGGCACCAGTTGCAGCGGTTGGCTGGCCGTCAGCTTGAGCCGCTTTCGGATCATCTCCACCGCCCGGTCGATGCCCCCGGCCTCATCCACCAGTCCGTTCTTCAGTGCCTCGGCTCCCATCCAGGCGCGTCCCTGAGCCACGGCGTCGATCTCATCGAACTTCTTCTTCCGGGCTTCGGCCACGCGATCCACGAATCCCTTGTAGGTATGGGCCACGCCCTCCACAAGCTTGGCGCTGCCGGCGCCGGTGAGCGGCCGGTAATCGGTGTCGATGGCCGCATTGCGCCCGCGTTCGAAGATCTCTTTCCGGATGCCCAGCTTGTCGTAGAGGCCGCGGAGGTTGATCTTGCCGAAGTAGACCCCAATCGAACCCGTGATGGTGGTCCGGTAGGCGACAATCGGGTCCCCCGTGGCCGCGATGAAGTAGCCGCCGGAGGCCGCCACGTCCGACATGGAAATCACCAGCGGCTTCGCCTTGCTCAGCAGCTTCAGTTCACGCAGAATGTCGTCACTGGCGATGGCGTCTCCACCCGGGGAATCGATGCGCATGATCGCCCCCTGCACCGATGAATCGTAGCGAAGGCCGCGCAGCATGGAGACGAAATCGGCTGAATAGATTCCATCGTCGGCGTCGTCGTTCGATCCGCGCAGGATGGCGCCCTGGCCCACGATATACGCGACGCGGGCGCCCGAACCGGATCCGCCCCCGGCGCGGGCATGATAAGAGCGCAGGCTCAGGCGGCGCCCGTCGGCGCGCCGGCTCTCCACCTTGGTGAACTTTTCAAAGAACTGATCTTCGTACAACACGTCGTCGATCAGACTCTTTTCCTTGGCCTGCACCGCCAGGTAGGGCCCGTCGTCGAACAACTCCCGCACCTTGGCCACGTCCAGGTCCCGTCCGCCGGCCACCGTTTCCGTGAAGTGCCCGTAAATCGTGTCCAGAATCGAATTGATCACTTCACGCGATGACACCCGGCTCCCTTTTTCGACGAAGCTGTCGAGGCCGTCCTTGTACTTGCCCGCGTAGGCCACCTCCATGCGCGCCCCAACTTTGTCCAGCGTTTCCCGGAAGAATGTCAGTTCGGCCCGCAGTCCTTTGAGGTCCAGATGATCTTCCGGCGTCACGTAGATGGCGTCGGCTGCCGTGGCCAGGTAGTATTCGCGATTGCCCGGCGACTTCAGAAACGCCAGCACCGGCTTCCTGGACCGCGCCTTGAAGTCCTCCACCGACTGGCGGATCTGTTCCAGCTTGGCCCATCCGGCGCCGATCCTGCCCGGCATGATCGCCAGCCCCTCAATGTTCGAGTCCGTGGCCGCACGCTTCAGGGCATTCCAGATTTCAACGGTGGTCAAGGGCGATCGCGTTTCGAATCCGGGGATGGGGATCTCGGCCGGAGCCTGTTCCGGCACGTCACCTGAAAGGTCCAGCACAAGGATCGCGTTCCGCGGAACCGGCAGGGCAGGGCCTGAGGATGCCAACCGCACCAGCGCCGCGGCCACGATGAGCGCCGCCACCCCCGCGAACGCGAACCCGCAGGCAATACCAATGAGAAACTTCTTCATGTCCGGCCGCTTCCGCCTACGCTCCCGTGAGGATCATGTCAAAGCGCTTCGACACATCGCGCAGGTAGGCTTCGTCGCCGCCGGCGATCTCAAGCGTAGCCGACCCTTTGTAGCCCGTCTCGCGCAGAGCGGCATGGATCTCCTTCCAATCGATCTCGCCATCGCGGATGTTGACGAAATCGGCGACGCGCTTCCGGATGGCCGGGTCGTTGCGGAACGTGAAGTCCTTGAAGTGCAGCTTGACGATGCGGTTGCCCAGGGTCCGGATCCAGTCCTGGGGGTAGCCGTAGAGCACCACGTTGCCCACATCGAAGTAGGCGCGCACCCACGGGCTCTTGAACTGGTCGACGTAGTTGGCGAACTCAAGCGGGCTCAGCAGGAACTTGTTCCACACCTCTTCCACCGCGATGATCACCTTCAACTCCCGCGCCAGAGGAATCATCTTGCGGATCTCCGCCTGGGACCGCTTCCACGCATCGCCGTACCCGGTCTTGGCGTCCACCACGGCGGGCACCAGCAGAACCGTGTCGGCGCCCCAGAATTGAGCGTTGCGCAGACTGGTCTCCATGCCGGCCACGCACTTGCGCACCACCTCGGGGTCGCCCGAAGAGAGCGGGTAGCGCCAGTGGTCGCTGTTCATCACCGAATGAATGCGCAGCTTGCTGGTCTCGGAGGCTTTCTTAAACTCTTCCGTGCGGGCCTGGTCGGAGGATGTGGGCAGTTCGATCTCGTCGAACCCCACGTCCTTCGCCAGTTGGAAGCGGTCCTTGATCGAAAGGCTCTGCGGCAGCATGCTGAGAAGGATCGCTTTGCGGACCGGAAGCCGGTCCTGGGCGGATGCGTTGGCGGCAAAACCCGCGGCGGCGGCGAGGAAAGATCGGCGTACCATGCACTCCCATCATATTGCTTCGACAGGCTGGGTGGTATGCTTCGCCCGCACCAGGCGGCCTTTCAGATAGGCTACCTGCCGGCGGATCACTGCCTCCACGCCCTTGGGAGTCAGCCCAAACGGGGTCCGTTCGGCGATCCTACGGGCGGGCACTCCATCGCGATAATGCAGCCAGAAGATCGTCCGGTCGCGCGCCGCCTGGGCGTGGGCCTGGGACATCAGATGCTCGTCGATCTGTTCCAGCAGCCGTTTTGACTCAAGCCGGTTCAGCGCCGGTGTGTTCCAGTCGCCCGGCTGGGCCAGATCCGGCGGCAGTTCGCGCGGATCGCGCCGGCGCCGCAGTTGATCGATCGCCGCATGGCTCGCGGTTGTGGCGATCCAGCCGAAGAGCCCGGCATCGGGCCGTTCCATGGCCTCCTCCGCAAGCCGCCCGCAGTGTTCGATCACCTTCAGAAACACGTCCTGGCTCAAGTCCTCGGTCTGGATCGAGGCTGCGCCCAGGATACGAACCAGCCGGCCTTGGATGACTGGCCGGAAGCGGCGGTAAAGTTCCGCCCACGCTTCGGGGTCCTGCGTGGCGCAGCCGGTGAGCAGCGCGCGGTTCGAGGGCGTCAGCGTGACCGTGAGGGGCGGTGTCGGTATCATTCAGTCCTTCCTGACCAGACAAGCGCTCGCACTTTCGAAAAAGGGACAAATTTTTTTCGCTAGACTGAGGAACGGATATGACTGCGCCATCACCGCTCCCGGCGTTTCTGCCCGCCGCCTGCACGGACACCCCCCGGTGTCGCGTGGTTGTGGGTTAGCGCGTTTTGGCTGACCTATCTTGGGGCGATACCGGCAGGCCATGACCGTGAACTCCGCCGAACGGATCCTGGTTCGAGCCACCAACTGGGTGGGCGACGCGGTGATGTCGCTGCCCGCGCTTCGTGCCTTGCGTGAGCGGTTTCCCCGCGCCCGCATCAGCATTCTCGCCATGCCCTGGGTAGCCGATCTCTATGCCCGGGAACCGTTTTGCGATGAAATGATCCCCTGGACCGCTCCCCGGGGGTGGTGCGGTCTCGCCGCCAAATGGACCGCCGGCCGCGACCTGGCCGGGCCCCACTTCGATTGCGCTGTCATTCTGCCCAACTCATTCGATTCGGCGCTGCCGGCTTTTCTGGCCCGCATCCCGGTTCGCATCGGCTACAACCGCGATGGCCGCGGCTGGATGCTGACCCATGCCATTCCGCCGCCCGCGCCCGGCGCCATTCCGGCTCATCAGAGCTTCTACTATCTGGAACTGCTGCGCCGCGCCGGGCTCACCGGCGCCTTGCCGTCGGAGATCGTCATCCGTCTGGCCAGCGCGCCGGAAAGCGCCGCCGCCGGGGTTCCCCGCCTGGAATCTGCCGGCTTGGGCCGTGAAGTGCTTGGGGTGAGCCCCGGGGCGGCTTTCGGTAGCGCCAAACGATGGCTGCCGGAGCGGTTCGCCGCCGCGGCCTCACAGGTCTCACTGGCGCGCGGGTTCAGCGTGGCGCTGTTCGGCTCCCGGGACGAACGCGAACTCTGCGAGCGTGTCCGGGTGATGCTGGCTGAACGCGGCCACGCGGTCCACAACTTCGCCGGCGAAACCACGCTGCGGCAGTTCATCGAAATGGCCGCCGCGTGCCAGGCGTTCCTCACGAACGATTCCGGGGCCATGCACATCGCCTCCGCACTCGGCATCCCGACGGTCACCGTCTTCGGGGCCACCGATCATGTGGCCACCGGACCCACGGGTCCTCTGGCGCGCATTGTCCGGCAACCGGTGGAATGCAGTCCTTGCCTGCTGCGCGAATGCCCCATTGACCACCGTTGCATGACCGGCGTCCCGGCGGATCGTGTGGCGCGCACCACGCTCGACCTGCTGAAATAGAGTACTTGGATACACGCATCAAGTTGGTGGATGGCGAGGCGGCGCGGACGCTGGCCGCCTCCGGGCGCACCGTCGTCTGTGGCTACTTTGACCCGTTGACCGCCGCGCACGCCGAACGCTTGAACGAATTGGCCCGGGGCGGGAGACTTCTGGTGCTGGTGGATGACCCGCCTGATCCGCTGATGCCCGCCGGGGCGCGTCTGGAACTGGTTGCCGCGCTCGATATGGTGGAAGCCGCGGCAGGGCTCTCCGAAGTCGGCCAACTGCCGCTCCATGCCGTGGATGAGCGCGCGGCGGACCTGGCCCGGCGCGGCGCCCTCATGGCGCATATCCGCGCCCGGCAGGCGCTGGCGCAGCCGGAATGAGGATCCTGGTGGTTCGCATGGGCGCCATGGGCGACATTGTGCACACGCTGCCCGCCGCCGCCAGCCTGCGCGCAGCCTTCCCCGAAGCCCGCATTGACTGGCTGGTGGAGCCGCGCTGGGCCTGCCTTCTGGACGGCAATCCGGACGTCGACACGGCAATTCCATTGAACCGCCGCCAATGGTCCAGCGTTCGGGACGCGCTCAGTGCGCTGCGGAGCACGCCCGTCACGCTTGCCGTGGACTTTCAGGGGCTCATCAAATCGGCCGCCGCCGCCTGGCTGGGTGGAGCACGCCGCATCATCGGGTTCGAGCACGTGCGCGAACGCCTGGCCCGGCTCTTCTACCATCGCCGCGTGCCGGCCCCGTCGCGCCACGTGGTGGACCGCAACCTGGATCTGGCCGAGGCCGCCGGAGGGAACCGGACCCTGCGCTTCGCGCTGCCCGCAGGCGTCGACGAAGGCACCCTGCCGGAAGGTCCCTTTGTTCTGGCGAATCCACTGGGCGGCTGGGTCTCAAAGCAGTGGCCGCTTGAGAACTACGCCACGCTGGGCGGCATGCTGCGCCGCCAGGGCCTGGATCTGGTCTTGAACGCCGCCGCGGCTCTGCCCGAGTTGAGAGAGTTGGAAAATGTCAGAGTGCACGCCTCCAGCATCCCCGGTCTCATCGCCGCCACCCGCCGGGCGCGCGCCGTGGTGGGCATTGACAGCGGACCGCTCCACATCGCGGCCGCGCTCGGCAAACCAGGCATCGCCATCTTCGGCCCAACCGACCCCGAGCGCAACGGACCCTACGGCGGAAGCTTCGGCCTGTTGCGCGCCCCCGGCGCCGCCACCACCTACCGCCGCGCTGGCGAGATCCACCCCAGCATGCGTGCCATTGAACCCGCCGCCGTGTTCCGTGCTCTGATGACCCGCCTGGAGGGAGCCTAGGTGGCAAGGTTTCCCAAACGGTACGCCGATGCGGTGGCCAAGTTGCGCGTGCCGGGCGGTTTTCTGTTGGTGGCCGCGTTCGGATGGCTGGCCGCGCCCACCGTGGGTTCGTTGACCCTGGGCGTTCCGGTCTCGATCCTCGGTCTGTGCCTGCGTGGCTGGGCGGCGGGCCATCTGGCGAAAAACACCACGCTCGCTCGCGGCGGGCCCTACGCCTGGCTGCGGAATCCGCTCTACCTGGGTACGCTCACCGTGGCCGCGGGGCTGGTGATTGCCGCCCGGGAGTGGACGCTTGCGGCGCTGTTCGCCGGCGTCTTTGGCCTGATCTATCTGCCCGTGATCGAACTTGAGGAACAGCACCTGCGCAAGCTGTTTCCCGAATTTGCCGAGTACGAACGCAACGTTCCCATGCTCATACCCGCCCGGCCCCGCGAATCCAGCGCGGCGCGCTTTTCCTGGCCGCTGTACCGGAAAAATGAGGAGTACAACGCGCTCTTCGGTTTTCTGCTGGGACTGGGATGGCTGCTCTGGAGATCCGCGTAACGGCGGAAAAGAAAAGGCCCCGCCAGGGAAAAGAAAAAGCCCCGCCACGGCGAACCGTGCGGGGCCTTGCGTTAGCCTTCGAAACCTTACTTCTTACGCCGCAGCGCCGCGATTCCAGCCAAGCCGAGCGCGAACAGCGCGTAGGTGGTCGGTTCGGGGACGTCCGGGGAGTCGATCCAGGCGCCGAGATCCCGGCCCATCATCCCAATGGTCCCGTGCACTGTGCCGCCGGTGGTGGTCACCCACACTCCGGCGCCGATCAGTTCCGTGGTAACGGCTCCGTAGGACGGGTCGCCCGCGATGTCGGGATCCAGGTTGAATCCAAAGGTCTCGCCGTGGTTAAAGCTGGTGAAGTCGTACCCGAAGATGAATTGGCCCATGGAAAACGCAGTCGCGGTGCCGCCTGTGGGTCCGACTTCGCCGTACGTACTGTCGACCACAAGAGGCGGATTGCCCGGTGCGTCGGAAAAGGTCGTCGAGAGGTCGAACTTGATCTTGGTGATGTCAAATCCATCGTCGTTGAGCACCGTAAACCGGATGTTGGTGCCGCTGTTCGGCAGGGTGACGTGGATCTTGCCAGCGAAGGCCGCCGTCGAGGCCGCCAACGAAAACATGAGAGAGAGCGCGAAAGACTTCATATTCCTTTACCTCCTTAAGGTTGCGTCGACGACGGATACTCTGACCGAAGCGCGACTGGACGAATGTATCACTTTTGCGTGCCGGCGCGTGTCAACAACTTTGAGACACCCGGCATGGGAATTTACTGACGTTCCTCTCTGTCTGTTGGGCTGGTGTCGACCGGCTTGTTGATCCAAACCTCCGATGGCAGGGGCAAA
>VFZY01000046.1 GCA_016870915.1 Acidobacteriota bacterium | reverse complement strand
GCTGAAAGGGCTGGTTTTGTTTGTCACCCATTGGGTGCTGTCCTCCGCAGGGGTCTTCGCTGCCTTCAAACCCCTATCGATATTGATGCGGACGAGCATCCAGGAGATTCGCACGCGCGGCTCAAAACGGAAATGTGGGTTTGATCCCGATGTCCGCTCTGGACTTCCAGGCTCCACGATTGTACTTCACCCCGCCGGCACTTTGAGGGACTGTCGGCGATACGGCGAACTACTTCCATCTCATGAGTCGCGTACAGGACACGGTTCCCCTTCTCAAACAGGACCTGGTGCGCAAGTGGAGCTGCGTGATGGAGGCAAGAATCGAGGAGGGAAATGCGACGGACGGTTCTAGCGCGCGGCCATTCAGACACCAACTGTGCTGTCATGGTCGGAGAGGTTACTCCATCATGAAACACTCCATCGCTCTCGCTCTCCTGGCGGCAGCCTCCGGTCTGGCCCAGGAGTCACGCGCCACTCTTTCCGGCCTGGTGACGGACCCTGGGGGAGCACCCGTGCCAAACGCTCGCGTCACGGTGCGCAGCACCACGCGGAACACTGTGAGCGACGGGGAAACCAATGAAACCGGGCGCTACCTGGTTCAGTTCCTGCTGCCCGGCGCCTATCAGGTGGCCATCGAACGCCAGGGGTTCCGCAAAGCAGTCCGGGATAACCTGACGCTGCAGGCGGCCGACCGGGTTTCACTCGACGTGTCCCTTGAACTGGGCGCGGTCGCCGAAAGCATCACGGTGACGGGAGAAGCGCTGCAACTGCAAACCGAAACCGCCACCCGCGTCGCCACCATCGAACAGAAGTTCATCGACAACATCCCCACCAGCGGCCGCAACCTTTTTCAGTTCCAGTACACACTGCCAGGCGTCTACAAGGCCAGCAACTATTGGGGCGATTTCGAGCTCTACGCGTTCGGCAACATCAACGGCGTGTCCATCAACGGCGGCCGGCGGCAGGAGAATGAGACGCTCATCGACGGCCTGCCCACCACGCTCGGAGATCGCGGCGTGGCCTATGTGCCCGCCCTCCAGAGCGTTGAAGAAGTATCGGTGGTAAGCAACACCTACGACGCGCAGTACGGGCGCATCGGCGGGGGCGTCACGGCCATCAATCTCAAGAGCGGCACCAACTCCTATCACGGCCAACTCTTCCACTTTCTCGAGAACGACAAGCTCTACGCGGCCACCTGGATCGACAACGCCTTGGGTCGCCGCAGGACACCGTTCAAGCAGAACACACCGGGCTTTGAACTCGACGGCCCCATTCGCATTCCCAAGCTGGTCGACGGCCGCAACAAGCTGTTCTTCATGATCTCGCTGGAAGCACTGCGCGAGCGGAATCCCGGCCTGCAGGTGCGCAAGATGCCCACCGCCGCGGAAAAGGGGGGCGACTTCTCCACCCTGCGCAACAACGCCAATCAGCCTGTCATCGTCTACGACCCCACGACGCGCCGGCCGTTCGCCGGCAACCGCATCCCACAGTCCCGCATCAACCCGGTGTCTTCCCGCGTCGCCGCGTTCCTGCCGGAGCCCAACCGGCCTCCGCTCGGCCTGGACAACGAGGGCAACTACGCCCTGGTCACCGCCGCCCGGAACGGCTACGACTCCTGGAACGGCAAACTCGATTACCGGCCCACCAGCAAGGCCAGCTTCAGCTTCCGCTATGCCCAGACTCCCTGGTCGAATTTCGCCCGCATCGTGTGGGGCAACAACCCGGCGGAACCCAGCCCGGAGGCTCCCTCCACGCGCGTCTCACGCACCTGGGCGTCGGACCTCACCTACACCCTCAGCCCCACCATGGTCTTCAACGTTCGCGCCGGCCTGGCGCGCTTTGAAGGCTTCGGCGGCAACATCTTCGGCGGCGGCTATGACCCGCGTCAACTGGGCTTCCCCGACCGTCTGGTCTCCCAGTTCACCGCCATCCAGTTTCCGCGCTTCACGCTGGGCACCTACACCGACGCCGGCGCCGACCGCACCACCTCGTATAGCGCCAACGACAATTACAGCCTGCAGCCCACCCTCAACTGGATTCGCGGCACGCATTCCGTGAAGATGGGCGGCGATTTCCGCCGCTACCACCGCAACACGCTCAACCCCGGTTCGGCCTCTGGCGCCTACAACTTCGACAAGCGCTGGACCCAGGCTGACCCCCTGCGCGGCGACGCCCTCAGCGGCAACGAGTTCGCCTCCTTCCTGCTGGGCGTGCCCAGCGCCGGCTACGTGGATCGCAACATCGACTCGGCCTACCGCAACCACTACTTCGCCGGCTTCGTCCAGGACGACTGGAAGCTCACCCGCAACCTGACCATCAACCTCGGCCTGCGCTGGGACTACGAAACTCCCATCACCGAACGCTACAACCGCATGATTCGCGGCTTCGCCTTCGATCAGGCCAGCCCGCTCCGCGCCGGCGGCCTCAACCTCCGCGGCGGCCTTGTCTTTGCCGATGGAAGCAATCGCGGCGCCTTCCTCGGCGACCGCAACAACTGGCAGCCCCGCGTTGGCGTGGCCTGGCACTTCCGGCCCAAATGGGTGATGCGCGGCGGCTACGGGCTGTCCTTCCTCGGGCAGAGCGCCAACGGCAGCGATGCCGGCTTCAGCCGGCGGACGCCTCTCATTGCCACCACCGACAACGTCAACCCGGCGGTCACGCTCTCTGACCCGTTCCCGCTGAGCCTCTATCCTCAGGGGCTGCTCCAGCCCATCGGCAATTCCTTGGGACTGGCCACCAACCTCGGCCAGGGCGTTGGCGCCCAGTTCCTCGACCGCCCTTTGCCGTACTCGCAACAGTTCTCCTTCGGCCTCCAGCGCGAACTTCCATTCGGATTCGTGGTGGACGCGTCGTACTCAGGGAACATCACCGGAAAACTGCCGGTGGGCCTGGCGCTCAACTACATCCCGGATGCCGAACTCCAGCGGCTGCCCGTGGCCCAGCGCGCCGCGTTCTTCAATGCGCAGGTGCCCAACCCGATGGCCGGCCAGTTGCCCGGTTCCGCGTTCAACGGAGCCACCATTCCCCGCCAGCAGCTCATGTTCGCGTTCCCGCAGTTCGCCAACGTGTCGATCAGCGACGTACCCATCGGCCGGCAGCGCTATGACTCCCTGCAGATGAAGGCCACGCGCCGGTTCAGTTCCGGCCTGGCAATGCAGGTAGCCTACACAGTCTCGAAGGCCCTGGAGCGAACCAATGTCCTGAACGCGCAGGATATCAGTCTTGGAAATCTGCTCAATACGGCCCTTGAAAAGCGCATGGTTGAGTTCGACACGCCGCAGAATCTCGCTGTGGTTTCCAGCTATGAACTGCCGTTCGGCACCAACCGGCGCTGGGGCAGCGGTTGGAATCGCGTGGCCCGCGGAGTGCTTGGGAACTGGAACGTCAACTTCCAGTACGTCTACCGCTCCGGCCTGCTCTTCGACTTCCCGAATGCGGCTCCCCTCACTGCCCGTTCCGCCCGCTTCAACCACGGCCAGCGGGACGACTTGGCCAGGAAGAACGGCCGCTCGGAATTCGACCCGCTACAGGACGTCTTCTTCGACACTGCCCTCTTCCCAACCCAGCGGCAGGCGCCGTTCACGCTCCGCGACTTCCCCACACGCTTCCCCGACGTTCGTTCCAAGAGTCTGAACGTGGGTGAACTCTCCATTTCGAAGGACTTCATCCTGCACAAGGAACGCAACATCCGCTTCCAGTTCCGCGCCGATGCCCAGAATGCGTTCAACTTCCCCTGGTTCAGCCGCATCCAGTCCGTGGACGTCACCAACTCGCGGTTCGGATATCTGAACTCTTCGGCACGCACGGAGCCGCGCGAAATCATTCTGGCGGCAAAGATTCTGTTCTAGATCCGGCATCCGCCGCCGCCAGCACCCGCTCCAGTTCCGCGGCTAGTTCGGCCGGCCGCACGGGCTTGCTCAGGAATCCGTCCATGCCATACGCGAAGCACCGGTCGCGGTCTTCCGCAAAGGCATGGGCGGTGAGAGCAATGATCGGAAGCCGCGCAAGGCCCTCGGCGTCTTCGCGCTGGCGGATCGCTGCCGTGGCGGAGAAGCCGTCCATCTCCGGCATCTGAAGGTCCATCAGTGCCAGATTGAATCCACCCTTGGACGCCTCACGCATGGCGGCGGCCCCGTCAGCCGCGACCGTGACACGGTGCCCCTGTTTCTCCAGCAGCCGCGTGATGAGCTTCTGATTCACGGCATTGTCTTCCGCCACAAGGATGCTGAGCGAACGAACGGAGCGCGCCAGCCGCATCAGTTCCGACGGCGCCTGCGGCAAGCCACCCACTTCACCCACCGGCGGCTTCAGGTCGATCATGAAGTGGAACGTGCTTCCATCCGGGCAGCTGTCCACGCTGATGGTGCCGCCCATCATGGAGACCAGCTTGGCTGAGATGGATAGCCCCAGGCCCGTGCCGCCGAACCTTCGGGCAATGGTGCTGTCGGCCTGCGAGAAGGCCTCAAAGATAGCCGCCTGTTTTTCCTTCGGAATGCCGATACCGGTGTCATGGACGGCGAACCGGAGCCGGCCGCACGGCTCCACACCGCAGGTGACGCTCACCCCGCCGCGCTCGGTGAACTTCAACCCATTCGCCATCAGGTTCAGCAGCACCTGCCGCAGCCGGCCCTCATCCCCCATGTAGCTTTCCGCCACCTCCGGCGCTGCATGCCATGCCAGGGTCAGCCCCTTCTTCCTCGCGATGGGATCCAGTGTCCGCGCCACCCCTTCCAGGCACCGTCTGGGATTGAACGCGATGTACTCCAACTCCATCCGGCCCGCTTCAATCTTGGAGAAATCGAGGATGTCGTTGATGATGGTAAGCAGCGATTCCGCGGAAGAGCGTGCCGTGCCCAGAAGATCCTTCTGCTCTTCGGAAAGCGGCGTGTCCAGCGTCAGGTCGATCATACCGATCACACCATTCATCGGCGTCCGTATCTCGTGGCTCATGTTGGCCAGAAATTCACCCTTGGCATGGCTCGAGGATTCGGCTTCGATCCGGGCTCGGCGCAGGTCGTTCTCCAACCTCAGCCGGTCCGCGATATCGAGCGCCACCACCACGTACCGGCCTCCGGGCATCGGTGTGGCGGAGAGCAGCACCGGCGTCCGGGCTCCGTGCTCGGCCAGCAGACTCGACTCGTGGTTGGCGTACGGGGCTTCGCGCAGGCGGGGCTCCGGGACGAACTCAGCCAGCGCACGGCCCTCCATCCGCGCCCCTGACGGGGTCAGCAAGCCATGCGCCGCCGGGTTGGCGCGGATGATGGTGCCGGAGCCGTCGGAGACGATCACCGGATTCGGAATTGCCGCGAGCGTCGCTTCCATCTCCGTGCGCGAAACCGTGGACCTGTCCAGATCGGAAGCCATGACGTTGAAGGATTGAGCCAGAAGCCCAAGCTCATCGCTTGACGCGGTGGGCACGCGGACCGAGAGATCGCCGGCCGCGAGCCTGCGCGTCCCCTCCACTAGCACCGCCACCGGACGCAGCGCGCGCCGCACCAGCCACAGTCCAAGGGCCGCCGCCAGCGCGGCCATCGCCACGGTCACCCAGCTTGCCTGCGCCCGCGCGCTCCGCATCGAATCCGTCGCCAAATTGCTCGTGCGCGAGGCAAGCACATCCAGAGCCGCCGTGGTTTCGTCCATCGACTGGCCCACACGCACGTAGCCCAGAACACGGCCTCCGGTCATGATCGGCGCGGAGGTCTCAAGAAGTCCGCCCGTGCGCTGCGTCAGGCGGGTTGTGCCGGTAGTGGCCCGGCGCGAAACGGCGTCATCCGGCCGGCTGCCCATGGCCTTGCGGCCGGACGGCGCATCGATGAGAATCACACCCGCCGCATCCGTGACGTAGACGTACCGGATGCGCTTGTCCCGCGTCACGGGCGTCACCGCGTCAATCATCCGGGCCAGATCGAAGCGGTCGAGCGGCGTCGCCAGCGCTCCCACCAGCAGTTCCGCCACGGCGTGCCCAACACGCTCGGCTTCACTGCCCAGGGCCGCGGCCAGCACCTCCCGCTGGCGTCTCTCCATGTCCTCCGTCTGCCGGTACAGGGCCACGGAGCCGATTCCGGCGACAATGGCCGCCGTGACGGCCACCAGACAGGCGACAAACAGGGCCGCCTTGTTCGTGAGTGTGGCGAACCGGAACAGGTATACCCAGGACATCATTGAGGTTTGTCCTCAGTCCGCGGGGCTCAGCTTGCGGGCGCAAAGCGCCGCCCGGATTCTCGCCGCGTCTTCGGCCGCAAAGGGGACGAACCGGCGATACGGAGAACGGCGAAGCGCGGCGCGCCCTTCCTGGTGATCCGCCATCTCGCCCAGGGCAGCCGTGATCGCACGCACCAGCGGCGCGCCCGGCCCGCGCCGCGCACAGACAGCCGAGTGTGGCAGGTCCGGTATCCGGTGGATCACCCGCATGGCCGCGTTGAACGCCGGCACGGCGGCGGCGTGCTCCTTGTCGACAAAGTCCGGCACGGCACCGGCGGTCACTTTTCGATGGAAGATCCAGACCGGGGTGTTCAGGCGCCCGCCGGAGAACACGTACCCGGCGCGCTCAAGCGCCATCACCGTGGCCGGTTTGTAGAACACCAGTTCCAGCCTGCTTTCCCCCGCGTACCGGGCCGGCGTCGCGCGCGAGTTGTCGGCCGCCGGCAGGACTCCCACCGGCCCAACCTCATCCCTCAGTTTGCCCCTGAGGTCTCCGGCGATCGCCTGGAACCGCTTCTCTTCCCCCTGCACCGTCGTCGTCACCCGTCCCAGCCGGATGCCGGCCGGGCCGCCGTGCGCCGGCGCCAGAGACACAGCACTGGCCACGATGAGGCGAAGGCAGTTCATCACTGCCTCATCGGCAATTTGATACCCTCTTTTTACCGGCTGTCAACGCCCCTTTATCCATGTCCGAAACCCTCCGTCTTTTCGACCAGACCGGCGCCTACCTGAGAGGCCATTTTCGTCTTACCAGCGGCCTGCATAGCCCCGAGTATCTGCAGTGCGCCAAGGTGTTGCAGTATCCCGGGCATGCCGCCCGGCTGGGCGCCGAACTGGGCGCCGCCATCCTCGCCTTGGCCGGCCCGGCGCCTGTTCCCACCGTGGTGGCTCCGGCCATGGGCGGC
This sequence comes from Acidobacteriota bacterium, assembly GCA_016870915.1. GTDB lineage: Bacteria > Acidobacteriota > Terriglobia > Bryobacterales > Bryobacteraceae > VFZY01. Next base: position 27,432 of record VFZY01000046.1, on the reverse strand, counting down.
CTGATCATCGGCCACGAAGTGGCACGCGCCGCGGGCGCCCGTTTTATCTTCACGGAGCGCGATGGCGAGGGCCGCATGACACTGCGCCGCGGCTTCGCCGTTGAGCCGGGCGAGCGTGTGGTGATCGTCGAGGACGTCATCACCACGGGAGGCTCAACCCGCGAGGTCTGCGAACTGCTCCGTTCCATGGGCGCCGAAGTGGCCGCGGCCGGCTCCATCATTGACCGCTCCGGCGGCGGCGCCGATATCGGTGCGCCGCGCGCCGCCTTGGCCACGTTGACCGTCACGGCCTGGCAACCGGATGTCTGCCCGCTGTGCGCCGCGGGCCAACCGGTGGTGAAGCCAGGGTCGCGGCCCACGGCCTGACACACTCACGATGCGCCGCATCCGTATCACGCTGGCCTACGATGGCACCGCCTATCACGGCTGGCAGGTGCAGCCCGGTCTGGCGACGATTCAAGGATGCCTGGAAGAAGCCGTCGCGGGGATTGAAGGACGCCCGGTTTCCGTCGATAGCTCAGGCCGCACCGATGCCGGTGTTCACGCCGAAGCACAGGTGGCCGCGTTCCACCTGGACAATCGCATTCCCGTGGAGAACCTCTTGCGGGCGTTGAACCAGGTGCTGCCTCGCGACATCCGGGTTCTCGACGCACGGGAGGCGGCCCCGGATTTTCATCCGCGGTTTCAGGCGGCCGCCAAGACGTATGAATACCGCATTCAACGCACCCCCATCTGCCCGCCCTTCGACCGCCTCTACGTGTATCATTTCCCCTATCCGCTGGATGAGGAGCGCTTCGTCCGCTGCGCGCGGCTCTTCGAGGGCTCGCACGACTTCACGTGCTTCGCCGCAGCCGACGAGAAAGACGCGCTGGGCGCATCGAAGGTGCGCACGGTCTGGTCGAGCACTGTGCGGCGCGAGGGTAGCCGCCTGCTGTTCCGCGTGCGCGGCAGCGGGTTCCTCAAGCACATGGTGCGCAACATGACCGGCGTGCTCGTCGAGTGCGGCAAGGGGAATCTGGATGAAGCGGCCGTGCGTGAGCGCTTGGCGCGGCCGGGCGCGTTCCTTCCCGGGCCCGCCGCCCCCGCGCGCGGCCTCTTCCTGCTCGGCGTCGAATACCCTACGGACCCGCCTTCTTCCCCGGCGCCACTTTGACCCGGGCGCCTTCCACCACCAGGTCCGACGGATTCACCACCAGCATCTCCGTGCCGGTAAGCCCTTCATCCACTTCGATCGCCTGGCCATAGTCCCGTCCCAGAGCCACGTTCTGGAAGTGGATCCGGCCGCCATCCTGAACCACCGCCACCTGCTGGCGTCCGCCTCGCACCGCCAGCGTGTCCGAGGGAATGAGCAGCTTGGTGCGCGGGCGCTTCACGGCCAGGGTGACCGTCGTGTACATGCCAGGCATCAGTTCACCGCGCGGGTTCCGCACGCGAACTTCCGCGCGGAGGATGCGGGTTGCGGCATCCAGCGCGTTCGCTGTGCGGTCCACGGCGCCGGTGAACTTCTTCCCTTCAATGTCGGCCGCGGCCACTTCAGCCGGCTGGCCTGGGTAGATGTCAGGAACGCTGGCCTGGGGCACATCGACATAGACACGCATGACGCTGATCTCCGCGATTCGGTAAAGGTCGCGGCCGGCGGCCACCTGGGCGGGTGTGATCAGGTCACCCAGGGCGCAGGTGCGGCGGGTGATGATGCCGTCATATGGCGCCACCACGCGCTTGAAGGAGTGCAGTTCCTCGATGCGCCGCACTTCCGCCTCCTGGGCGTGAATGCTTTCCCCGGCAGCGCGGATTGCCGCCCCAGCCGCGGCCACATCGGCCGTGCGGGCGTCGTGAATGGCTTGCTTATCGTCGCCCTCCTGCCGGGAGAGGATACCCTGGGCGACGAGGTTCCGGACACGATCCAGCGTCAGTTGGGCCAGACGCTGGTTGGCCTGGGCCTGAAGCAGCGCGGCTTCGGCCTGGGCGTAAGCGGCCTGAAGCTGGGAGACTCTGGCGCGGGCCACGCGGAGTTGCTGGTCGAGTTCCGGGGAGTCGATTTCGACAAGGAGTTGGCCCGCCTTGACCCGGTCCCCGATATCGACGTGCAGCTTGTGGATATAGCCTTCGGCCCGGGCGTGGATGGAGGTCTCGAGGATGCCCTGGGCGCTGCCGGGAAGCTCGATGTGGCGCAGCGGCGGTGACTGGGAGACCCGCGCCGTGGTGACCACGATTTCAGACTCGGCCTTCTGCTCGACGGCAGCCAGCGCGCTGGTTCGGTTCCGGCGGTCCCATCCCGTCTTGAACAGAATGCCAAAGACCGCGGCGGCGGCCAGGACGATGAGAAGGGGCTTCATGACTTCAACTCCACGGGTGCGGCCTCATCCAGCATGCGCGGCAGGCGGCGGCTGAGCAGGCTATACACCACCGGCACCACATAGAGCGTTGCCAGAGTGGCCAGCACCAGCCCCCCGATGACCGCGCGGCCGAGCGGTGCGTTCTGCTCGCCGCCCTCGCCCAAACCGAGAGACATGGGCAGCATGCCCATCACCATGGCCAGCGCGGTCATCACCACTGGGCGCAGGCGGGTGGCGCCGGATTCAAGCGCTGCCTGGCGCGCCGTGACGCCATCCGCGCGGCGCTCATTGGCGAAGGTGACCACCAGAATGCTGTTGGCCACGCCGACGCCGATGCTCATGATCGCACCCATGAGCGAGGGCACGTTGAACGTGCTGCCGGTGGCGAACAGCATCCAGACAATGCCGGCCAGAGCGCCGGGAAGCGCGGTAAGGATGATCAACGGATCGAGCCATGTCTGGAAATTCACCACCATCAGCAGGTAAACCAGCACGATGGCGATGATGAGGCCCAGGCCAAGGCGGGTGAAGGACTGCGTCATGGTCTCCACCTGGCCGCGCATGGAGATGGTCATACCCTTGGGCAGCTTGGGCGTAAGGCGGTCAATGGCCGCCTGCACGTGGCGCGCCACGCTGCCCAGATCGCGGTGCTCCACGTTGGCCAGGACATCGAAGACCGGCTGCACATTGTAGTGGCTCACCATGCCCATCGCTACGCCGCGATCGATGGTGCTGACGTTGCGCAGCAGTTGCGGCTGGGAAACGGATTGCTGGGTGACCGGTGTGTTCTCCAGGTCCGCCAGTTCCGCCATGCGGTGGGTGGGGGTCTGCACCATGACCTGATAGCTCACGCCGTTCACCGGGCTCAGCCAATAGTTCGGCGCCACCTGGCCGGAGCCGCTCAGGGAGACCAGCAGATTGCTGGCCACGTCGCGCGCGGTAACACCCACCTGCCCGGCGCGAACACGGTCCAGGTTCACCTTCACTTCGGGGTAGTCCATCACCTGATGGATGTGCACATCGGTGGCGCCCGGGATGCGGGACACTTCGCGCTGAAGGTCGCGAGCCGCCTGATAGCCGGCGCGCAGGTTGCGCGTCGCGATCTGAATGTCGATGGGCGCGGGCAGGCCGAAGTTGAGGATCTGGCTCACCATGTCGGCCGGCTGGAAGAAAAGGTCGACGTCGGGCAGTTCTTCCTTGACGGCGTGGCGGATGCGCTGAATGTACTCGCGCGTGGGCCCGTGATTGCCTCGCTTGAGAGCCACCAGGATCTCGCCATCGCTCGATCCGTTCGTGCCGGAGTCCGAATAGGCCAGGTTGATGCCGACGTAGGGCAGGCCGATGTTGTCGAGGATGGTGTCGATCTCCGGGGGCGGAACGATGCGGCGGATGATGCGCTCAACGCGGGCAAAGTACTGCTCGGTCTCTTCGATGCGTGTGCCCGCGGGTGCGCGAACGTGCAGGCGGAACTGGCCCGCGTCCACCTCGGGAAAGAAGTCCTGCCCGACGAAGCGCGCCAGGTAGAAGGAACCGCCGGCAAAGAGCGTGAACGCGAACAGGCACAGCATTGCGTGGCGGAGCGTCCAATCGAGCGAGCGCTGGTAGACGTCTCGCAGCCGGTCAAACTGTTTGTCGAACCAGCAATGAAAGAGCCAGATGGGGCTGCGGTCCGGCTTCTGGTTGGGGCCGAGTTCGCCCTGGTAGCGATGGATCTCGCCCGCCACCAGGTAGTTGACCATCGCCGGCACCAGCGTTCTCGACAGCAGATATGAGGCGAGCATGGCGAAGACCACCGCCATGGCGAGGGGTGTGAACAGGTACTTCGCGGTGCCGGTGAGGAAGACCACGGGCACGAAAACGATGCAGATGGAGAGCGTGGAGACGAACGTCGGAACGGCGATCTGCTGTGCGCCATCGATGATGGACTGGAAGAGGCCCTTGCCCTGGTGCAGGTTGCGGTGGATGTTCTCGATTTCGACCGTCGCGTCGTCCACCAGGATGCCGACGGCGAGCGAGAGTCCGCCAAGGGTCATGACATTGATGGTCTGCCCCAGCCAGTTGAGAATGGTGAGCGAGGTGAGAATGGAGAGAGGGATGGAGACGCAGACGATCAGCGTGCTTCTCCAGCTTCCGAGGAAGACCAGGATCATGAGGCCGGTGAGCAGCGCGGCGATGGCCCCCTCGCGAACCACGCCGTCGATGGCGGCGCGGACGAACAGGGACTGGTCGAAGAGGCGCTTCACCTCCATCTCGGGCGGCAGCGTGGCGAGGATCTTCGTCAGCCCGGCCTGCACCCTTTCGATGATGTCGAGCGTCGAGGCGCGCCCGCTCTTGAGCACCGTGAGCAGCGCGCCCCGGGTGCCGTCCTGGCGCACGATGTTGGTCTGCGGCATGAAGCCGTCGCGCACCTGGGCCACGTCGCGCACGAAGACGGTCTGGCCATTCACCACCTTCACCGGGAAGTTGTTCATCTCGGCAACGATCTCGGGGCTGCCATTGAGCTTGACGTTGTACTCGCGGTCTCCAATGCGGGCCTGGCCCGCGGGAAGAATGAGGTTCTGGGAGTTGATGGCCAGTGAGATGTCGGCCGGCGAGAGGCGCTTGGCGTAGAGCGCGGCGGGGTCGAGATCCACCATGATCGTTCGCATCTTGCCGCCCGAGGGCAACGGAAGCGAGGCGCCCTGCACGGTGGCAAGACCGGTGCGGATGAAGTTCTGGGCGTTGTCGAAAAGCTGCATCTCGCCCATGGTCTTGCTGGAGATGGCCAGTTGAAGGATAGGGACGCTGGCCGCGTTGTACCGGATGATGAAGGGCGGGAACATGCCGGGCGGCATGATGCGCAGGATGGCCTGTGAGACGGAGGTGAGTTGCGCAACGGCCGAGTCGACGTTGGTACCCGGGTGGAAGTAGACGCGGATGACGCCGAAGCCTGAGACGGCGGTGCCTTCAATGCGCTCGATGTCGTTGACGGTGGTGGTGATGGCGCGCTCGCTTGAGGTAAGCACGCGGGTCGCCATCTCCTCCGGCGAGAGGCCGTTGTAGGCCCAGATGACACTCACCACCGGGATGTCGATGGTGGGGAAGATGTCGGTGGGCATGACATAGATAGACAAAGCACCCAGCAGCGTCATCAGCAGAGCCATGACGGTGAAGGTGTAGGGGCGTCGGAGTGCGAGGCGGACTATCCACATCAGGGTTACATCAAGTTTACCCCGCACAGCACCGAAAGCGGCCGTGCTCTAATAAGGGCGAGGTGACGATCATGAGGACACTCGCAATGGCGGCGTTCAGCGCCGTGGGCTTGATGGCGCAGGCGCCGGATCTGAAGACGCTGGGAGGCGGCGCGCAGGCGCTGCAGAACCAGATGAAGAACGTGGTGGTGCGGTCGGCGGAGAAGATGGACGAGGAGCATTACGGGTTCAAGCCGGCGCCGGAGGTGCGCTCGTTCGCTCATTTGCTGGGCCACATCGCCGATGCGCAGTATGCGTTTTGCGCGGGGGCTTCGGCGGAGAAGAACCCGGCGCCGGGGATTGAGAAAAGCAAGTCGTCCAAGGCGGATCTGGTGCAGGCGTTGAAGGATGCCTTCGCCTACTGCGACAAGGTCTACGCCGAGACCACCGATGCCAACGCGGCCGGCATCGTGAAATTCTTTGGCGGCGAGCGGACCCGGCTGAACGTCCTGTCGTTCAACACCAGCCACACGTTTGAGCACTACGGCAACCTGGTGACGTACATGCGCATCAAGGGCGTGGTGCCACCATCCAGCGAACCGCGGCGCTAACGGCGCGGGCGGTAGCCGAAGCGGCTGGTCAGGTAGTCCAGCAGTTCGTTGCGGGCGTCATCGGGGACGCTCGCGCCCCAGTTTTTCATCTTGGTGAGTTCGCGGTCCCACTGCGCGCGGGTGAGGCGCTGCTGGGCGATGACATCCTCTTCGTGGCAGCCGATGCAGGCCGCCTTGTAGCGGGCATTGGGCGTACCGGTGGCCGGTGCGGCGGGTGCTTTCGGCGCGGACGCGGCGGCGGCCACTTCCACCAGCACCTGGTGCACCACGTTCCAGAGATAGCCGGAGGGGTTCCATTCCGGCGCGAACGGCTGTGTGTTACCGGCGGCGTCCCGGGCACGGGCCATCAGGACATAGTGGCCCTGTTCCGGCGGCGTCCAGGCGAGTTGGAAGGTGCGCCAACTGTAGCGGGAAAGCGCTGCTGAAAGACGGGCTGGCTTCCACGTCCGGCCGCGGTCGGTTGACACCTCAACGGAGGCCACCGGGGAATCACCACTCCATGCCGCGCCCGAGATGGTCACCGGTCCGGTTCCGAGCACCGCGCCTTCGAGCGGTGCCGCGATGACGGACTTGATGTGCAGGCTCTCGACGGGCTTCATCAGCTTCGGGTCAACCGCTGTGCCGGGCACCACCGCCTTGCCGGGGTGACGGTAGCCGGTGGCCATGAAAAAGCCTTCGAAGTCACGGTCGAGCGCCTGGATGCGGGTGACCCACTTGGTCCAGCAGTCGCCGCCCCAGCCGGGCACCGCCAGCCGCAAAGGGAAGCCGTGCGAGACCGGAAGCGCCTGGCCGTTCATCTCATAGGCCAGCAGTGTATCGGGATGCAAAGCCTTGGCGGTGGGCACGGTGCGCTGGAACTTGGGCATGGTGCCCACGGGCACATCCGCGCCGTCGAAGAGGATGTGGCGCGCGGTGGGCTTGAGACCCGCCTGCTTCAGCACATCGGCCAGACGCACGCCGGCCCAGCGTCCATTGCCGACGCCGCCGTGTTCCCATTGCAGGCCGATGATCGACGGCTCATAGAGGGAGCGCCCGTTGCCCGCGCATTCAATGACACTCACCAGTTCCACGCGGGGCAGCTTGCGAAGATCGTCCATGGAGAGCGAGAGCGTCCTGCCCACTTCGCCTTCCACGGCGAGCCGCCAGGAAGCCAGATCCACCTTGGGCGTGTAGTGGTGGCTGCGGACGAAGAACTGCTCGATGGGGGTGACTTCGGAAAGGAAACCCTCCATCGGCATTTCGAAATCCTCGGGCCGTGTGGAAAGCACACGCATGCCGCGTTTGGCGGTCTCGGCCGCCAGCGGGGCAAAGCCGGCCGCGGCCAGCGTGGAGAAGAACATCCGGCGTGATGTCATTGGGGGTTGCGGACGAGCCAGTTGATCTCAAGGTTGGTGATGACGCTGTCCTTGATATCGATCTCCTGCTCGTCTTTTCCGTATCCTTCCTTGGAGATTTCCACCTTATAGTGTCCCACCGGCAGGGTGAGAATGGTTGGGGTTTTCGAAGCCTGTTCCTGGCCGTTGACGCGGATGAGACTGCCGGGCGGGTTGGACTTCACCGCCAGAGTGCCGGTCTGCCGGACGAGCGGCGCGGTGATGTAGGTGTCGCGCGGAACTTCGACGAACTTGATGGCTTCACGATGGCCGTTGAGCGCGATGCGCGCGAGATGGCGGCCGGGCGGGAGCGTGAGGGTGCAGGGTGTGAGGCACTGCTCCCGCGAGCCCTCGATGGTGACGGAGGCCGCGGCGGGGCTGGAGAAGAACTGCACACGCTGGGGCGCCGCGGGGGTTTCCTTGGGTGGTTCGGGGCGGCGGGGCTCGGCTGTGACGGGCGTTGCGGGTTCATCGGGTTTCGGCTCGGGCGCGGACGGCGGGGTTTCGACGGCGGCGCCGGCGGGGCTGGGCTTGGCGTCCTGCTCGGAGACCGGGGGGAGTTGCGGCTCCAACTCCGGGCGCTGCGATGAGCGGTCTCGCGTGGTCCAGACGATGCCGCTCAGCACGGCAAATCCCATGACGGTGGCGAAGACCAGACGGCCGTAGCTCCTGCGGCGGGGCGACGGGCGCGCGGGCGGCGGCGCCACTTCCGCCGCCGTGGGCAGGCTGGCGCTTGCCCCCTTGGCCATGGCGTACCAGCCGCGGTTCTGGCCAAGAGCGGCCTCGAGCGCGGTGAAGAAGGCGGTGCAGGTGGGGAAGCGCTCCTCGCGCGCCTTGGCAAGAGCGCGGGCGAGGACGGCATCGACGGTGGCGGGCAGGCTCTGGTTGAGCAGACGGGCGGAGGCCGGAGGCTCATTGACAATGCGGAAGACCAGTGTGGGCAGGCGGTCCGCCGTGAACGGCAGTTCGCCGGTGAGGATCTCGAAGGCCAGGACGGCAAGGGCGTACTGATCGGCACGGCCGTCGACGGATTCGCCCTTCACCTGTTCGGGCGGCATGTAGTTGGGCGTGCCCATCATGGAGCCGCTGGTTTGAGTGAGGGAGTGGGTGTTAGCCTTGGCTACGCCGAAGTCCGTGATCTTGGCGATGCTGTCCGCGTGCAGCATGATGTTGGCCGGCTTGATGTCGCGGTGGACGATTCCTTGGGCATGGGCGTAGTCGAGCGCGGCGGCGGTCTGACGCAGGATGGAGAGAACGGTCTCGCGGCTGGGGGCGCGGCCGGACTGGAGGAAATCCGCGAGGGTTGGGCCGCTGACGCACTCCATGCAGATGTAGGCATTGCCGTCTTCCTCGATGACGTCGAAAATGGTCACGATGCCGGGGTGGGAGAGAGCGCCGGCAAGGCGGGCCTCGCGGAGAAGGCGGTCACGCAGGCGGTCGCGTTCGGGACCAGCCTGGGCAAGGTGAATGGTCTTGACGGCCACCGTGCGGTTGAGCACGGGATCGAGCGCGCGGTACACCACTCCCATGGCGCCGCGGCCGAGTTCGCCCTGGATCTGATAGCGGCCGATGCTTTGCATGCCCCGTACCTTCTACACTAACGAAATGGCGCACGGCCAAACAATGAAGATCGAAACGATCGCGGTTCACGCGGGCCGGCGGATCGACCCGGCGACGGGTGCGGTGGCGCAGCCCATCTCGCTTTCGACGACGTTCGAGCGGGATGCGGATGGCGAGTACTCGCGAGGCTTCAGCTACTCACGCGAGGGCAATCCCAACCGCAACGCGCTGGAGGAGTGCCTGGCGGCGCTTGAGGGCGGCAAGGAAGGCCTGGTGTTCGCGTCCGGCCTGGCCGTGGTGACGGCACTGGTGCAGGGCATGGAACCGGGGGACCACATTCTGGCGCCGGCCGAAGTCTACTACGCACTGCGCAAGATTCTCGGCCGGCTGTATAAGAAGTGGCCGGTTGAGATCAGCTACGTGGACATGACGGATCTGGACACGGTTCGGGCGGCGGTAAGGCCCTCGACGCGGATGGTGTGGGTGGAGACCCCGTCAAATCCCTTGCTCAACATCACCGACCTTGCCGCGGTGGCGGCGATTGCGCGCGAGGCGCGGGCCATCTCGATCTGCGATGGCACCTTCGCGACACCGGTGCTGCAGCGGCCGCTCGATCACGGGATCGACATGGTGATGCATTCGACCACCAAGTACATCAACGGCCACAGCGACGTGGTGGGCGGATCGCTGGTGACGCGGTATGACAACTACCTTTTCGAGCGGGCGCGGGCCTCGCTGAAATTCGGCGGGGCGGCGCCGTCGCCGTTCGATTGCTGGCTGACGCTACGCGGCATTGAGACGCTGCCGTACCGGGTGCGGGCGCAGTGCGAAACGGCACTGCGGCTGGCTGAATTCCTGCAGGCTCATCCGGCCGTGGAGCGCGTGTACTATCCCGGGCTTCCGACGCATCCGGGCCATGAGATCGCCCGGCGGCAGATGAGCGGGTTTGGCGGAATGCTCTCATTCGGGGTTCGCGGCGGCAAGGATGAAGCGATGGGCGCGGTGGCGCGAGCGCGGGTGTTCACGCGAGCCACCAGCCTGGGCAGCACACACAGCCTGATTGAGCACCGGGCGTCGGTGGAAGGGCCTGGCACGGCAACGCCGCAGAACGTGATCCGTATGTCGATCGGGCTGGAACATTTCGACGATCTGGCGGCGGATCTCGACCAGGCGCTGCAGCCATGATTCTTCTGATTCATGCCCGTCCGGAGGAGGCGGAGACCGGCGCGGAGCGGCTGCGTTCGCTCGGGCATGTGGTGCAGGTGCATCCGTTCGCGACGGCCGGACTTACGGCGAAAGCAGCCGGGGCAGAGGCTGTCGTGATCAGCCTGGAGCGCCTGCCGGCGCACGGACTGGCGGTTGGAACGGTGCTGCGGCGCACCAAGCGGACGCGGACCGTGCCGATAGTGTTCGCTGGCGGCGATCCGGAGAAGGTGGCTCGCGTGAAGGCGGCGCTGCCGGATGCTCTGTATGCGGAGTGGCCCAAGATGGGCGCGGCGTTGAAGAAGGCGCTGGCGGGCGGCGGGCGCGACGTGGTGGTTCCGCCGGACTACATGGAGCGGTGGGCGCACAGGCCGCTGTGGGCCAAGCTGGGGATTCGGGAGAAGAAGACCGTGGGGCTGATCGGGGCGCCGGACGGTTTCGCCGAGACCCTTGGCGATCTGCCGGAGGGGGCGCGGTTGATGGAAGACCCGCGCGGGGCGTGTGACATCTGGCTGTGGTTTGTGTGGTCCCAGGAGAGCCTGCTGGCGGACCTTCCGTATGTAGATGCCCGCGCCGGCGGGCGTCCGCTTTGGATTGCGTGGCCGAAGCTGAAGACCGCGAAGACCCGGGCGCAGACCGGGTTGTCGCAGTTCGTGGTGCGGAAGGCGGCGCTGGCCCTGGGGCTGGTTGATTACAAGATCTGTTCGATTGACGCAGCGTGGTCGGCGATGGTGGTCACGCGCAAGGCGGTCAGGAAGACTTGAGAACGAGGGCGGAGTTCTTGCTGCCGAAGGCGATGCAGTTGGCGACGGCGTATTCGAAGCTGAGCGCGCGGGCCTGGTGGGGGATGTAGTCGAGGGGGCAGGCGGGGTCCGGCTGGTCCAGGTTGAGCGTGGGGTGGACCACGCCGTCGCGCATGCCGAGGAGGGTGGCGGCGACGCCGGCGGCTCCGCAAGCGCCTTGCGGGTGGCCGATAATGCTCTTCAAAGCCGACCCGGGAAGACGCTCGGCATGAGCGCCGAAGGCGAGTTGGACGGCGCGGGATTCGATGCGGTCGTTCAGTTCGGTGGAAGTGCCGTGATAGCTCAGATAGCCGATGGCATCGGGCTCGAGGTTCGCCTCTTCGAGCGCGATGTGGATGGCGCGGGCGGGTTCCTCGCCGCATTCCTCCAGGCGCACGCGATGATAGGCTTCGCAGGTTGAGCCGTAACCCACGATCTCACCCAGTGGAACGGCGCCGCGGGCGAGGGCGCGTTCGCGTTCTTCGAGGATGAAGAACCAGGCGCCTTCGGCGATGACGAAACCGTCGCGATCGCGGGAGAAGGGGCGCGAGGCCCGTGTTGGCGCGTGGTTCCAGCGGGTGGACATGATGCGCATGACAAGGAAGCCGCGCAGGATGAGAGGCGCGATCGGAGAATCGACGCCACCGGCGACGATGGTGTGCATTTCGCCGTGGCGGATGGCGCGAAAAGCATAGCCGATGGCGTCGGTGGAGGAGGTGCAGCCGGTGGAGACGACGTGGCTATAGCCGCGGAAGCCGAAGCGCATCGAGACCTCGCTGGCGAGGGTTCCGATGGTGGAGGTGGGAATGACATAGACGCTGCATTCCTTCTGACGGCCGGTGTAATAGAGCCGGTACTGTTCCTCGGTGAAGTCATTGGCGCCGCCGCCGGAGCCCAGTGAAACGCCGATGTGGCGGAGTTCCTGACGGGTCATACGGGCGGGTTCGAGTCCGGCTTGAGCGAGCGCTTCGGTGACGGCGGCGATGGCGAGAGGTGCGGAGCGGGAGACGTGCGGGCGGTCCTTGGGGGCGATGTACCGGGCGGCATCGAAATCGGGGATGGAGCCGGCAACACGGCAGGCGAAGCCTTCGGGATTGAAGACCGTGATGGGGCGGATGCCGCTGACGCCGGCGCGGGTGGCGGCCCAGAAGGCTTCCCGGCCGGCGCCATTCGGGCTCACCGCGCCGATGCCGGTGATGACGACTCGATGTGGCATGGGGCTATTTGAGATGCCGCTCAAAGAAAGCGGTCATGGTCCTGTTGAGATGCCTGCGCGCCACGCCGATGACGCCGTGGGACTTCTGGGCGTAGAGCATGAGCTCAAAGGGATGGCCGGCCTTCTGGAAAGCGTCCATCATCTGCAGAGTGTTCTGGAAGAGGACGTTGTCGTCATCGGTGTTGTGGATGAGCAGGAGCTTGCCCTTGAGCTTGGGGGCGTAGGTTATGGCGGAACTTGCGGCGTAGCCCTGTTCGTTGTCTTGCGGTAGGCCCAGGTAGCGTTCGGTGTAGATGGTGTCGTAGTGGCGCCAGTCCGTGACCGGGGCTCCGGAGATGCCGGCGGCGAACGTGTCCGGGGCGTTGAGCAGCGCGTAGAGGGTCATGAAGCCGCCGTAGCTCCAGCCATAGATTCCCACGCGGGCCGGGTCGACGAAACCAAGCGACAGAAGGTGATTCAGGCCCGCCTTCTGGTCTTCCAGTTCCTGACGGCCGAGGCGGCGATGGAGCTTCGCTTCCCAGAGATGGCCGCGCCCGGCCGAACCGCGGTTGTCGGTCTGCCAGATGACGAAGCCGCGGTGGGCGAGAGCCTGATCCCAGGTCAGGCCGGCCCAGGCGTCGCGCACCGTTTGGGCGTGGGGTCCGCCGTAGACCATGACAATGGCGGGGTACTTCTTCGTGGGGTCGAAGTTGGGGGGCTTGATGAGGCGGGCGTAGAGCGTGGCGGCGTCGGGAGCTTTGTAGGTGAGAATTTCGGTGGGAAGGATTTCGAAGTCATCAAGGGGCTTGCGATCGGAGGCGGCGAGGACGGCGGTTTCCGAGCCATCGGCGCGATGCAGGGTGCGGCGCGTGGGTGTGGAAAGGCTGGAGAAGGAGTCCACGTAGTAGTCGCAGACGGGGCTCATGGAGATGGTGTGAGTGCCGGCGTCGCGTGTGAGTTGGGTGGCGGGACCGCCGTCCAGGCTGACGGAGTAGAGGTGGCGTTCGGTGGGGTTGACGGCCGTGGAGGTGTAGACGACGCGGCCGGCCGATTCGTTGACGCAGGCGAGATCGGTGACTTCCCAGTCGCCGGCGGTGAGTTGGCGGATCGGTTCGCCGGTTTCCGTGTGCAGATAGAGGTGGCGGTAGCCGTCCTTTTCGCTCGCCCAGAGGAACTGCTTGCGCGTCGGGAGATGGCGGAATTCGTCCTTGACGTTGATCCAATAGGGGTCCGTCTCACGCAGCGTGGGGCGGGCGGCGCCGGTCTCGATGTCGGCGGCAAGAAGGTCCTGGCGGTTCTGGATGCGGTTGAGCCGCTGCACGGAGAGAGCACGGCCGTTGGGGTTCCAGTGGACGCGGGCGATGAGGGCGTCGCGGGTTTCGCCGAGATCCATCCACCGGGTGCGGCCGGTTTCAAGCGAGATGACGCCCAGGCGTACGTCGGGATTGGGACTGCCGGCCTTGGGATAGCGCTGCGGCTCGTGGACGGGATTGAGTTTGAGGAGGTCGGTGTGGTGGTAGATGCCGAGGCGGCTGGTATCGAATTGCAGAAAGGCGATGTGGCTGGATTGGGGCGACCACCAGTGTGCCGTTCCAAGGTTCAGTTCTTCGGGATAGACCCAATCGAGCTCGGCGTTGCGAAGGGTGGGTGAGCCATCGCGCGTGAGGCGGTTGACGGCTCGGGTGGCGATATCGAGAACGTAGAGGTCGTAGTCGAGACGGAAGGAGATGCGGCGGCCGTCGGGGGAGAGTTTGGGATCGCGCTCGGCGGTTGGGGTGGTGGTCAGTTGGGTCCACTTGCCCTTGTCGATGTCGATGGAGAAGAGGTCGCCGGAGAGGGACAGGAGGAGTTCGCGGCCGGAAGGGAACCATTGCAGACGCTCTTCGCTGACACGGCGGTTCTCCCAATCGAAGGCTTCCGGCTCCGGAGGCTTCCGGGCGGCGGCGGCGAGGGGGGCGGTCTTCAGGATCTCGCGCGACTTGCGATTGGAGGCGTCGTAGAGGTGGACGGCCTGATCCTGCTGCCAGGCAAAGTAGCGGCCGGCCGGTGACCAGATGGGGCGGGGCGCGGGCGTCGCGGCGGCGATATCGTCGAGCGTGACAGGCTTCTTGGCGTGAGCGGCGAGTGCGAGCGCGAGGAGGACGGCCGGCTTGGCGGGATTCACCTTCCGATTGTAGCGGTGCCGGCGCCGGACGGTGTGCGATGATCGGGAAGTATGAAGCTGACGTTCTGGGGCGCGGCGCGCACGGTGACGGGATCGATGCATGAGGTGGAGGCGAATGGACATCGCCTGCTGCTGGACTGCGGGTTGTATCAGGGCCGGCGCCGGGAGGCGTTCGAGCGAAACCGCGATCTGCCGGTGCGGGCCGCGGATGTGGATGCCGTGCTGCTTTCGCACGCGCACATCGACCATAGCGGCAATTTGCCCTCTCTGGCACGGCACGGTTATGAGGGCCTGGTGCACACTTCGCCGGCCACCGTGGACCTGTGCGGCGCGATGCTTCGGGACTCGGCTTTCCTGCAGGAGAAGGATGCTCTGTTTGTGAACAAGCGCCGGCGGAGGCGCCGTGCGTTGCTGGGGGAAGACGGTGAGGAGACCACGGAGCCGTTGTACACCACCGAGGATGCCGAGGCGATTCTGGCACGGTTCCGAGGGGTGGATGTGGGCCAGGGGGTTGAGGTGGCGCCCGGCGTGCGGTACAGCACGGTGGAGGCCGGCCACATGCTGGGGTCGACGGCGATGGTGGTTGAGGCGGAAAGTGGCGGGCGCACAATCCGGCTGGGGTTTTCGGGCGATGTGGGGCGCAAGAACCTGCCGATTATCCGCGATCCACAGACACTGCCGCCGGTGGATTACCTGATTCTGGAATCGACGTACGGCGACCGGCTGCACGAGCCGATGGACCTGGCCAAGAATAAACTGGCGGACACGGTTCGGCGCACGGCGGCGCGCGGCGGGCGGATTGTGGCCCCGGCGTTCGCGGTGGGCCGCACGCAGCAACTTGTCCTGATGCTGCATGAGTTGATGCTGGAGAAGGAGATTCCGAACATACCCATCTTCGTGGACAGCCCGCTGGCGGTGAACGTCACGGAAGTCTTCCGGAAGCACACCGAGTGCTACGACGCCGAGACGCGCGAGTTTCTGAACGACGGCAAGGATCCGTTCGGCTTTTCGCGTATGCGGTATGTGCGGGAAGCGGCCGAATCGAAGGCGTTGAACGATCTGCGCGGGCCGATGTTGATTCTGTCGGCATCCGGGATGTGCGAAGCGGGGCGCGTGATCCACCACCTGCGGAATTCGATTGAGGATTCGCGGAATACCGTGCTGATTACCGGATACCAGGCGGAGAACACGCTGGGGCGAAAGATTGTGGAGCGGCACGCCGAGGTGCCGATCTTCGGCGAGCCGATGCGTCTGCGCGCCGAGGTGGTACGGCTGAACGAGCTTTCAGGCCACGCCGATCAAGCCGAACTGGTGGCATGGATGGAGCCGGTGGCACGAGGGTTGAAGTGTGTGTTCCTGGTGCATGGCGAACCGCGGCAGCAGGAGGTGTTGGGCCGGTTGATTGAAGAGACCTATGGCGTACCGGTAGTGGCGCCGGAGCGTGGAGAGCGGTTCGAGTTGAGTTGAGAGCCGCATCGAGGGTCACTTGACGGGGCTCCCATGGGTGGTCCGGGGGGCGTTGCGAAACGAAGCCGATTCAGTCTGAAGGGTGTGGGGCGTAAAGGCTTTGTGAAAGCTGGTGGCCCGGCAACCGATTCCCTATGGCGTCCCAATCACCCCGTCAGGGGGCCTTCGCCAACTCCACACGCCGGTTCTTCGCACGCCCCTCTTCAAGCGAGTTGTCGTCGAGCGGCCGCGTCTGGCCGAAGCCCCGGCCAGTGAGTCTGTCTTTGGCCACACCTTTTCCCACAAGCCACGCGACAACCGCATCGGCTCGCTGCTGGGATAGCGTCAGGTTCGCCGCGGGCTGCCCCACATTGTCGGTGTGCCCTTCCACGATCAGCTTCAACCCGGCTGAGGACTGGAGCAGCGCCAGCACCTCCTCCAGAACCTTCGTCGATTCCGGCTTCAGAACCGCCTTCCCCGTGTCGAACTGAATGCCCCAGATGGGGATGCGGCCGTCGGCCTCCAGTTTCTCGCTCAGCGTCGACGCGGTCACCACCTGTTCCATGGGCTTATCAAGCACCGTCCAGACCTGGTAGGCATCCCCGTCGCCGCCTGCCAGCACCCGGACCCAACGCGGGCCGCTGCGGGCCGTCAGGTCGTTGTTGAGCGAAAAGACGATGGTCCACTTCGCCATGCGCAAGGCATTTTCGATGTTGCGCCGGATCTGCAACCCGGACCCGCCGGTCTTGTCGGTCTGGTACATCACCCGCGCCCACTGACCTTCGATGCGCTGCGACGTCTCGCCAGGCATCAGCAGTTCGAGTGCTTCGAACTCCTTGTTCTCGCATTCAATAAGGGTGTACCCCGGCATTCGTTTCAGGAATTCAGGGTCCTTGCAGCCCTCCGCGTCCTGGGCGTGGAGGAAAGCGATCGAGGAGGCAAGAAAAGCAAGTAGGAGCCGCATTTCTCCCTTAGTATCGGCGGGAAGCTCACGGTTCCGCAACTGTAATGCTTCTTCCTGGTAAGGATTCGTGCCACAGCGGTCCGTCGATGCTCAGGTGAGCCGGCGGTAAAGGTTGTTGTCCCCGCCGACGTCGGTAAGACGGAAATCGCGGCCCTGAAAAAAGTACGTCAGGCGGGTGTGATCGAGGCCAAGAAGGCTGAGCATGGTGGCATGAAGGTCATGCATGGAGACCCGGTCGACGGCGGCGCGAAGGCCGATTTCGTCGGTCTCTCCGATGGTCTTCCCACCCTGGATGCCTCCGCCCGCCAGCCAGACGGTGAAGCCGTAGGGGTTGTGATCGCGGCCATTGCGGTTGCCGCCGCCGGATTCGGCGCCATCGGTGAATGGGGTGCGGCCGAAGTCGCCGCCCCACAGGATCAGAGTGGAGTCGAGGAGTCCGCGTGACTTCAGGTCAGCGAGAAGGCCCGCGATGGGGCGGTCCACCTGGCTGGCCATGAACTGGTGGTTCTGGTCGCATTCGTTGTGGCCGTCCCAGCCCACCTCGGCGCCGCGCTTCCCGCCGGAGTAGAGTTGCACGAAGCGGACGCCGCGTTCCACCAGGCGGCGGGCCATGAGGCACTGGGCTCCGAATGAGGCGGTGCGGGGCTCGTCGATTCCGTAGAGTTTGCGGGTGGCGGCGGTCTCACGGGTAAGATCGGACACTTCAGGCACCGACATCTGCATGTTGAAGGCGAGTTCGTAGGAGGCGATGCGGGCGTCAAGCGTGGAGTCACCGGGGCGGGCCTGGAGGTGATCGCGGTTAAGATCGCGAAGCAGGTTGAACATGCGTTCCTGCTGCGGCGCGCTGATCGACGGCGGGCGGTTGACGTTGAGAATGGGCGGGCCGGAGGAGCGGAGGACCGTGCCTTGGTACATGGCGGGGAGGAAGCCGGCGCCATAAGCGGGGGCTCCGGCCTTGATGGCGCCATCGAGCATCACCACATAGGCGGGCAGATTGCTGCTTTCGCTGCCCAGGCCGTAGACCAGCCAGGAACCGATGCTGGGGCGGCCGATGCGGCCCCAGCCTGTGTTCATCCAGGTTTGACCGGTAACGTGCGTGAAGCCGTCGTGGTGACAGGAACGGATGACGGCAAGATCGTCCGCGTGGGCGGCAGTGTGTTCAAAAAGATCAGAGATTGGGATGCCGGACCGGCCGCGGGGTTTGAAGACGCGCGGGGAGGCCATCAGAGGCACCTTATCCACCTTCGTGAACTGGAAGTCGGCCTTGCCGAAGCTGGGCGGAACCGGCTGGCCATCGAGCTTGTTCAGGAGTGGCTTGGGATCGAAGGTATCCAGGTGGCTGGGGCCGCCGTGCATGAAGAGGAAGATCACGCTGCGAGCCTTGGCAGGGTGATGGGTGGGTTTGGCGGCGAAGGGATCGGCGGCGGGAGCCCCAAGCAGGCTTGACGCGGCGACGGCGCCGAAACCGAGTGCGCTTTGGGAGAGGAACTGGCGGCGTGTGGCGGCGAGGAGAGTTTTTTCACACATGGGCGGTTAATCGATGTAGAGGAATTCGTTCATGTTGAAGACCACGAGACAAAGGCGGGTCAAGGCCTCCGGGTCAGGGCCTAAGGATTGCGCGCTTTGGCGCTCGGCCGCGGTGGGGGCGCGGCCCAGGGCGAGGTTCCAGATGGCGGCGATGGGGTCCTGAGGGTTGAGCTTGCGGGCGCGCTCGGCGAAGCGGTCGGCCTGGGTGACGCTGAATTCGCCGTTGATGAGCGTGAGAGCCTGCGGAGCAACGGTGGTGGAATCGCGGCGGGCGCAACTGGCCGCCGTGTCGGGCGCATCGAAGGTGGTGAGCATGGGGAGCGGGAAGCTGCGTTTGACGTAGAGGTAGACGCTGCGGCGGCCGTGCTCGGCGGGGTCAAGGGCTTCGGGCCACTGGCTGCGGGCCCAGAGAGTGGAGTACTCCTCCTTCGAAAGCGGCGGGATGACAGGGCGGCCGCCCATCTTGAAATTGATCGCGCCGCTCGAAGCGAGCATGGCGTCGCGCAGGGTTTCGGCGTCGTGGCGCTGGCGGTTGGCGCGCCACAGGAAGCGATTGCCGGCATCGATGCGCGTGTTGGATTCGTTGTGGGTGGAGGCGCGCTGGTAGGTGTCGGTCAACAGGATCTCGCGGTGGAGTTGCTTGAGGCTCCAGTTGTTGGTGATCAGGCGGTGCGCCAGGTGGTCCAGAAGTTCGGGGTGCGTGGGTGCAGCGCCCTGGCGGCCGAAGTCGTTGGGGGTGGCCACCAGGCCGGCGCCGAAGTGCCATTGCCAGAGGCGATTGGCGATGACACGCGCGGTCAGGGGGTGGGACGGGTCGACAAGCCAGTTCGCAAGCGAACTGCGGCGTGTTTCGTTGCTGACCGTGGCGCCGGCGGCAAGGACGGCGGGAAGGGCCGGCGGGATGACGGGACCCTGGGAGCGCCAGTCGCCGCGGTGGGTCAGATGGACATCGGGGATGCTCGCGGCCCGGCCTAAAACCGTGGCCGTGGCCAGGACGGGGTTGGCTTTGAGCGCGGCCTTGCCGAGTTCGACGATCAGGCGCTCCCGTTCCTGGCTCTCTTCGGCGGTCAGCGGGATGTCGGCCTCTTTGCCTTCGGCGTTCTCCTGAAGGCCGGCTTCGGTGATGGCCTTTTCGAGGCGGGCGGCAAGGGCTCGCTGGGCGGGTGATCGCTTCTCAACGGGGATGGCGTAGGCGTCGAGGACTTCCTTGGGGAAGGGGGCGCGGACACGGTCGACGACGCGCTTGCGAGCGGCGCCGTCGATGCGATTGATGGCGCCCTTGATCTCTTCGACGCGGAGCCAGTTGGGGTAGCCGCTCTTGAAGCCGAAGATGTTGAAGGGGCTGACGACGGGGACTTCGCGCTCTTCGCTGGCGGCGAAGACGGCCATGAGGGCGTGGTAGTCGCGGCTGGTGATGGGGTCGAATTTGTGATCGTGGCAGCGGGAGCAGCCGAGGGTAAGGCCGAGGAAAGCTTCGCCGGTTGTGTCGACGGCGTCGGTGAGCCATTCGTAGCGGGCCTGGCCGCCGAAGAGGGCGGCTTCGTGATAGGCGGGTCCGATGGTGTAGACGCCGGTGGCGATGCGGGCGTTGAGGTGCTCGCGTTTCTGGGCGGGGACTTCGAAGCCGCCGTCGAGATCGAGGTTGTCGGACCACAGTTCGTCGCCGGCGATCTGCTCGCGGACGAAGCGGTGGAAGGGTTTGTCCTGGTTGAAGGACTGGATCACGTAGTCGCGGTAACGCCAGGCGTTGGGGAAGTAGATATCGGTTTCAAAGCCGCCGGTGTCGGCGTATCGGACCACATCCAGCCAGTGGCGGCCCCAGCGTTCGCCGTAGCGTGGAGATTCAAGCAGGTGATCGATCAGGCGGGGCCAGGCGTCGGGCCGTGTGTCGTTTTCAAAGGCGGCGATCTCTTCGGGAGTCGGCGGCAGGCCATGGAGGTTGAACGTGGCGCGGCGAATGAGCGTGCGGCGATCGGCGCGAGGGGCGGGGGTGAGCCCGTTTTGGCTGAGCTTTTGAAGGATGAAGGCGTCGATCGGGTTGGTGCTCGCGGCGGGGATGGGCGGCGGTTGGATGCGTTTGAAAGACCACCAGGAGGGAGCAGCGGTGAGGGTGGCGGGCCAGGGAACGCCGGCCTGAACCCAGCGTTCGAGCTCGGCGATATCGGCGGCGGGCAGGGGGGTGCGGCCGGGGGGCATGTGGAGGGGCCCGGTGCGGCGGACAGCCTGGATGAGGAGGCTTGCGGCGGGGTTGCCGGGTTGAGCGGCGGGTCCGCGGGCGCCGCCTTTGAGGAGGCCTTGGCGGGTGCGGAGGTCGAGGCCGCCCATGGCTGTGGCTCCGTGGCAGGAGAGGCAGTTGGCTTCGAGAACGCGGAGGGCGGGGTCAGCGGGAGGCTGGGCGAGGGCGAGGGTGGGGAGGATCGCGGTGAGGAGCCGCATACGTCTGGTGTATCACATGGGGGCTACTCGGTGGTCCGGACTTGAGCGAGGCGTTGGCGGAGGAGTGGCGGGAGGGCGGCTTCGATGGGTGGTGTGATGAGGCCGGCGGCGTCGAGGTCCTGGATGTGGACTTGGTCTTTGAGGCGGAAGCTGGTGAGCTTCATGCGGATGAGGTCCGGGAGGGGCGCTAGGAGGAATCCTTCGGGCGTGGCGACGGGGGCGGAGGCGGGGACGGGTTCCAGGTGATCGGGGCGGACGCGCTCGTTCAGGAAGATGAGGTGGACGGCGGAGCGGGCCTTGGATTCGGGTTGACCGATGAGCATGTCAACGCCGGCAGCGTGGCGGTAGGTCCATCCGGCTTCGGCTGCGGCGGCAATGACGCGGTCGAGATCGCGCCGGTGGATGGCGGCGTCGACATCTTTGGTCATGCGTGCACTGAGAGGGTCGACGGCAGAGACGTGGAGGTAGACGGCAACGCCTCCGACGATGCGGTATGGGATGCCGTGGGCTGTCAAGATGGCGTGCAGTTGACGGACCCGATCGAAGAGTTGTTCCACGTGTGCGTCGTAGGCGGTGACCAACATGCCTGCCCTCATTGTGGCAGGGGCGGGGTTGCTGAGCAAGGTGCTAGCATCGGGACGTATGGAACTCGTGATCCGAATCCAGGTGGAGCACTTGCCTGAGGGGGTCTATCTCGCTACGTCCTACGAGTTGCCGGGTTTGGTCGCTCAGGGACGGACCGTCGCCGAAACACTCGAGATTGCCCGTGACGTTGCACGCCGGATTATTGAGGCAAGACGAGAACGCGATACTCTGCCTAACCTCTCGACCACGGCGGACCATCGGGATTACACGATCGTCGTCGCTGCCTGAAATGGGCCGGCTTTCTGGTTTCCGGTACCGGGAGATTGCGCGTAGACTCAGGGCCCTGGGATTCGTGTTCGACCGGCAGGGGGCCGGGAGTCATGAGATCTGGTTTAACCCGGCGAGTAATCGTTACACAACGCTTCCGAATCACACCGGAGATCTGCCCGAGGGCACGTTGCGGTCAATCTCAGACAGGCGGGAATTGATCCAGACCACTTCCTTACCGTTCGGTAGACGGTTCGGCCGGGGGCATTGTTGCGCTGAGAGCACAGGTCGTGCTAACTTTTACCAATGCGTACTTTATCCAGGTTTCTGGCGTTGCTCGTGGGCGGCGTATTGGCGTCACAGGCGGCGACCTTGCAGGTCATTATGAGTGCTGGTCCGGTGAGAGGCCCCCGCGGGCAGATCCTTCCGCACATGGAGGTCAACGAGACCCGATACTCTGCCATGGCGGGTGACACGCTGCTCGCGATGGAGTCTGTTTCAGGGACGGGAACAGGATTGGGGCAACACGCGATCGTATCCGAGCGCTACGCTCGCGGACGGGCCGCAATCGCCAATCTGGGAGCCGAGATCGGTTTCTCGCTGAGCGGGGACTATACCGGCGAGAATCCGACGATGAATGGAAGTTATGTTCTCTCAAGTTATGTTGATCTGCTCAGTTACGACGCGCCTGTAGACGCTGCCTTTTTACAGGCAGACGTCCTGGTTGAAGGAAGCGGCACCATCACCAACTATGGAAACTGGGTGATAAGTTCTTCCACTATCTTTGGAAGCAGACAATTAGACACCGAGGTTTATACGTTCTATACGTGTGCAGACTGGGATTGAGGCTTCCTGGAATGCGAAGGGAAAGCGGGCTTGACCTCTGACCTTCGGCCGGCCGGCGCGAAAATCGCCATGACGGTGACGATACCTCTGTCGTCGATCTACCACCTTTCGGGCCACAGCCTTCCCACTTTCCAAATAGCCTCCTATCTGCGTGCATCCATCACGCCCTACATGCTGAGAACCCGTGAGCCGTCGACGTCGGCCTCGGCGAACTACTTCAACAGCAGCCACTTGGGCGGCTTCCGCCTGCTCGACGCCAGCATGAATCTCTTGGACGCGACTTTCAGGTCTGAGTCCGGGTACGACTACACGCGCGCCGTCCCGGGCGCGGATGTTCCCGAACCCGCCACGTTTGGGATGCTCACCGCCGGAGCGTTTGTCTTCGGAATGGTCCGGCTTCGCCGCCGGGCTTAGGCTTGCGCATCGGAACGCAGGGCGTGTACAGTGCTAGCGTGCGGTTCTTGTCGATTGTTGTTGCCCTTGTTGCTCCGGTGCGATTGATTGCCGCCGATGCCGCGGCGGAGTTTTCCGGGCGGATCAGGCCGGTTTTGGAGCAGAATTGCGCCGGGTGCCACAACCCTCAGGGGACCAGCAAGCGGGTGAACTTTCTGGCTTCGAAGACCGTGGATGAGATCCAGGACCGGCGAGGGCAGTGGGCCAGTGCGGCGGTGCAGTTGCGGAACCGGACGATGCCGCCGGCTGCTTCGAAGTTGAGCGAAGAGGACCGGCTGGCGGTCACTTCCTGGATCGACAACCGGCTTCGGGAGACCGCCTGTTCGGCCGGGCCGTGGGCCGGCGCGGCGCCACCGCGGCGGCTGAACCGGCGCGAGTACCGGAACACGGTGCGGGATCTACTGGGCGTGGACTTGGCGGTGGCCGATGTCTTCCCGGCCGATGAGACCGGCGGCGCGGGGTTCGACACGAACGCGGATACGCTGTACATTCCACCGATGATGGTGGAGCGGTACATGGAGGCGGCGGGGAAGATTCTGGACCGGGTGATTGTGACGCCGCCGCTCAATCGTGTATTCCCATCGGCTGGCATGGCTCCCGCGGCGCCGAGCACCAAGCCCGGGCGGGATCTGGCGCCGGGGCAGGAGGTTTCAACCGAGGTCACCGTTTTCAATGAAGGGCAGTACAACCTGCGGGTGAACGTGGAAAGGCCGCGGCAGACTCCGTTCCAGATGCATGTGAAGGTGGATGGCGGGGCGGTGGGGTCCCTGAACTATCAGCGGGATCTGAATGGCGGCGCGACGACGCGGATTCAGACCGTGACGCTTGAGCGCGGCGTGCACAAGGTGGCCGTGGTGACCGGTGAGGAACCCGTGGTGTTCTACAGTCTGACGGTTGAGCAGCGGCCGGCCGCGGCGTCGCCGGACAAAGCTGTGCTGCACCAGAGGCTGTTCGGTCTGGAGCCGGGCGAGGCTCCCGTGGATGGGCGCGTGGCGGCGCGGCGGGTGATGGAGCGGTTTGTCGAGCGGGCGTACCGGCGGCCGGTTGCGGCGGCGGATGTGGAGCCGTTCCTGGCGCTGTATGAGCGGGCGAGCCGGCGCGGCGATCCGTATGAGGAGAGCGTGAAGCTGGCGTTGAAGGCTGTGTTGGTCTCGCCGCGGTTCCTGTTCCGCGTGGAGGATGTGCCGGCGGGGCGGGAGATCCGGCAGCTTGGACAGTATGAGATGGCGTCGCGGCTATCGTACTTCCTGTGGGCAACCGCGCCGGATGACGAACTGCTGCGTCTGGCGGCGGCGGGCCGGCTTCAGGATGACAGAGTGCTGGCCGGGCAGGTGGACCGGATGCTGGACGACCCCCGGTCGCGGCAGTTCGCCACGGCGTTCACGGGCCAGTGGCTGGGCACGCAGGATGTGGGCGGCCGGGCTGTGCCATTGCTGACGGAGTTGCAGCATTTCTACACACCGGAGGTTTCGGTGGAGCTTCGCCAGGAGCCGGTGATGCTGTTTCATCACTTACTCTCTTCGAACGGCAGTCTGCTGGACCTTATTGGCGGTAATTACTCCTTTCTGACAGCGCGGCTGGCGCGCTATTACCAGGTGGAGGACAAGTTCCCTGCCCTGGGTGACCGTTTTGAGCGCGTGGCATGGCCGGACAACCGGCGCGCCGGCGTCCTGGGCATGGCGGGCGTGCTGGCCCTGACGTCGCACTACCGGATGAGCAGTCCGGTGTTGCGCGGGGCGTGGGTGCTGGATACACTGCTCGGCACGCCGGTGCCGGCGCCGCCCCCGGATGTGCCGCCGTTGGAGAAAGCGTCAAAATCCGAGAAGGGACTCACGATGAAGCAGATTCTGGCGCGCCACCGTGCGGACCCTGCGTGCTCCACCTGTCACAACCTGATGGATCCGATTGGGTTTGGGCTCGAACCGTTCGACTGGATGGGCCGGTTCCAGGAGAAGCCCGTGGATGCGGCCGGCGTCCTGCCTTCCGGGGAGAAGTTCGACGGGCCGGTTGAGCTGCGCGAGGTCCTGCTGCGGCGAAAGAGCGATTTCGTGCGGCACCTCGCGGGGAAGGTGTTGGGCTACGCCACCGGACGGCCGGTTCAGGACGGAGATCACTGCACGGTGCAGAAGCTGGCGGCGGCGGTGGAGCGGGATGGCTACCGCGCCCGTACGCTGGTGCGCGAAGTGGTGTTGAGCCTGCCGTTCCGGGCCGCGCAGGGCGGCGTTGAGATTTCGAGTTCGGGACCACGGTCGAAGCGGTCGACGCGGCTGCTGCTGGGAGAGAAATGACCGGCGGGAAGTGATACCTTAGGATTGACCATGAAGACCACATTGTCCCGGCGCGTATTCCTGCGCGGAGCAGGGGCTACAATGGCGCTGCCCTGGCTGGAATCGGTTGGCCGCGCGGAGCGGCTGACCGCGCCGCCGTTGCGCATGGTGGCCATGTTCATGCCGAACGGCGTGCGGCCCGATCACTGGACGCCGGCGGGCGATGGCGAGTCCTATGAGATCACTCCGCATCTGCGGCCGCTGGCGCATCTCAAGAACGATTTCCTGCTGATCGAAAACTTGTGGAACAAGAACTCAGTGGGGCGGAACGGGCATTGGCCCAAGGTGCCGGCATGGCTGTCTGGCGGGTACGTGGAGCGGACAACGGACGGCGACCTGGATTCGGGCGGCACCACGGTGGATCAGATGGCTGCGCGGGCGGTGGGCCATGAGACGCCGCTCCCTTCGCTTGAGCTTGGGCTGGATCCGCCCCGCACAGGCATCGATACGGCGGGCGGCGGGTTTCCCAGGGCGCTGGGGTCTTTTCTCTCCTGGTCGAGCCGGCATACTCCGGTGCCGAAGGAGATTGTGCCGCAGTTGGCGTTTGACCGGCTGTTCCGGAACAACAAGGCGCGCGTGATTTCGGGCGCGGATCCGAAGAATCCGTCGTTGATCGAATCGATGCAGCGCGACGACACCAGCGTGCTGGACCTAGTGCGGGAGCAGGCGAAATCCCTGCGGGCGAAGGGGAGCCGCGCCGATCAGGCCCGGCTGGACGAGTATTTCGATTCCGTGCGTGCGGTCGAGCACCGGATTGAGCTTTCGATGCGCCCGCAGAAGCGGTGGATCAACGAAGGCAAGTTCCCAATGGACCGGCCGAATCCCGGGATTCCGGCGACTCATCCGGAGCATCTGCGGCTGATGTACGACATCCTGACGCTTGCGTTGTGGACCGACAGCACGCGGATTGCAACGATGATGATCGGGGATGCGCAGAGTTCGCAGGACTATTCATTCTTGCCGGGAGTGAAGGGGAGCTGGCACGGCCTGTCCCATCACCGGGATATCGAGGAGCAGCGGCGCCAATACGAGGCGATCATCGATTGGAACATGGCCGAGGTGGCCAAGTTCCTCACCCGGCTGAAGGAGTTGAAAGAGGGCGAAACATCGCTGCTGGACAACTCGATGATCCTGTTCGGGTGCTCACTGAAGTGCGGGAACCGGCATGATCCCGAGAATCTGCCGGTGGTGCTGGCCGGAGGCGGGCGCGGAACGCTGCGGCCCGGGCGGCGCGTGCGTGCGGCGGAGAAGACTCCGCTGTGCAATCTGCATCTGGCAATGCTGCATCGCATGGGCGTCAAGGAAGAGTCCTTCGGGGACAGCACCGGAGTCTTGCAGGGATTGGCGTAGGCGCCACTCCTCATAAGAAGAGACAGCGCCCTATCCTGTTGCCCTCAGAATGCGAATCGCAGGGCAAACTGAACCAGTCGCGGTGTGTTGATCTGCGAAAACACCTGTCCCGTTGTTGCGTTAGCCGCCGTAGTCACAACCAGGTTCGGCAAACCGAACTGCACCCGGTTGAACAAGTTGAAGATCTCAGCGCGAAACTCGATGTTGGCGTTCTCCTTCACCGCCGTCCGCTTCAGGATGGCCAGGTTGTACTGGGCAATTCCGTGGCCCCGAAGCTCCGGATCCGTACGGCTTTGATTGCCGAACGTATAGGCGTCGGGAACAGTGAAGCACGACGTGTTGAACCAGCGGCGAAGCCGTGCCTGAGCCGGCCCTTCCACCTGCTTGGCGCAACCCTGAACCACGTTCGGGCGCAGCCCGGTTCCCAGCCCCGTGATGTTCGGAGTGGCCGTTAGCGCCAGCGGGAAGCCGGATTGGAACGTTGCCGTGCCGCTGACGCTCCATCCGGAAATCACCATTCCGGTCGGCCCTGAAACGGAGCCACCGAAGCGATGTCCCTTGCCGAAGGGCGCATCAAGAGCGTAGGAAACCACCAGCCGGTTGCGTGAATCGAAGCCGGCGAGCGACTTTTCGGCGCGCAGATTGTTGGGCTGCTGCACACCGCCGCCGGAGCCGACGCCGGCATTCAGCCACTCGGTGAGGCTCTCCATCCCACATTTCCGTTTTGAGCCGCGCGTGCGAATCTCCTGGATGCTCGTCCGCATCAATATCGATAGGGGTTTGAAGGCAGCGAAGACCCCTGCGGAGGACAGCACCCAATGGGTGACAAACAAAACC
>VFZY01000045.1 GCA_016870915.1 Acidobacteriota bacterium | reverse complement strand
CCCAAGCCTTTGCCCCTGCCATCGGAGGTTTGGATCAACAAGCCGGTCGACACCAGCCCAACAGACAGAGAGGAACGTCAGTAAATTCCCATGCCGGGTGTCTCAAAGTTGTTGACACGCGCCGCGCGGCGAAGGAGCCGAAACTGTTACTGGCCGGCGCACTGGATGCGATCGGCGAAAAGACGTTCAACGCACCGTCGCGCAATTACACGATGGCCTACGCGGCGCGCCTGCGCCGCCAGGTGGAAGGCAGGCAGTAGCACGTCGGCGAGAAGACCATTCGCTCTTTAGTCTGAAACATCCCCCCTCAACCGAGCCGCGACGGCAACGGAGCGTCCTGCCCCTCAACCGAACCGAAACATCCCCAACAACCGAGCCGCGACGGCAACGGAGCGTCCTGCCACTCAACCGAACCGAAACATCCCCAACAACCGAGCCGCGACGGCAACGGAGCGTCCCGCCCCACAACCGAACCGAAACATCCCCAACAACCGAGCCGCGACGGCAACGGAGCGTCCTGCCACTCAACCGAACCGAAACATCCCCATTTAGGGGTTGATCTTCCCCAGAATCACCCTATGCCGCGCTCCCGTGGCGGACGTCAGGTTCGACGGCCTCAGGTGAATTGACTCCGCCGCCAGCACCGCAAAAGCCACCGCTTCCTTGGCATCAGGGTCGATCCCGTGTTCCGCCGTCGTCGTGATCTTCAGGTCCGGCAGAAACGCCGACAGGTACGCCATCAGCAGCGGGTTATGCACCCCGCCGCCCGCCGCAACAAGATCGCGCGGGGTAAATCGAGGCCGGACGAACCGGTCCACCGCCGCCGCAACGCTTCGCGCCGTGAACGCCGCCGCCGTGTGCATCAGGTCGGCCAACGGCAACCCCGTTGCCCGCAGCCTTGCGATGAACTCCTGGCCATACTGCTCCCGTCCAGCCGTCTTCGGAGGCGCCGCCGCAAGATAGCGGTCCTTCATCAACTCATCAAGCAAGCCCTGGTTCAACTTCCCCTTGCGGCCAATCCTCGCATCCAGGTCAAACGAGGCACGCCCGCCCGTGGCCAGCGCCGCCAACTGATCCATCACCATGTTCCCCGGGCCGGTGTCGAAGGCGAACGTTTCATCCGGGCTCTCCGCCCCGCCCGGAATCGCCGTGATGTTCCCGATCCCGCCCAGGTTCAACGCCACACGCCCACGGGTGCGGTGCCGGAACAACAGGTAATCCAGATACGGCACCAGCGGGGCGCCCTTGCCGCCCGCCGCCATATCGCGCATCCGGAAATCGTGCACCACCGTGATGCCCAGACGTTCGGCCAGGAAAGACCCGTCGCCAATCTGCAGCGTGCTCGCCGTCGCGCGGCCAAGAAACCGCACCGGTTCGCTTTCGTGAAAGATCGTCTGGCCGTGGCAGCCCACAACTCCAATCGACTTCTGCCGAATGCCATGCGCGCTGCACGTCGCGATCACCCGCTCCGCGTAGTGTTCCGCCAGCCATACATTCAACCGCGCGATCTCGGCCGTGTGGCACGTCCGGTTCGATACCGCCAGAATGGCCTCGCGCACCTTCCGCGGATAAGGCTTGCTGCTGAACGCCACCAGACGCGCGCGCGTATTCCAGCCCTCGCCGCGCAGGTCCACCACCGCCACATCCACCCCGTCGAGCGATGTTCCGCTCATCACACCCACTGCTCTCATCGTTTCAACTCATCCTGAAGTTCAGACAGAATCTGGAGCGCCTCAACCGGGCGCAGGTTGTTCAAGTCCAGGCCACGGATACGATCGGCGATGTGATGGCCCACCGGCTCAAACATCTGGATCTGCACCGGCGGCGCTTTCACGGTCCGGCGCGGCGCCAGTTCCTGGCTCACGGCATGCTCGGACTTCTCATGCAGGGCCAGAATCTCGCGCGCCCGTTCGATCACACTCAGCGGCAGCGCCGCCAGCCGCGCCACCTCAATTCCATAGCTCTTGTCAGCCGCACCCGGCTCCACCTTCCGCAGAAAGATGATCTGATCGCCGGACTCCTTCACCGATACATGCAGGTTGGCCACGCCCGCCAGCTTGCCTTCAAGCTCCGTCAGTTCGTGGTAGTGCGTGGCGAAGAGCGTCTTGGCGCCGATGCGATGGTGGATGTGCTCGATCACCGCCCACGCCAGCGCCAATCCGTCGAAGGTCGAGGTGCCGCGCCCGATCTCATCCAGGATCACCAGGCTCTGCGCCGTGGCGGTGTTCAGAATGAGCGCCGTTTCCGTCATCTCCACCATGAACGTCGAGCGTCCCCGCGCCAGGTTGTCGCTTGCGCCGATGCGTGTGAACACACGGTCCACCACCGGCAGCGACGCCTGCGCCGCGGGCACGAAACTGCCCGTCTGCGCCAGTATCTGAATCAGAGCCGCTTGCCGAAGGTAGGTGGACTTGCCGCCCATGTTCGGCCCCGTGATGATCGCCGCGAATTTGGCGCTGTCCAGATACAAGTCATTGGGAATGAACCGCTGGGCGTCGCGCTCGACAATGCGCTCGATCACCGGATGCCGGCCCGCCAGCACCCGCAGTTCTCCGCTCGCCAGAAATCCCGGCCGGACATAGTTGTGCTCGGCAGCCACCTGGGCCAGCGTGGCCGTCACGTCCAGTTCCCCGATGCCCGCCGCCAAAACACGGATGCGCCGGGCTTCACTCGCCGCCGCGGCCCGCACGGCCGTGAAGATCTCACGCTCGATGGTGAGAATCCGCTCCTCGGCTTCCAGCACCTTGCTCTCCAGCACCTTGAGTTCCGGCGTGGTGAACCGCTCGGCATTCACCAGCGTCTGCTTGCGGTCATAGTCCGCCGGCGCCAGATGCAGGTTCGCCTTCGAGATCTCGATGTAGTAGCCAAAGACGTTGTTGAAGCGCACCTTGAGCGACTGGATCCCCGTTCGCCCGCGCTCGCGTGTCTCAATGGCCGCGATGAACTGCTGGGAGTTGGTCTTGATGGCACGCAACTCATCCAGGTCCGCGTTGTACCCGGCGCGGATGGTTCCGCCGTCGGCCAGACTCGCCGGCGGCTCATCGGAGATGGCGCCCAGAATGGCGTCCCGCACCTCCGCCAGTTCATCGAACCGCTTGTCCCCAAGCAGCCGGTTCAACTCCGGCATCACGGCCAGAGATCGCCCCAGGCCCAACAACTCCCGCGGCGTCGCCGAGCCCATGGTCACCTTGGCGAGAAGCCGCTCCAGATCCAGAATGCCCTCCAGCGCCCGCCTCAGGCTGGCGCGCAGAATGGTCTGTTTGAGCAGCCACTCCACCTGATCCAGCCGCGTCTCGATCTCCGGCAAATCAAGCGACGGAGCCAGCAGCCGCTTGCGCAGCAGCCGGCCTCCCATGCCCGTCGAGGTCTGGTCCAGCGCTTCAATCAGGGCGCTCTCACGGTCGGGCCCCACCAGTTCCAGATTCCGCACCGTAACCGGGTCCAGGATCATGCTGTCGCCGCGCTCGTAATAAGCCGGCCTGTCCAGATGATCCAGCGCCGAACGCTGCGTGTCGCGCAGATAGTGAACAACGGCGCCCGCCGCCCGCACGGCCAGCGGCCGGCGCTCGAACCCAAAGCCATCCAGCGACAGCAGCCGGAAGTGATCGCGCAGGGTGCGCTCGGCGAAGTCCAGGCTGAACACCCAGTCGTCCAGTTCGGTCCGCACGCTGGGCCGCACCTGGCTCTTGGCCGTCGTCAGAATCTCGCGGATGTTCAGCGTGTCCACCGTGGCCAGCACACTGTCGACATCCGCTTCGGTCACCCGGAACTCGCCCGTTGAAACGTCCGCATAGGCCAGCCCGGCCCGCGTGCCGTCGGAGACGATGGCGCCCAGGTAGTTGTTCTCGTGGGACCGCAGCACGCTCGAATCGGTGGCCGTACCCGGCGTCACGATCCTCGTGATCTCGCGCTTCACCAGCTTCTTGGCGAACCGCGGGTCCTCCGTCTGGTCGCACACCGCCACGCGGTGGCCCTTCTGGATGAGCCTTGCGATGTAGCCCTCGGCGGCGTGGAACGGCACGCCGCACATGGGCACCGCGTCGGCCTTGTCCTTGTTGCGCGAGGTGAGCGTGATCTCAAGTTCGCGCGCGGCCACCACGGCGTCCTCGTAGAACATCTCGTAGAAGTCGCCCAGACGGAACATCAGCAGTGCGTTCGGCACCTGCTGCTTGATGGCATGATACTGCCGCATGAGCGGCGTGGCTTCGGCTGCCATCAGGCGTAGATGCCCCGGATTTTGATGGCGAACTGCACACGGTCGAGCGCCAGCATGTAGGCCGCCGTGCGGTTGTCCACATCGTGCTGGGCCGAATACCGCACCACGTCGTGGAAGCTGTTCACCATGATCTCTTCCAGCCGGTCATTCACCAGCTGCTCATTCCAGAAGTATCCCTGCCTGTCCTGCACCCACTCGAAGTACGACACCGTCACCCCACCGGCATTCGCCAGAATGTCCGGAATGACGAACACCCCGTTTTCCCGCAGCACCGCGTCGGCCGGCGGCGTGGTGGGCCCGTTGGCGCCCTCGCACAGCACCCGCGCCCGGATGCGATGCGCGTTGAGCGACGTGACGATGTTCTCCTTGGCAGCGGGCAGCAACACCTCGCAGGGCATGTAGAGCGCCTCATCGCGGTCCATGTCCTCCGCCTCGCCGAATTCGGTAATGGACCCGGTCGAGCGGCGGTGCGCCATCAGCTTCTCGACATCGATGCCATGATCGTTGTACACCGCGCCGTCATACTCAATCACGCCCACGATGCGGCACCCCATGGCCGCCAGCAGCCGGGCGCCCATGCCGCCCACGTTCCCAAACCCCTGCACCACGATGCGCGCGTCCGAAGGCGCGATGCCGAACAGCTTCAGCGCCTCGCGCGTCACGAACGAGCAGCCGCGCCCGGTGGCCTCCGGCCGCCCGCGCGACCCGCCCAGGTTGAGCGGCTTGCCCGTGACCACCGCGGTCACGTTCTGGCGCTTGTGCATCGAGTAGGTGTCCATGATCCATGCCATGGTCCGCTCATTGGTGTTGATGTCCGGGGCCGGAATGTCAACCTCCGGTCCAATCACATCGATCAACTCCGCCGTGTAGCGGCGTGTAATTCTCTCCAGTTCGAACTCGGAGAGGATGGACGGATCGCAGATCACGCCGCCCTTCCCTCCGCCGTAGGGGATGTTCACCACGGCGCACTTCCACGTCATCCAGGACGCCAGCGCCCGCACCTCATCCAAAGTCACATCGGGTGCATACCGGATGCCGCCCTTGGCCGGGCCGCGGGCAATGGAGTGCTGCACGCGATAGCCCGTGAACACCTCCAGGCGCCCGTCATCGAGCGTCACCGGCACGTGCACCGTCACCTCGCGAGCCGGCAGACTCAGCATTTTTCGCATGCCTTCATCCAGCGCCAGCCGTCCGGCCGCTTGATTGAACCGCGCCTCGGCTGATATCCAGGGATTGAGTTCGCGATCAAGCCCGGCCGCCTGTGTCTCTGCGATCATGGAATCGTCTCCGCATCCAATTATGACCCACCACCTTACCCGCCGCGAAGCCGCTGCTTCCGCGCTGGCCTGGCTGCCGTTCCGCACTCCGCGGCTGGCTCCGATGGGCGAAGCTCGGTTCCACGTCATGGGCCGGAGCAACTCGCCGCGCCGCTACTTTCATGTGCACGGCAATGAGAGCACGGCCCGCCAGGTGCTGCGCGACCACCTCAAAGGCCGCGCGGGCCTCGCCTTGCTGGTGGACTCCGAGCGCCGCAACGTGCCCCTGGCCGGCGGACAGCTTGACCCGAACCGGATGTTCTCCCGCGAGGGCGCGGGCAAGAACCTGAAGCGCCTCAATCCGGCCTGGACCGAAGCCCAGTCCAAGGCCGCGCTCGACACGCTGGACCGGGATCGCGACCGCTTTCTCAAGCTGCTACTACCGCCGCCGGGCGGGCTGATCATCGCCATGCACAACAACAGCGAAGGCTACTCGATGACCGACGAGATCCCCATCAGCGACAAGGTCTCGGTGAAGGAGGCCGCGCATCCCCGCGAGTTCATGCTGGCCACGGACCCGGCCGATTTCGAGATCCTGTCGCGGTCCATCTACAACGTGGTCCTGCAGCAGAAAGCCCCGCCGGACGACGACGGCAGCCTTTCGCGCCTATGCGCGGCCCGCGGCATACGCTATGTGAACATCGAAGCGTCCCTGGGGCTGGCCGATAAGCAGCGCCGGATGATCGAGTGGCTGGATGGCGCCCTGCCGGCGCGGCGTTAGCGCTTCACCTCCGTTGCCAACCAGGCTTTCAGTTCGCCGTCGAGTTGCTTGAAGAGGTCCGGCATTTCCGGACCCAGCGTGCGCCGCTCCCCGGGGTCCGTGCGGACGTTGTAGAGCGAGCGGTGGCCCCCGACGACCAGCAGTTTGTGGTCCCCGCGCATGGCGGCGGCCATGTCGACGCCTTCGATGCGGAAGTCCCAGAAGAGAGTCCTTTCGGGACCGTTCGAACGGCCGAGCCAGACATCGAGCATGTTGGCTCCATCCACTTTCCAGGCAGGGTCCGGCTTGGAGCCGGCGGCGGCAACGAAGGTGGGCAGGATATCGATGTTGTGCATGGGCACTGTGCTTCGCTTGCCGGCCGGCACATGGCCCGTCCAGCGCACGATGCCAGGCTCGCGGATACCGCCCTCTTCGAGGCTGCGCTTTTGACCACGGAAAGGGCGATTGCTGTCGTGGAAGTTGGAGGCGCCCTCGTTGCCTTTTTCGAAGGTGGCGCCGTTGTCGCTGGTGAAGACGATGACGGTATCGCGGCCGAGGCCGGCCTGATCGATGGCCGCGACGATGCGGCCGATGGCGCGGTCAAGCCGGGTGATCATGGCGGCGTAGTTGGCGTTGAAGGGCTTGGACGGGTCCTTCTCGGAGAACTTGCCCTTGAAGCGCGCCACGTCTTCCTCGGGCGCTTCGATGAGGAAGTGCGGCTCGATGAAGGGCACGTAGAGCAGGAAGGGATTATTCCGGTTTTCGCCGATGAAGCGGACGGCCTCGTCGGCCAGAAGGTCGCAGCTATAGCCCTTGACGGGCTGCTCCTCGCGCCCGCGCCAGAGCTTCTTTGGAAAGTGTTCCCAGGCGTGGAGGGCATCCAGATAGCCGAAGGTCTCATCGAAGCCCTGGTCGAGCGGGTGGAGGAAGCCGCCATCGGCCATACGGCCCTTGTGCCACTTGCCGAAGAGCGCGGTGCGGTAGCCCTGCGCCTTGAGCGCCTCGGCCACGGTGACTTCGGTGGCCGGCAGGTCCATGCTGTTGTTGCGCACCCCGTTGTGGATGTTGTACTTGCCGGTCATGAGCGCGGCGCGCGAGGGAGCGCAGAGCGGGCAGGCGGTGTACCAGCGGTCAAAGATGGTGCCCTCGCGGCCCAGTTTGTCGAGGTTCGGCGTGGACCATTCCTTGCGCCCGTTGAAACCGACATCGCCCCAACCCATGTCGTCGGCGAAAAGAAAAACGAAGTTTGGCTTGCGCGTTTGGGCCATGCTCGCGGCCGGGGCCGCGGCCAGCGCCGTCAACATGCTTCTGCGTGAAATCATCCTCATTAGGCTACCCCATCCTATTCCTTGTATTCTGTACTGTGATGCTTACCCGCCGGGCCCTTCTTGCTTCCGGCGTTGCCGCCTCTGCCACCGCGCAGCGGCGGCGCGCTCCCAATTTTCTGATCCTGTTCACCGACGACCAGCGCTTTGACACCATCGCAGCGCTGGGGCACCCCGAGGTCCGCACGCCGAACATGGACCGGCTGGTCCGTTCCGGCATGGCCTTCCGCAAGGCCCACATCATGGGCGGAACCATTCCCGCCGTCTGCGCACCAAGCCGCGCCATGCTGATAACGGGCCAGGCGCTCTTCCATATCCACCGGAGCATCATCGCCCCGAACAACTTCCCGGCCAGCGAGCGGCGGCCGTTCGACATGTTCCCCGAGGTGCTGCGAAAGAACGGCTGGGCCACCTTCGCCACCGGCAAGTGGCACAACGGCGGCCCACTGCATGCCCGCGCTTTCTCCCACGGCGCAAGTATCTTCCTCGGCGGCATGCAGTACCATGACCGCGTTGACGCGAACCCTTTGGACCCGACAGGCCGGTATCCCAAGGACAAGATCACGGTCACGAGCACGTTCTCCAGCCAGCTTTTCGCCGACGCCGCCATCGACTTTCTGAAGAACCGTCCTCAAGACAAACCGTTCCTGCTCTACACTGCCTTCACCTCCCCGCACGATCCTCGCATGGCGCCTAAGCCCTACTCCGGCTGGTACAGCGCGGACAAGGTCGCACTGCCCAAAAACTTCCTGCCCCAGCATCCTTTCGACAACGGCGAACTGAAGGTTCGCGACGAACTGCTGGCCCCGTTTCCGCGCACACCCGAAGACACGCGCAAACAGATCGCCGAATACTACGCGATGATCTCCGAGGTGGACGCCCAGATCGGGCGCATCCTCGACGCGCTTGAAGCGAGCGGCGATTCGGAGAACACCTACGTCGTCTTCGCCGCCGACAACGGCCTGGCCGTGGGCCATCACGGCCTGATGGGCAAGCAGAACCTGTACGACCACAGCGTGCGCGTGCCACTGATCATCCGCGGCCCCGGCATCCCCAAGAACTCCATCTGCGACGCGCTCTGCTACCTGAGCGACGTCTGCCCGACCGTCATCGACCTGAGCGGCTCCACGATGCCCGACACCGTGACCGCCCGCAGCCTGCGGCCTCTGTTCACAAACCCGCGCGCCGCCCACCGCGACAGCCTGTTCTTTGCCTACCGCGACGTACAGCGCGGCGTTACGCAAGGCGACTGGAAGCTGATCCTCTACAACGTGGCCGGCAAGGAAACCGTCCAACTCTTCGACCTGAAATCCGATCCGTTCGAAATGAACAACCTGGCCGCGGCGCAACCCAAGCGTGTGGCCGGGCTGCGAACACTCCTGCAAAAACACCTGGCTGAGGCCGGCGACAGGGCCGACGTCACCAAGCCGGGCTGGGGCCTTACAGCATGACCCGAAGAACCTTCACCCTCACCGCCAGCGCCACCGCCGGCAGCGCCCTGGGCGCGCCGCAAGGCAAGCGCCCCAACATCCTCTTCTTCTTTCCCGACCAGTTGCGATTTGACTGGACCGGCGCCAACAAGTCCGTCGACGTCCGCACGCCCAATCTCAACGCCCTGGCCGCGCGCGGCGTGAACTTCCGCCGCGCCGTGGTGGCGTCGCCGCTCTGCGCGCCGTCACGCGCCTGCCTGGCATCGGGCCGCGAGTACGAACGCTGCGGCGTCCGCAACAACGGCCAGGACTATCCGGTGGAGCAGCGAACCTTCTACACTCTGCTGCGCGAGGCCGGCTATCACACCATGGCCTGCGGCAAAGTGGATCTTCATAAGAAGACCCAGGACTGGGGCCTGGACGGCCGCCGCCTGACACGCGAGTGGGGCTACTCGGACGCCATCGACAACGCCGGCAAGCATGATGCTATCCGAAGCGGCGCCAAGACTCCCAAAGATCCCTACATGGCGTACCTGCATGCGAGCGGCCTGGCCGCCACGCACGTTGAGGACTTCCATGAGCGGGGCCAGAAGGGCAACTACGCCCACACCGCGCCAACGCCGCTGCCCGAGGATGCCTACTGCGACAACTACATCGCCCGGAACGGCCTGGCGCTGCTTGACCGCGCACCCAAGGACAAGCCTTGGTTCCTGATGCTCAACTTTACCGGGCCCCACAGCCCGATGGATATCACGCGGCGCATGGACGGCCTTTGCCGGGGCCGCGAATACCCGCAGCCCAACGCCAACACGCAGTTCGACGCCAAGACCCACACGGCCATCCGCCAGAACTACTCGGCGATGGTGGAGAACATCGACGCCTGGCTGGGCATCTTTCTCCACCGCCTGAAGCAGCGCGGCGAACTGGACAACACGCTGGTTGTGTTTTGCAGCGACCACGGCGAGATGCTGGGCGACCACAACCGGTGGGGCAAGACCGTGCCGTATCAGGCTTCGATCGGCGTGCCGCTTGTGGTTGCCGGACCCGGTGTTCGCCGCGGCCACTCGACCGATGCGCTGGTGAGCCACATCGATCTGGCGTCGACGTTCCTGGACTGGGCCGGGATTCCGACGCCCGGCGACATGGACAGCCGTTCGCTACGCCCGGTGCTGGCGGGCGCGACGGACCGGCATCGAAGCCATGTGCGAAGCGGGCTCGATGAGTGGCGCACCGTCTGGGACGGGCGCTACAAGCTGACCCGGGGCTTCGCCCAAAGCGGCCTGTTCGACCTGGCGCGGGACCCGGGCGAGAACGAGGACATCTCGGCTCGCGAGCCGGCCACGGTGGCGCGTCTTGAAAAATTGCTCAGCGGGTCACCTCCCAGGCCAGGTGCTTCAGCTCAGGGAGAATGAGTTTCTCCCAGGCCAGGCGCACGGCGGCGTTGGAGCCCGGTGTGGAGAAGACCACGCGGCCACGATAGACGCCGGCCGTGGCGCGCGACAGCATGGCGGCGGCGCCCACTTGTTCGTAGCTGAGCATGCGGAAGAGTTCTCCGAAGCCGGGCAGCGTTTTTTCAAGACGCCGCGCAAGGACGTCATACGTTGTGTCGCGTGGTGAGATGCCCGTGCCTCCGTTCCAGAGCACAACCTGTGTGTCGCCGGCGCAGAAGGTGTCGAGCATCAGGGCGACGTCGGCGGGCTCATCGGGAATGATCCGGTAGCCGCTTACGATGTGGCCGGAGGTTTCGATGGCGTGACGGAGGAACTGGCCGTTGAGATCCGTTTCCGGCGTGCGCGTGTCGCTGACGGTGACGATGGCGATGTGGACCGGGCCCTTGGATTCGGCCTTCGATTTGTGGAGGGTGGCGCTCATCGGAGGCTCCCGGTTGTCAACAGGCGGAGTTTGTTGAAGGTGGCGGCCTTGGGCACTCCCTCGCGGTCGTGGCTCGGAATGGGGAGCCTGTTGACGGTGGCGACTGTGGACACTCCCTCGCGGTCGTGGCTCGGAATGGGGAGCCTGTTGACGGTGGCGACTGTGGACACTCCCTCGCGGTCGTGGCTCGGAACGGGGAGCCTTTTGAAGGTTGCGACCTTGGGCACTCCCTCGTGGTCGTGGCTCGGAACGGGGAGCCTGTTGACGGTGGCGACTGTGGACACTCCCTCGCGGTCGTGGCTCGGAATGGGGAGCCTGTTGACGGTGGCGACCTTGGGCACTCCCTCGCGGTCGTGGCTCGGAACGGGGCGTGGTTCCGGGGCGCGGGGATTAGGGGTGTTCATCGGAGGCTCCCGGTTCTCAACATGCGGAGCCCGTTGAAGGTGACCAGCAGCGTGGCGCCCATGTCCGCGGCGACGGCCATCCAGAGGGTGGCCAGATCGAGGAATGCCACTACCAGGAAGATGAGCTTGGTGGCTAGGGCGAAGGCGACGTTCTGCTTGACGATGGCAAAGGCCCGGCGTGAGTGATGGATGAGGGCGGCGATGCGGCGGAGGTCATCGGTGACCAGGACGACGTCCGCGGTTTCGAGCGCGACATCGGTGCTGCGGGTTCCGACGGCGATGCCGAGCGAGGCGGCGGCGAGGGCTTGCGCATCATTGATGCCGTCGCCGACCATGGCCACCGCGCCGTGGCGGGTGCGGAGTGAGGCGATGTGGTTTGCCTTGTCCTCCGGCAGGAGTTCCGCGTGGGCCTGATCGAAGCCGAGTTCCGAAGCGACGGCGCGGGCGGTTGCCGGGTTGTCTCCGGTGAGCATCACAAGCGTGCCGATCCCCTGGCCGCGCAGGGCGTGGACGGCTTCGGCGGCTTCCGGTTTGGGCAGATCCGTGAGGCCGATGCGGGCCCAGGGGCCGTCGGCGCCGCCGCAGAAGACGGCGGTGTGGCCACTGTCTCCGGCGGTTTCGGCAACGCCGTGTCTGGCGGCGAGCATGCGGCTGCTGCCGATCCAGAATGCTTCCCCGTCGATGGTGGCTTCGGCGCCGAGCCCCGGCAGGGCTTGGAATCCGGCCGAGGGCGCGGGGCGGATGCCCTGTTCCTGGCAGTAGCGGAGGATGGCGCGGCCGAGCGGGTGTTCGCTCGACTGCTCGATGGAGGCGACGCGGCGCAGAACGTCCTCCGTCTTGTGGCCGTTGAGCGGTTCGAAGGCTTCGACGCGAGGCTGGCCGGCGGTGAGGACGCCGGTCTTGTCGAAGGCGATAGCGCGAATGCGGGAGGCGATCTCGAGATAGGCTCCGCCCTTGATGAGCATGCCGCGACGGGCGGCTGAGGCGAGGGCGGCGGCGATTGTCACGGGCGTCGAAATCACCAGGGCGCAGGGGCAGGAGATGAGCAGGATGACCATGCTCTGGTAGAACCAGTGCGGCCAGCGGCCATCAAACAGGGGCGGCACCAGCGCGACGGCGGCGGCGAGCGCGATCATGACCGGGGTGTAGATGCGGGCGAAGCGTTCGAGGAACTGTTCCGAGGGAGCGCGGCGGGTCTGGCAGGATTCGACCATGCGGACGATGCGGGCGAGCGTAGTGTCGTGGGCGGCGCGGGTGGTGCGGATGTCGAGAAGGCCTTCGCCGTTGACGGAGCCGGCGTAGACAGAATCGCCCGGGCGCTTGAGGACGGGGACGGACTCGCCGGTGATGGGCGCCTGATTGACGCCGGAGGCGCCGGCGGAGACTTCGCCGTCGAAGGGGATGCGTTCGCCGGGGCGGACGCGGACGGTGGCGCCGACCGGAACGCGGTCAAGCGGGGTGCGGTGTTCGTGGTCGTGGTGGACGACGGAGGCTTCACGGGGACCGGCGTTGAGGAGCTGGCCGATGGAGCCGCGCGCTTTGGCGAGGCTCCAGGATTCGAGCAGATTGGCGAGGGAGAAGAGGAAGGCGAGAGTGGCGCCTTCCGACCATTGGCCCAGATAGATGGCTCCGGCGATGGAGATGGAGACCAGGACGTTCATGTCCGGCCGGCGGTGGCGGATGGCAAACCAGGCCTTGGGCAGGAAGTAGTACATGCCGGAGGCGATGGCCATGGAGCAGAGAGCGATGGCGCGGGCGGAGTGGGCCTCATCTTCGTGGGAGAGGAAGGCCAGGGAGGAGTTGCCGCTGCGCAGGGCGTGGTCGACCATGGTCCCCAGGACGGCGAGGCCGCTGGCGATGGTGAGCACGGAGCGGCTGTGGGTGGCGAGCCAGGAGGCGGCGGGACCGGCGGTGGGCTGGTCGCGCCAGGGTTCGGCGCGGAGGCCGGTTCCGGCGACGGCTTTCTGGATGGCCGGAGCGTCGATGAGCTCGGGATCGAGTTCGATGGTCATACGGGCATTGACCACATCGAAGGCAAGGCCGAGGACGCCTTGGCGGCCATCGAGGGCATGGCGGAGGAGAGAGACCTCCTCGGCGCAATCGAGGCCGTGGACCCGGAAGCTGAGCGTGGAGGCCGGCATCTAATCGACCTCCTGGCGGCGGATGGCGTGGCCTTCGAGAAAGGCGCAGTGGCGCACGAAGCCGAGGCGTTCATAGAGCCGGATGGCAGTATGGTTGCGCTGTTCGACGTTGAGGACGATGTTGTGGATGCCGTCCTGCTGGAGGGCCTGGACCACGGCGGTGGTGCAGGCGGCGGCGAGGCCCTGGTTGCGGTATTCGCCGTGGGTGATGACGTTGCCGATGGCGGCGGCTCCCCAGGTGCGGGATGCGAGGTGGATGCCGGCGGCGGCCACCAGCTCACCGTCGCGTTCGACGCCGCGGAAGTAGCCGGTTTCCACCTGCCGGCGGGCAAAGGCGTCGCCGCCGCCGAAACGGTAGAGGGCTTTGATCTCTTCGGAGCGCGAGGCAGGGAGGGTGATGACATCGTTGGCCCGGGCCGGCCGGAGCGCTTCCAGACTCATGCGCCACATGGGAAGAGGGTCCGGGAAGTCGTAGTACTTACTAACATCATCGAGAAACTCGGGGTGCACATTAATATAGGCCGGGGAGAGAGAGATCTCCCGCAGCAGGGCCTGGCAGGGGCCGAGCAGGAAGAGGACGGTATAGTCCGGGAGACCTTTGAAAATGAGGGCCAGCGAGTTCCCGTCGGCGTACCATTCGCAGCATTCAAAGAAGCCCGGTTCGAGATCGGCGACCGGGTAGGCCGACCAAGCGGGATCCTGATTTAGTAATGCGAAGATCTCGTCCCGGTCCGAAATGCGTCTCAAGTGAGTAACTCTCGCACCACGCTGCCGTGGACATCGGTGAGCCGGTAATCGCGGCCCTGGAAGCGGAATGTGAGGCGGGTATGATCGAAGCCCAACTGGTTGAGCATGGTGGCATGAAGGTCATGGACGTGGACCTTGCCGCGGGTGACGTTGAAGCCGAGTTCGTCCGATTCGCCGTGGGTGATGCCGGGCTTGAAGCCGCCGCCGGCGAGCCACATGGTGAAGGCGTTGGGATGATGATCGCGGCCATCGGAGCCGCCCTGGACCATGGGGGTGCGGCCGAATTCCCCGCCCCAGACGACGATGGTGTCCTTGAGGAGGCCGCGTTGTTCGAGATCGGTGACGAGGGCGGCGGCGGCCTGATCCGTGTTCCTGCAGTTTTCCTGAATGTCCTTGACGAGGCTGCCGTGCTGGTCCCAGGCTTCGTGATAGAGCTGGACGAAGCGGACGCCTTTTTCGACGAGGCGGCGGGCGAGCAGGCAGTTATTGGCGAAGGAGGGTTTGCCGGGGACGGCGCCGTAGAGGTCGAGCGTGTGCTGGGGCTCCTTTGAGATATCCATGACTTCGGGGGCGACGCTTTGCATGCGGAACGCCATTTCGAAGGAGCTGATGCGGGTGGCGATTTCGGGATCGCCGACGGTATCGAGCCGCATGCGGTTGAGGCGGC
Source organism: Acidobacteriota bacterium (assembly GCA_016870915.1). GTDB lineage: Bacteria > Acidobacteriota > Terriglobia > Bryobacterales > Bryobacteraceae > VFZY01. The sequence continues at coordinate 19,746 of VFZY01000045.1, read as the reverse complement.
CGAGGGTATCGAGCGAATCGCGCTGGAGCTGGTTGTCGACGCCGGGCGGGTTGGCGAGGTAGAGAACGGGCTCGCCGGAGCCGCGGAACTGGACGCCCTGATGGACGGTGGGGAGGAAGCCGGAGCCCCAGCAGGAGTTACCGCCGGAGGGTCCTTTTTTGCCGGAGGAGAAGACGACGAACGACGGAAGATCGCGGGTTTCGCTGCCGAGGCCGTAGGTGACCCAGGCGCCCATGGAGGGGCGGCCGAACTGCTGGGAACCGGTGTTCATGAGCAGTTGGCCGGGGGCGTGGTTGAAGGCGTCGGTGGTCATGCCACGGACGATGGTGAGCTTGTCGGCGATGCGGGCGGTGTGCGGGAGAAGCTCCGAAATTTCGGCGCCGGACTGGCCGTGGCGGGCGAATTTGAACTTGGGGCCGAGGAGTTTGGAGTTGGGGTTGATGAAGGCGGCGCGGTAGCCCTTGAGGAGATCGGCGGGAGGCAGGGTTCCGTCGAATTTGGCGAGTTGGGGCTTGTTGTCGAAGAGTTCGAGGTGGCTGGGCGCGCCGGCCATGAAGAGGAAGATGACACGTTTGGCGCGGGCGTCGAAGTGGGGCTTCTTGGGCGCGAGGGGGTCCGTGGAGGCGGCGCCGGCGAGTTGGGCGAGGGCCATGCCACCGAGACCGATGCCGCACTGTTCGAGGAACCAGCGGCGGCTGACTTCGCCGGCGGGACGATTTTTCCAAAGATGGTCCTGGCAGTTCATGGCTTATTCCTTTGTGATGGTCTCGTCGAGGTTGAGGAGGACGCGGGCGACGGAGGTCCAGGCGGCGAGTTGGACGGGGTCAGAGGCTTTGGGGGCGTCGGCACCGAGGATGGGTTTGGCGTCGAGTTCACCTTTGGCGAGGCGGGTGCGGCTGCGTTCGAGGAGGGCGAGAAGTTCCCGGGATTCATCGGCGGTGGGGGGGCGGGAGACGCAGCGGCGGAAGGCGTAGGCGGCGCGTTCCTGGTCCGACTTGCCGCCGTTTGCGAGGGTGTTGGAGGCGAGGGCGCGGGCGGATTCGAGGAACATGGGCTCATTGAGGGTGGTGAGGGCTTGCAGCGGCGTGTTGGAGCGGGTGCGGCGGACGCAGGCGAAATCGCCGTTGGGGGCGTCGAAGTTCTGGAGCATGGGATAGGGCACGCTGCGATAGCGGAAGGTGTAGAGGGCGCGGCGGTAGCGGTTGGTGTCCTTTTCCTCCTTCCAGATCTTGGGGCCGTAGGAGGTGGGCGGCTGGAAGAGGAACTCGGGGGCGGGCGGGTAGACAGCGGGTCCGCCGAGTGCGGGGTTGAGCAGGCCGCTGGCGGCGAGGGCGATATCGCGGACGGCTTCAGCATCGACACGGAAGCGGGGGCCGCGGGCGAGGAGACGGTTGTAGGGGTCGCGCTGGAGGAGTTCGGGGGTTACCTTGGAGGTCTGGCGGTAGGCGGCTGAGTTGACGATGAGGCGGTGGAGATCCTTGATGGACCAGTTGCGGTCCATGAATTCGACGGCGAGCCAGTCGAGGAGTTCGGGATGGGAGGGGGCGGGGCTTTGGCGGCCGAGGTCCTCACTGGTTTCGACGATGCCTGTGCCGAAGTAGGCCTGCCAGACGCGGTTGACGAAGCTTCGGGCGGTGGTGGGGGCATTGCGGCTGGTGAGCCATTGGGCGAAGCCGAGGCGATTGGCCGGGGCATCCTTGGGCAGTTCATTGAGGAAAGCAGGGACACCGGAGGCCACTTCCTTCTGGGGTTTGAGGAAGTCGCCGCGCATGAGAATGCTGGTGGCGCGGGCTTCGGTGCGCTCGGTGAGGATGAGTTGGGAGTGGCCTTCGGGGTGGGTGGCGAGGATGCCGGCGATGGTCTGATTGGTGTCGCGCCAGGCGGGTACGGTGGTGCGGTAGAAGGCGAAGAGGGCGTCGTTTTGCGCGCCGGTGCGGACGGCGGCGGGGAGATCGAGGATGCGGCGGATGGCGGCGGGAACTGGGTCGAGAGCGGGGGCGGCGGCATCGGTGGTGGAGAGACGGAAGCGGCCGAGGTTGTAGTTCTGGTTGTCGTCGGAGTTCCAGCCGCCGTGCCGCTGGCTGAGATAGACGATGACTTCGTGTTTTTTGGCGTCGATGGGTTTTTCGAAGAAGAAGACGGCGGTGCGGGGCAGGTTGCGTTCGAGCGGACCGGCGTCGTGGCCCCAGGCGGTGTCGTCTTTGCCATCGATGGCAAATTCGATGGGTCCGGTGATGCGTTTGGCGTTGTCGGACTTGTCGAAATAGATGGGGTCGATTGGGCGCTGTGGCAGGTTGATGTCAGCGGCGGCGCGGGTGATGCGGACGGGGGTGGGTTTGGCGGCGGCGTCGTTGCGGGGTTGCAGTTCGACGGTGATTTCGCTCAGGGCACCGGTGCCTTTGATGGAGCGGCCGGGGCCGCCAAGGGGGAGATTGGGGTCATTGAGGAGCTCAAGACGGAGCGCGGTGAGGCTGGCGGCCGTGGTGTCGAGGGTTAGTTTGACTTTGTGCTTGGTGGGGGCGTAGCCGGCGGCGAGGAGTGAGTTGTCTTTCTGGAGGAGATATTTCTGGCCGCCGGTGGAGATGTCCTCGGCGGCGGGGCGGACGGTGGTCCAGGGGGTGAGGCCGGAGGAGGCGGAGCGCTCCCAGGCCTCCATATCTTTTTGCCAGTTGGGGTTGCGGTGCTTGAGCTCCGCTTCGAGGTCCCGGACGCGGCGGAAGATATCGGCGCGGCGGGCCTGTTCTTCCGTGGTGTAGACGGTGGCGCTGCCTTCGTGGGAGTTATTGAGGAACGCGAAGAGCTTGTAGTATTCCTCCTGCGTTAGAGGATCGAACTTATGATTGTGGCACTGGGCGCACTGGATGGTGACGCCGAGCATGGATTTGCCGACGGCGTCCATGCGGTCAAACATGGCTTCCATGCGGAACTGTTCGGGGTCGATGCCGCCTTCCTCATTGATCATGGAGTTGCGGAGGAAGCCGGTGGCGACGATTTGATCCTGGGTGGGATTCGGGAGAAGGTCGCCGGCGAGTTGTTCGGTGATGAAGCGGTTGTAGGGAAGGTCCCGGTTGAAGGCGTTGACGACCCAATCGCGGTAGAACCAGACCCAGCGCTGCTTATCCTTTTCGAAGCCGTCGGAATCGGCATAGCGGGCGGCATCGAGCCAGTAGCGGGCCCAGCGTTCGCCGTAGTGGGGGGACTTGAGGAGGCGCTCGACCTGCTTCTGGTACGCATCGCGGGACTTGTCGCGGAGGAAGGCGTCGGCTTCGGCGGGGGTGGGCGGGAGACCGGTGAGGTCGATTGAGAGGCGGCGAAGGAGGGTGATGCGATCGGCTTCGGGGGCGGGGGTGAGTTTTTCCTGTTCGAGGCGGGCGAGGATGAAGCGGTCGATGGGGTTGCGGGCCCAGCGGGTGTCGCGAACGGCGGGCGGTGCGGACTTGACGGGGGCGACATAGGCCCAGTGCTTGCGGATTTGGGCGGCGGGGACGGAGGCGGTGTCGGGCCAGACGGCTCCCTGATTGATCCAGTCGCGGATGAGGGTGATGGCGCGGGCATCGAGAGGGGGAAGGCCCATGGGCATGCGGGCCTGGTCGCCGAGACCGGCGACGCGCTGGTAGAGGGTGCTGCCGGCGGCGCGGCCGGGGTGGAGGATGACGCCGGACTGGCCGCCTTTGAGGGCGAGGGCCTTCGAATCGAGCCGAAGTTGGCCGAGTTGGGCTTTGGCGCCGTGACACTGGTGGCAGCTTTTCTCGAAGATGGGCTGGATGTCGCGGGTGAAGTCGATGGGGGACTGGGCGGGCGTGACGGCGGCCGCGAGGAGGGCGAGTGGGAGGAGGCGTCGGAAGAACACGCGCAAAACGGACTCGCCCCGGCTTTCGTTGAGGCGCGTCTTTCCGGGTGTTTGGAGCCGCGCCGGGGCGGCCTGTGCGCTGGGGGCCTGGGTCATGGATGATACCCATTTTATATCGCGCGGGGCGGGTTGGGGTGGAATTGGACACACTTCGGGCCTGGTGTGTGGCGTTCCGGGCCTGTTTGCGGGGTGATCGGACATCGTTTGGGTGGCGCGGTTACTCCTTTGTGGGCTTGGGACCCGGGTTGGGGGCCGGTTCGGGGCCGGTTTTGGGACCGGTCTTGGGGTGATTGCCGGGCGAAGTTTGGCGCAGGTTGGAAACGAACCTGGCCATGAGGGGGGAGGGCTCGGCGAAGGTGTCGAGGATGTTGAAGGGTTCGGGTGCAGGGGTGGGACGCGGTTTGTTGGGCGGGCGTTCGTCGAGGGTCTGGCGGAGAAGTTTTTCGAGTTCGGCGCGGAGCAGGCGGGCGTGGCGGTGGGAGCGGTCGCGTTCGCGGAGGGCGGTGACGTAGGCCGGGCAGGTGTTGAGGCGGATGTAGGTGTTGGCGAGGATCTGGTGCTCGGTGGGGTTCTTGGTGTTGTAGCGGATGAGGTTGTTGCGGGCCTCGTTCCGGTTGTCGATGAGGAGGGCTTCTTCGAAGCGCTCGGCTCGTTGGATGTGCCAGAGTTCGGAGGCGAGTTGATCGACGAGGTGGCGGTGGACTTGGGGGATGAGGTAGTGGTCGTGGAGTTCCTGCCGGAGTTCGTCGAATTCTTCCTGGGATTCCCAGGGGAGGACCCGGCCTTTGGCGTAGAGGCCGTGTTTGAGGGAGTTTTGGGCGGACCGGGATTTACCTTGAGGGGTAACGGGTCCGGTTGAGAGGGCGCCGTTGGCGCGCGAGGTTTCGGATTGACGTAGGGTAGCCATGGTTTGTTCTCCGTGCTGATTTTACGGAGCGGGGGGATCGGGATTTCCTTCTGTTGTTTGTAATTTGTTGAAAACAGACTGGAAATAAAGTTTCAGAGTTTGTGATCGCGGGGATTGGTCAGGTGCATCAATCCAGGCGGGTGAGGGCGAGATAGCGGATTTCCGCCACCTGGGCGCCTTTGATTTCGGTGGCCCGGAGGGTTAGGGGACCCCGGTGCTGGGCGAGGAAGATGGGGCCGAGGGTCATGGGGCGGAAGTCCTTGACGAGGGATTCGCCGCCGCGGGGGGCGCGGTCGTCGGAGGCGCCGAGGGCGGGCGGGTTGTGGGGTTCGGTGATGCGGGCGGTGAGGCGGGCGTCTCCGAATGCGAGTTCGATGGTGGAGCCGGTGTCGGCGGCGGGGCAGGCGTAGTAGATTTCGGCATGGAAACGGCCGGGGCGGGCGACTTCGATATCGAAAGTGATGGAGTCCCCGGGCCTGGTCCAGTTGGTGAAGTAGGAGCAGTTGGGGGCTGGCGCGCTGCGGCGGACTCCGCCGTGGGGCACTCCATCGCGGGCCGGGAGGCGGGTGGTGCGGGAGTAGCCGACGGGGTAAGGCCGCGGGTCGGCGAGGGGCGGGAGGACGGTGCGGGCGAATTCGGCGGCGGCGGCTTTGAGCCGTGTGGCGATGGCGGGTTGAGCGGCGGCGATGTCGCGGTCCTGGCCGGGGTCGGCCGGGAGGTCGAAGAGGCGGCCGTCGGGATCGAGGCGGTATTGCTGGGTGCGGACGCTGACGCGGTTGCGCCAGGCGGTGAAGATCATGCGGTCCTGCCAGGGGGCGGCGGGATTGGCGAGGAGCGGCTGGAGATTGCGGCCGTCGAGAGGCTTTTCGGCACGGATGGGAATGCCGGCGAGAGCGGCGAGGGTGGGCAGCAGATCGATGGCGGCGGCGATTTGCGGGATGCGGGTCCCCTGGGCGATGTGGCCGGGCCAGCGGATGAGGAGCGGGGAGCGGATGCCGCCTTCATCCAGGTTGCCCTTGCGGCCCTTCATGCCGCCGTTCCAGCGCCAGCTTTGCGGACCGTTGTCGCTGAAGTAGACGACGATGGTGTCATTGGCGAGGTTCAGGGATTGGAGATGGGCGAGAACCCGGCCGACGTTGGCGTCGAGGTTCTCCATCATGGCGAGGACGCTGCGGGTGATGGGGAGGCTCTCCTGTTGGGGGTCGCGGGCTTTGAGCGGGGGGTCGAGGGCGGCAAACTTGTCGAAGTACCGGCCGGGCACCTGATAGGGAGAATGGGGCGTGTTGAAGGGCAGGTAACAGAAGAAGGGGCGGGTGTGGTGCTGGCCGATGAAGCGCAGGGCACGGTCCGTGATGATGTCGGCGATGAAGCCGCGGGCGCGGACGATTTCGCCGTTGTGTTCGAGTTCGGGGTTGAAGTACTGGCCCCAGTGGCCTTCGGTGAATCCATAGAATTCATCGAAGCCGCGGGCGTTGGGATGGTAGGGGTGTTGGGAGCCGTTGTGCCATTTGCCGAAGGCTCCGGTGGCGTAGCCGGCGGACTTGAAGGTCTGGGCGATGGTGTGTTCGTCGGTGTTGAGGCGCTCTTCCCCGGTGCTGACGCCGCGGACACCGCCGCGGCCGTGGTAGCGGCCGGTGAGAAACTCGGCGCGGGTGGGAGCGCAGACGGGGCAGACGAAGAAGCGATCGAAGAGGGCGCCGTCGCGGGCGATGGAGTCGATGTGGGGCGTGGCGAGGTTGGTGTTGCCGTTGATGCCGAGATCGCCCCAGCCCTGGTCATCGGCAAGCATGACGACGATGTTGGGCCGGCGGCGGGACTGGGCCGGCACAGGGGCCGCGGCCAGTGCGGCCAGCCACTGACGTCTGGATATTCCGATCATTGGGGGTTTCTCCTTCGCCATTCAAAGAGCGCGACGCCGGCTGCCACCGAGACGTTGAGCGAGGCGATGGCTCCAGCCATGGGGATTCTGACGAGAACGTCGCAGTGTCTGGCCGTCTGCTGGTGCAGGCCGTGGCCTTCGCCGCCGAGGACGATGGCCGCGGGCGCGTTGTACTCCACACGGTCGTAGGCGACGGCGCCGCGTTCGTCCAAGCCGTAGATCCAGTAGCCCTGCTCCTTCAGCTCTTCGATGCAGCGATTGACGTTGGTGACCTTGACCAGGGGAAGGTGCTCGAGGGCGCCGGCGGCGGCTTTGGCGACGGTTTCGGTGACACCGGCGGCGCGGCGTTCGGGGATGATGACGGCCGCGGCTCCGGCGGCATGGGCGGTGCGGACGATGGCGCCGAGGTTGTGGGGATCTTCGATGCCATCGAGGATGACGAGGAGTCCACGGGCGGCGGCGGCGGCTTCAAGAGTGGTGGCGGACTGGGCGGCGGCAAAAGCGGCGACGCCCTGATGGGTGGCGGAGGCGGTGGCGCGATCGAGGGCGGCGCGGGGTTCAAAACGGAGGGGGACTTTGCGTTCGCGGCAGAGGTCGATGATTTCCTGAAGGCGCGGTCCGCCGGCGCCTTTGGCGACGAGAACACGATCGATGGGGCGGCCGGCGAGCAGGGCTTCCCGCACGGGATGAATTCCAGCAAGCACGCTCATACGGCAAAGCTCATAATGTTAAATGGTAACGCCAACCCGGCGCATGGAGCCGGAGGCCGGGAGCCATGAGCGAGACAGGACAGCAACTACCCAACAAGCTGTATTTCCGCATGGGCGAAGTGAGCCGCATGGCGGGGGTGGAGCCGCACGTGCTGCGGTATTGGGAGAGCGAGTTTCCGGGGATTGAGCCGAAGAAGGCGGGGAGCAATCACCGGATGTACCGGCGGAAGGACGTGGAGCTGATCCTGCAGATCAAACATCTGCTCTACGAACAGCGGTTTACGATTGAGGGGGCTCGGAAGCATCTGGCCAATGCGAGGAGCCGGAAGAAGGCGGCTCCCGTGGCGGGGGCGGCGGCTCCGGGGGTGCAGGCGAGCCTGTTTGGAGCCGCGGCGGGGGCGACGGTTGAGATGGCTCGGCTGGAGCCGATCCGGCGCGAATTGGTGGACCTTTTAACCCTACTAAAGGATGCGTAATAGAGGGGGTGGGGTAGCCGATAAGTTCATGTGGCGGATTGCCGTGCATGATCTGGCTGACACGCATTAACCGGGTTCCGATCGTCCTGAACTGCGACCTGATCGAACATCTTGAAACGACACCTGATACGGTGATCACTCTCACGAACGGGCAGAAGTTCGTGGTAACGGAGGCGCCCGAGGAAGTGGTTCGCCGGACGGTTGAGTACCGGCGGAGTCTGCGCGCCGAGGCGGCGGCCTGATGGCAGCCCCGGCCAAGCCGGCATTGAAGCCGGACTATGGGACCGTTCTGGGCCTGGCGGTGGCGGCGCTGGGGATTGTGGGCGGGCTGTTGCTTGAGGGTGGAAACATCAGCGACGTGGCGCAGTTGACCGCGGGCCTGATTGTGGCGGGCGGCACGCTGGGGGCGGTGATGGTGAACACGCCGCTGGATACTCTGGCGGGCGGGGCGCGGCAGTTGCTGGGCGTGTTCACGGACAAACCCAGGACAGGGCGGGCGGTGATCGATGAGATTATCGAGTACGCGTCGAAGGCGCGGCGGCAGGGGCTGGTCTCCCTGGAGGCGGAGGCGGCGCGGGCAACGGATCCATTTCTGAAGAAAGCGCTGACGCTGGCGGTGGACGGCTGCGATCTGGGCGAGTTGCGGAAGATGATGGAGCTTGAGATTTCCGCGCACGAAGAGCGGGGCGGGGCCGAGGCGAAGTGCTTCGAGGCGGCGGGCGGGTATGCACCGACGATCGGAATCATCGGCGCGGTGATGGGGCTGATCCAGGTGATGAAGAACCTGGAGGACATCAAGGAAGTGGGGCACGGGATCGCGGTGGCGTTCGTGGCGACGATTTACGGCGTGGCGCTGGCGAACCTGTTCCTGCTGCCGGCGGCGAACAAGATCAAGGCGAAGGTGCACCAGGAGGCGATGCTCCGGGAGATGGCTCTGGAGGGGATTATCGGGATTGCGGAGGGGCTGAATCCGAAGCTGATCCGCAGCAAGCTGGAGAGCTATCTGCCGGCGGAGGAGCCGGCGAAGGGGAAGGCGGCGGCGGGGGCGGCTGCCCTGCGGCGGGCGTAACGGACGATGTCGCGGCGCAAGCCACACGCTGAGCACGAGAACCACGAGCGGTGGCTTGTGTCGTATGCGGACTTCATCACTTTGCTGTTCGCGTTTTTTGTGGTGATGTTCGCCAACAGCCAGTCGGATAAAGGCAAAGTGGCTGAGTTGTCGCGTTCGATGAAAGAGGCGTTCGAGAGCGGGGCGCTGCAGCGTGCACTTTCGGGGATGTCGGGGGATCACAAGATTCCGGGAGAGAAGGACCAGAAGCATGACTCGGCCGCGGCGGAGATGGCCCGGGCGGAATTGGTTCCGTCGCTCCACCGGTTGAACGAGGTGCTGAAGCAGGAAGTGTCGGAGGGGAAGGTCCAGGTGGATCTGGAGGCGCGGGGGCTCGTGATCAGCATGCGGGAGGCGGCGTTTTTTCCGCCGGCGAGCGACCAGTTGAACGAGGATGCGCTGCCGATTATCGAGAAGGTGGCGGCATCGATTGCGGCGGTGCGGAATCCGGTGCGGCTTGAGGGCCACACGGATTCGACACCGATCCGGTCGGCGCGGTTCCAGAGCAACTGGGAGCTTTCGGCGGCGCGCAGCATTGCGATGCTGGAGGTGCTGGCGGAGATGTTCGCGATTTCGCGGAGCCGGATGGCGATTGTGGGCTTTGCGGACACGGTTCCGGTGGCGCCGAACGACACGGCGGAAGGACGCCAGCAGAACCGGCGGGTGGATGTGGTGATCCTGAACGACTTTGGCGGGAAGTCGGAGCCGGTGCAGAAGCAGGACGAGGGGAAGGGTAAGCCTTCCGCGGAGTTGTCTCCGGTGGTGGAAGTTCCTGCCGCGCCCGCGCGTGCGTCGGTGACGGGCCTAGAGGCGCGAACGCCGATGACGGGCCTAGAGGCGCGAGCGCCGATGACGGGCTTAGAGGCGCGAGCGTCGGTGACGACCTTAGAGGCGCGGACGCCGGCTGTGCGCGCGGCGGCTCCGCTTCCGACGCGGATTGCGGATTTGCCGGAGGAGCGCCCGCGGGTTGCGGCCGGGCCGGGGCGCGGAGCGGCGGTGGAGACATCGGCGGCTGCCTATGAGGCTGTGGCGAAGCCGAGCGCGTTCGGGCCCACGATGCGCAAAAAGCGGTAGCCGGAGTGTCTGTATACTCTTGGCATGCAGTACGCATCCATGTTTCGCGCGGCCGCACTGGCCGGTTTTGTGTTTGTGCTGTGGGCGGCGCAGGCGCCCCCGCCGCAGACGTTGACGCTGGAAAAGGTGAAGGACGGGCTCTGGAACATTCAGGGCTCGGGCGGCAACGTGGCGGTGTTTCCCACCGAAGAGGGCACGGTGATCGTGGACGACAAGTTCACGCAGGATTTCGACCAGATTCTGGCGAACGTCAAGAAGGCGACGGATAGGCCGGTGCGGTACGTGATCAACACGCATCATCACGGCGACCACACGGGCAGCAACGCGAAGATGCTGGGAATCGCCGAGGTGATCCTGCACCGGAACGCGCGGGACAACATGGCTCGCGGCAAGCAGCCGGGGGCGCCGCGGGTGGCGTTCGCGAACGAGGCGTCGCTGTACCTGGGCGGGCGTGAGGTGCGGGCCCGGCACTTCGGGCGGGGCCATACGAACGGCGACGCGATCGTGTATTTCCCGGATCTGAAGACGATTCACACGGGGGATCTGTTTGTGGCGAACATTCCGCTGCTGGACACGAACAACGGGGCGAGCGCGGTGGAGTGGATCCGGACGATTGACCGGACGCTTGAGGCGTGGGACTTCGACACGGTGATTCCGGGGCATGGGCCGATCATGAAGCGGGAGGACCTGGTGGCGTGGAAGCGCACGTTCGAGGGGCTGCGGGAGAAGGTACTGAGCCTGCGCCAGCAGGGACGTTCGCGCGACGAAGTGCTGGCGGAGCTGGCGTTAGAGAAGATGGAACTGCCGGCGTGGCGGGTGGCTCCGCTGGCGCCGGGGGCGGCGCGTCCGCAGACGTTCGAGGCGGCCAGTCAGCGGTGGGGACGGATCCCGGGGCTGCTGTATGACGAGTTGGGGAAGTAGGCCGGGCGGCTACAGCTTTTCGGCGATCGATTTGCCTTGCAGGAACTGGAGCAGGTAGTCCGGCCCGCCGGCTTTGGAATCCGTGCCGGACATGTTGAAGCCTCCGAAGGGGTGGGCTCCGACCATGGCCCCTGTGCACTTGCGGTTGATGTAGAGGTTGCCGACGAAGAAGTGATCGCGGGCGTATTGGATCTTTTCGGGGTTGCGTGAGTAGAGAGCTCCGGTGAGGCCGTACTCGGAGTCATTGGCCAGTTCCATGGCGTGGGTGAAATCGCGGGCTTTGGCCACCGCGAGAACCGGCCCGAAGATCTCTTCCTGAAACAGCCTGTGGTGGGCTTCGATGCCGCTGAAGATGGTGGGCTGGATGAAGTAGCCTTCGCCGGGGGCGGCGGCTCCGCCGAGGGCGAGTTGGCCTTCCGAGCGCCCGGTCTCGATGTAGTCGAGAATGGTCTGGCGGGCGCGGCCGTTGATGACCGGGCCGAGGTTGTGGGCAGGGTCATCCGAGGGGCCGACGGTGAGTTTGGCGGCGGCGGCGACGAGCTTCGCGAGGAACTCATCGTGCACGGACTGATCGACGATGGCGCGCGAACAGGCGGAGCACTTCTGGCCCTGATAGCCGAAAGCGGCCTGCACCACTCCCGTGACGGCGGCATCGACATCGGCTTCGCTATCGACGACGATGGCGTCCTTGCCTCCCATTTCGGCGACCACGCGCTTGATCCAGCGCTGGCCTTTCTGGGGGCGGGCGGCGAGTTTATTGATGCGGAGGCCAACGTCCTTGGACCCCGTGAAGGAGACGAAGCGGGTGAGGGGATGGGTGACCAGAAGGTCGCCGATGGCGGCTCCGCTGCCGGGGAGGAAGCTGAAGGATTCGGCGGGGAAACCGGCTTCCAGCAGCACTTCGGCGAACTTGGCGCCGACGGTGGGGGTGTCGCTGGAGGGTTTGATGACGACGGTGTTGCCGGCGACGAGCGCGGCGACACTCATGCCGGCGAGGATGGCGAGCGGGAAGTTCCACGGCGGCACAATGACGCCCGCGCCGAGCGGGAGATAGACAAGGCGGCCGTGTTCGCCGGGCATCTGGACCAGCGGGCCCGGGTTGGCCCAATGCATCATCTGGCGGGCGTAGTATTCACAGAAATCGATGGCTTCCGAGACGTCGGCTTCGGCCTCATTCCAGGTCTTGCCGGCTTCATAGACGAGCCAGGCGTCGAATTCGAGCTTGCGGTCGCGGATGATGGAGGCGACGCGCACGGCGGCTTTGACGCGGTCCTCGACCGGGGTCCGGCTCCAGGCGGGGAAATTGGCGTGGGCGCGTTCGATGGCCTGTTGGGCCATGGCGGGCGTGGCCAGTTGATGGACGCCCACGATCTGGGCGGGGCGCGAGGGGTTGACGCTCTGAAGCTTGGCGTCCGTGGTGGCCTGCTCACCCGCGATGAGCAAGGGATACTCTCGGCCGAACCGGGCACGCACGGCGGCCTGGGCGGCGAGCATGGCCTGGACGTTGGCCGGGTTCGAGAAATCAGTGAAAGCCTGATTGGTGAAAGGTGGCAGAGTCAAATTGTTCCTCGCTGTGCATTACAGCTCAGGCTAGCCCTGGACGATGCGGCGGCCGCGTTCGAACAGTTCGGCGGCTTCGTCGGCGATCTCGCGGCCCTTGGCGTAGAGGTCGCGGCCACGGTCCAGCATGTCGCGGCCGGCATCCTCAATGGAGTCGCGGGCTTCGTCGGCTTTGCGGCCGATGAAGCGGCGGGTGTCGGCTCCTGACTGGGGCGCGAAGAGGATGCCGAGGGCGGCGCCGACGGCGGCGCCGGCAAAGAACCAGATGAGACGTTCGCCAGAGTTGTTTTGTGCCATAAGTACCATTGTATCGCGTGTCTCCGGCGCTGCTATTCTCGGAGGAACGATGAGCATGACAAACTCCGGGGCGTTGATGCGCGCAATCAAGGCGTTCCCGGTTCCCCGAGGGAGTGTGGCGATGTGGTGGTTCGGGCAGAACGGCTACATCATGAAGTCGCCGGAGGGGACTCTGGTTTCAACGGACCTTTACCTGAGCGATTCGTGCGAGGGGCTGGCGGCGTCCCTGGGGCTGGATTTGCGGCGCCAGGTTCCGATTCTGATTCCGCCGGAGGACCTGGAGGTGGACCTCTACACGTGCACGCACAACCATCAGGATCACACCGACCCGGCGACGATTGAAGGATTGCGGCACAAGGACACGATGATGTTCCTGGGGCCGCACCCTAGCTGCGACGTGTTTCGCGCGAGCGGCGTGGAGGAGGGACGGATTCAGCCGGCGTGGCCGCAGTGCCTGGTGGAGTTTCGCGACGTGGCGGTGCATGGAACGTTCGCGCTGCCGACGGACGACACGGATCTGAACCACATGGGGTTTGTGTTCCAGTTCGGCTCGCGGGGGCCGCGGGTGTATGTGACGGGTGACACGGACTACACGGAGCTGCTGGTGTCGGCAGCGCGCCACAAGCCGGATCTGGTGGTGACGTGCATCAACGGCGGGTTCAACAATCTCTCGCACTGGGAGGCGGCGGACATTGTGGGGAAGATCGGGCCGAAGGCGGCGATTCCGTGCCACTACGACATGTTCGCGGACAATCGCGTGGATCCGCGCCAGTTTGCCGCGTCGCTGAAACTGCGTGCGCCGGGCGTGGGTTATCAGGAACTGGGCTACGGCGAGCCGTTCGTGTTCAGCGTGGATTAGCCGCCAGACGCTAAGATGTAGGATTGTCTCGCATCTCGCTTTCCGAAACCTCCGCACCGGAACCCGTTAGTTGGCCGCAAGTGTATTGGGGCGTGGCGCTCACAACGCTCGCCACGCTGCTGCTTGAACTGGCGCTGACGCGGATTTTCTCGGTGATTTTTTACTACCATCTGGCCTTCCTGGCGATTTCGATCGCGTTGTTCGGGCTGGGCGCGGGTGGTGTGTTCTCGTATGTGGTGGCGGGCTGGCGGGGCTCGTTGTTCGGAAAACTGGGAACCCTGGCGGCGGCCAACAGCGTGGCGGTGGTGTTGTCGCTGATCTTCCTGCTGAGCGTGGAGGGCGAGCCGGGGAACCTGACTCTCGCGCTGGTCTACTTCGCAAGCGCGGTTCCGTTCACCTTTTCCGGCGCGATTGTGTCGCTGGCGATTTCGGAGACGGTCTCGCGGGTGGACCGGGTGTACTTCTTCGATCTTCTGGGCGCAGCGGGCGGCTGCCTGCTGCTGGTGCCTTTTCTCGACGTCTTCGGAGGTCAGAACACGCTGATCAGCGTGGGGGTGCTGTTTGCGGCCAGTTCGTCGGTGTGGTTCAACCTTGCGCGGAACGGGCGCGGGCGGGCGGCCGGGGCGGCGCTGGCGCTGGTGATTGTGGCGCTGATGATCTTCAACATCAAGCGCCCGATGATCGACGTGAAGTACGCCAAGGGTCAGAAGCTGCAGGGCGAGCGGTATGTGAAGTGGAACAGCTTTTCACGGATCGCCGTGGCTCCGGAGCCGGGTTCGACGCGGATGAGCATTGTGATCGATGCGGACGCGGCGACGGGGATCGCGGAGTTTGATTTCGACAAGCTGACGAAGGATGACCGCGAGGGGCTGCTGTATCAGGGCATGGGCTTCCCGTATGTGCTGCGGCCGGGAGCCAAGACGCTGATTATCGGGCCGGGCGGGGGATGGGACGTTTCGCGGGCGCTGGCTTCGGGGTCGAAGGATATCACGGGCGTGGAGATCAATCCGATCATCGCCGAGAAGGTGATGAAGGACCGGTTCGCCGATCTGAGCAAGCGGCTCTACTTCCGGCCTGAGGTGAGGATCGTGGTGGAGGACGGACGGGCGTTCGTGCGGCGTTCGACGGAGAAGTACCAGGTGATTCAGGCCACGCTGGTGGACACGTGGGCCTCGACGGCGGCGGGCGCGTTCGCGCTTTCGGAGAACAACCTCTACACAAGCGATGCGTTCCGCGACTATCTGGCGCACCTGACCGATGACGGGATCCTGGTGTTCACGCGCTGGGGATTCGAACCGCCGCGCGAATCGCTGCGTCTGCTGACGCTGGCGGACACGGCGCTGGCGGAACTGGGTGAGACGCAGACCTGGAAGCACGTGATTGTGCTGCGGGAGGACGGGCAGTTGATCAACGGCTGGGGCGCCCGCGACACGGTGTTGATTTCACGGAAGCCGTTCACGGCGGCCGATATCGACCGGACGCGGAGTGAACTGGCTGGCAGGATCCCGATTGTGTACCTGCCGGGGGACCGGCCGACGAATGCGTTTGGCGAGTATCTGCGGACCACGGATCCGGCGGGGTTCCTGGAGAGTTACCGGTTCGATGTGACCTCGGTGGACGACAACCGGCCGTTCTTCTTTTACACCGTGCAGCCGCGGGATTTGTGGGAGTTCGTGACCTCGATGTCGCGCGACAGCGCCGACTACAAGATCAACCGGGCGGTGCCGCTGTTGTTCGGGCTGATGGGGGTCAGCCTGGCGGCGACGGCGCTGGTGCTGGTGCTGCCGCCGCTGATGCTGGGCACGCGGCTGCCGGTGGAGCGCGGCATCCGGCGGTACCTTCTCTACTTTGTTTGTCTGGGGGCGGGGTACATTCTGATCCAGGTGGCGCTGATCCAGAAGTTCGTTCTGTTCCTGGGCCACCCCACCTATGCGCTGGTGGTGATTGTGTTCGCGATGCTGGTATCGAGCGGCGCGGGCAGTTACATGAGCCGGCGCCTGGTGCGCGCCGATGACGGCCGGCTGCAGGTGGTGCTGGGCTCGATTTCAGCGCTGGTGGCGCTGCTGGCGGTGAGCGCGGGCGTGATCACGGATGGCGCGGTGGGCTGGCCGCTGTGGGTGAAGATGGCGGTGTCGGTGGTGATGATCGCCCCGGCGGGCTTCTGCATGGGCATCCCGTTTCCGGCGGGCCTGGCGCGGCTGGAGGGCTGGCACAAGCCTTCGGTGCGGTGGGCGTGGTCGCTCAATTCGGCGTCGAGCGTGCTGGGCTCGGCGAGCGCGATTTTCCTGGCCATCTATCTGGGCTTGCGGGAAGCGATGTTGATCGGCGCGGCGCTGTACGTGGCGGCGCTGCTGCTTATCCGCGGCACTGCGCGGACAAGGCTCGCAGGCGGCGCATAGCGTCGTTGGCCCCACGACCGAAGTAGTCGTGCAGCAGGAGATACTCTTCGTAGACGCGCTGATAGACGGCGTGCGCCTGGGCGGACGGCTGATAGCCGCGGCTCTGGAGTCCGGCCATCGCGTTCGCGGCCTGGGCGATGGAGGCGAAAACGCCGCCGGCGACGGCGCCATGCATGGCCGCGCCGAGGCCTGAAGCCTGCAGCGAGCGCGGCAGGGCAATCTGGCGATTGGTCACGTCGGCGAAGATCTGCATGACGAGCGGGCTTTTTTCGGCCAGGCCTCCGCAGGCGATGAGACGTTCGATGGGAATGCCGTGTTTTTCAAACGCCCGGATCACGGTGAGAGTGCCGAAAGCCGTGGCTTCCACCAGCGCGCGATAGATCTCGGCGGGTGTGGTGGCGAGTGTGGCGCCCATGAGCGCGCCGCTGAGGCCGGCGTTCATGAGCACGCTGCGGTTGCCGTTCCACCAATCAAGCGCCACCAGTCCGCTTGCGCCGGGAGGGATTTTCAATGCCTCCCCGGTGACGGCATCGGGTGCAACGCCGAAGGCGCGAAAGAACCAGGCGTAGAGGTCGCCCACGGCCGCCTGTCCAGCTTCGTAACCCCAATAGCCCGGAACGATGCCATCCTGCACGACACCGGCCACGCCTTCCACCACCGGGCCTTCGTTCGCCATCAGCATGTGGCAGAGGGAGGTGCCCATGATCATGACGAGCGAACCGGGCTCAACGACGCCGCAGGCCGGTACGCCGGCATGGGCATCGATGTGGCCCACGGCGACGGGTGTGCCCGGGTTCAGACCGAGCCGGGCGGCCATTTCCGGTGTCAGGCCGCCGGCCTTGGAGCCCAGCGGGTAGTAGTCCGAAGCGAGCTTCGCGGTGACGTCCGCCAGGTCCGGATGGAGAGCGGCGAAGAACGCAGGCGCGGGGAAGCCCGAGCCTTTCACCCACATGCCCTTGTAGCCGGCGGCGCATTCGTTGCGGCGTTCGGCGCCGGTCATGCGCCAGACGATCCAATCGCCGGCCTCGATGAAGCGGTCCGCGGCGCGGTAGACCTGAGGGGCGTGGTTCAGGGTCTCAAGCAGTTTGGCGAAGAACCATTCGGAGGAGAAGCGGCCGTTGTGGTGGCGCAGGGCGGCGCCTTTGGTTTCGGCGTTGACCTGTTCGATGCGGTCCGCCTCGGGCTGCGCGGCGTGATGCTTCCACAGCTTCACCCAGGCATGGGGCTGGCCGGCGAAAGCGGGCACCTGGCACAGCGGTGTGCCATCGGCAAGGGTGGGCAGCATGGTGCAGGCGGTGAAGTCCGTGCCGATGCCCACGATCTGATCCGGCGTGACGCCAGCGGTCCGGAGCACGGCGGGGATACCCTCTTCGAGCACGCGTTCGTAGTCGCGCGGGTCCTGCAGGGCCCAATCGGGACCGAGCGGCGTGCCATCGGGCAGCCGCTCATCGAGCACGCCGTTCGGGTAGCGCACCACCTGCCAGGCCGCTTCCTCGCCGGTGTCGAGCGAGGCGAGCATGACGCGGCCGGACTCCGTGCCATAGTCGACGCCGATGGCGTAGCGAGGCATGGGTCGGCTACCGCGGGCTGAGCAGATGTTCGAGGGCTTCGACGAAGAAGTGTTCGCCCCACATCACGCTTTCATTCACGCCGAGCTTCTTGTGGATGTGATAGACGCCTCCGGTGAGGATGCCTTCCCAGTTCGGGTTGCCCTTTGCCAGGTGGCTTTCACACAGGCTGCGCATGATGCGATGGCCGCTGGCCCAGTAGAAATGCCCCTTGACGGGGTCCTGCACCAGGCGGCTCAGGCGGAGCAGGCCGGCGGCGCCGATGGCGGCGGCGGAGGTGTCCACCTGCTTGCGGCTGGCGGCGGGGGCGTTGAAATCCCACGGCGGGATGCCGTTGGCGGGGGCATAAGTGATGTAGTAGTCGGCGCAGGCCTCGGCGGTGGCCAGGAAGTTGGGGTCGCGGGCGTACTCATAGCAGGTGCCGAAGCCGTAGATGGCCCAGGTGAGGCCGCGCGCCCAGCAGGAGTCACCACGGAAACCCTGGTGCGTGGTCTGGCGTTGGAACTCGCCGGTCTTGAGATCGAAGATACCTTCGTGCGACGTGGAGCCATCGCCGCGGACCAGGTATCGGCGGGTGGTGAGGGAGTGGCGCATGGCGATCTCGCGCAGGCGGCGGTCGCCGGTTTCGCGGGCGGCGTAGAAGATGATGCCGACGTTCATCATGATGTCGATGAACAGGGACTCATCGCTGACGAAGGATCGCAGGTACTGGCCCTTTTCCTTGAAGCGCAGGGCGAGCGTCTGGCCGGCTTGAATGAGGACGTCGTTCAGCAGCGGGTCCTGGGTGAGGGCGAACCAGCGGCGGTAGGTGGACATGAAGATGAAGCCCAGGTCGTGAACGTCGCGGTCGAACTTGCGGTCTTCCAGGGGCTCCGTGTAGCGGATGGCCTGGCGCTTCCAGTAATCGGCGTTGGCGCCTTCGGAGCGCCGGTGGAAGAGCCACATCATGCCGGGCAGGAAGCCGTCGCACCAGTGCGTCCAGGCGGGTTTCCGGTGCTTCCAGCGGCCTTTCTCCGTGTACATCGGATAGAAGTCCGGGTGTTTTTCGATGAGCCGCCGCACCTGTTGCTGCGCGAACTCGAATGCGCCTTCGAACAGTGCGCGATCGGTGTCCAGTTCAAATTGGATCATTAGGTCTCGTGAAGCAGGACCTCGTGGAGAGGTACTTCTTGAAGTTTACCGCGATGCCGCAAGGTCTATCCGCCGGCCACGCGGCGAGGCCTGCGGGCGCGTTCGGCCGGCGGCGTCAGCACCAGCTCGGGGGTCTGCTCGGTTTCGGCCGCGGGCGGCTTCTTGAGCAGGGCCAGGCTTTGCTTGAGCGCTTCCATGATGTCGATGACCGGGGCGATCTCCTGCGATTGCGGGGCGGCCACCACTTCCTGGCCGTCGATCTTGGCCTGGATCATGGCGCGCAACTGTTCGCGGAAAACGTCACGGTACTTTTCGTGGTCGAAGGGCGCGGCGAGGGCTTCAATGAGGCCCAGGGCCATCTTCACTTCGGCTTCGCGAATGTTTGAGGTGTCGGTGCGGAACTCGTCCATCTCGCGCACTTCATCGCGGTAATAGAGCGTGTGAAGAATCATGCCGCGCTTGCCGGGCCGCAGAACGACGATGTGTTCGCGATTGTGCATGAGCAGCTTGGCGACGGCGAGGTAGCCGCTGGAGCGCATGGCCTCAAACAGCAGCGTGTAGGGCTTCTCGCCCGCCTCTTCGGGCTGCAGGTAGTAGGAAGTTTCAACCCACATTTCCGTTTTGAGCCGCGCGTGCGAATCTCCTGGATGCTCGTCCGCATCAATATCGATAGGGGTTTGAAGGCAGCGAAGACCCCTGCGGAGGACAGCACCCAATGGGTGACAAACAAAACCAGCCCTTTCAGCTCTCGTTCAACGGCCTTCTCAAGATCGACTTCCAGGGATCGCGCGTTACTTCCGATGGTGGTCTGATCCTGGTGCGTGAGTTGGATGAACGGCTGGGCTTCGGTGCTCTCATTGCCCAACACCTGACTGACTCACGGCGCGGCAAGAATACCCAGCTTCCGCTGGCGGACCTACTGCGCCAGTCCGTCTACAGCCGGATTGCCGGCTACGAGGATGTCAACGATGCCGAGCGGCTCTCGCAGGATCCAACCTTCCGGCTGA
>VFZY01000044.1 GCA_016870915.1 Acidobacteriota bacterium | reverse complement strand
CATCAACTCAAGTCGGAGAGTTTGGCTGCCACCACGGCCCGCCGGACGAAATCCTGAATCTCCTCGCTCGATTTCAGCGCACGAATTCGCTTCGCAAGCCGGGCAGGCACCTCGCCAAAACGCGCCGACACCACCGCAACCGCAGTCTCGCGCAACGCCGCCAGTCCCTCCTGGCGACCTTCCAGCCGACCCTCCTGCCGCCCCGCTTCCAGCCCCTCCTTGCGCCCGATCGCAATCCCCTTCTCTTCCCAGCTCGTCACATAGTTCAGCATCTCGTCCCTCTCCAGCGGCGATATCCGCATGCGCCCAAGTTCGCGTCCAAAGTCCTTCGTCTCCACCTCGTTCAATCGCAGATACGCATCCACGAAAGTCGCAATCATCTCCATCCGGCCCGGATCCAGCTTCAAGGTCACCATCAACCGCAAGCACTCCAGCTTGACCTTCAGCCGGTCCTTCTCCTCAATCTTCATCTTAGCCATCAACGCGCTCGCCACGGGATTCTTCCTTCGCACGAACGCTCGCCATGGCAGCCGGTTCAATTGCACCACCCGGTAACGGAACACTTGCGTGAACCCGTCCGGAAACTCCATCCGAACCTCGTCCGGCTGCGGCGTCAACGGCCTGTCATGAGAGAACACCACGATCGGATAAATCGGCAACCCATACTTCTCGAACAACACCGCACTATACAAATAGAGCCGTGCCGGAAACCGGACCTCCACCGTGCTCTGATGCTCCACATGCACCAGGAAAAATGCGTCCCGGCCCGCAAACCTCACCTTCGCCAGAACATCCGTCTCAAGTTTCCGGCCCCGCAGATGGCGCGCGAAAACCTCCTGCCGCACGAACTCCACCTGCCCAGGCTCAATTCCCGCCGCAAGCGCGGGAAAGAACAACTCCAGGAACTCGACGAAAAACGTCGTCAGCAGTTCCTTGAAGAACTGGTCGTGGTCAATCGGCGGTACGGGCCTTGCCATCCTCACCCCCCAACATACCCCGGCCCGGACCAGCTACGCCGGCCGGCTACTACTCCAGCATGAGCTGAGGTATCTGCTCAAAATGCCGGTCGCGCGTGATCAGCACCAGATCGTTCTCCAGCACCATCGCCGCGATCCAAAGATCGTTGTCCGGAACGGGTGTGCCCGCGCGTCTCAGTTGTGCGAAAACTCGAGCATACTGCTCCGCTGTCTCTCTGCCGGGCAGCAACACACCCACCGTGGGTTTCGCCAAAAGTCTGTTCAGCAGAGCCTCATTGCGGATCTGTTGTGTACCTGCCTGAAACCCGGCCTTGATTTCACCCAGCACCACCAGCGGAATCCACACCTCCTCCGCGGTGCTCAACCGTTCAGCCAGTTCCAGGTCGCCCCGGAAGAGATCGGTCATCCGGTTCGTGTCCAGCGCGTACCTCATCTCCACTTATCCGGGTCGATCTGCCGCTGCGCGGACATCGCTTCATCAAAAGCCGCATCGGGCGTCCACTGCCCGGCAATATCGCGAAAGTCTACCCGCTTCCGAGCCACGGTCATTCCCGCGCTCAACTCCTCCAGGATGATCTGGTTCAAGCTCAACTTGCGCTGGGCAGCCTTTCGGCGCAGGGCCCGATCAACCTCCTCTGGAATGCCACGGACTGTGTACTGAATCCCGCGTGCCAGCTTCATTCTGCCTACATGCTAGCATACAGTGCAGGCATATTCCTTCGTGTCTCCTGACTGTCTCCACATCCGCCGGTCGCCGCACCCCGCAGACCCCGGTCACAGCCAAAACAAGAATATTTTCCAAACTTATCCCCCCACCGCTCAACCACTTACACCACTTCCGCCAAAAACCGCCCCTCATTTCCGCGCACCCATCGTGTATAGTCCATCAGGAGAAAACACCATGGAATCCACCAGCACCACCCGCATCGAGACCAACCGCGCCAACGCCGCGAACTCCACCGGACCCCGCACCGCCGAAGGCAAAGCGGCCTCCTCCCGCAACGCCCTCACCCACGGCCTAACCTCCACCCAACTCATCATCGCCCCCGGCGAGGAGCCTGAGTTCAACCAACTCCTCGACACCCTCTCCCGGGAACTCCTCCCCGAAGGCGCCCTCGAAACCGTCCTCTTCAACGACCTCGTTCACGCCGCCTGGCAAAAACGCCGCATCCGCGCCGCCGAAGCCGCCTTTGTCAGCGGTAACATCGACACCCTCACGGACCCCGCCGTCATGGCCCAACTCGAACGCTACCGGCGCTACCACGGCTACCACCACCGCCTCTTCCGCGACTCCATGACGAAGCTCGCGGAAATCCAGCGCAACCGCCAACTCCACGCCGTCGCCCACGCCGAAGAGGCCAAACTGGACAAGACGCTACCCCCGGTCTCCATCCTCGTCAAGCCTGCCCCCAAGCCTCGCGCGCGCGTCACCCTTCAGAATGACCACCTGGAAGTCCGCGTCCGTGAAGTCAACCGCAGGACCGATCTCCTCGCCGGCCGCGTCCCGCCAGACCCCGCCCTGGCTTCGTTTCGTCAGCTCTCGCGGCGCACCCGGCACACCGGCACGGAGACTGACATGGAAGCATGAGAAACAGCCGCCCGGCGCCGGCTAATCTCCAGCCGGCTGGTACACCGCGGGAGCCGTCCGCTTCCGCCCCAGCCACGCACCCGCGTCGTCGAACAGCGAGTACGCCACCGGTGTCACAATCAGCGTCAGCAGCAGCGACAACGACTGCCCGCCAATCACGATAATCGCAATCGAGCGCCGCTCCTCGGCCCCCGGCCCGGACCCCAGCGCCAGCGGCAACATTCCCGCCACCAGCGTCACCGTCGTCATCAGAATCGGCCGCAGCCGGTCCCGGTTCGCCTGCAGAATCGCCTCCAGGCGCGGCATCCCCTCGCGCCGAAGATTGTTCATGTGGTCGATCTGCAGAATCGAGTTCTTCTTCACCACCCCAAACAGCACCAGAATCCCCAGCGCCGAATACAGATTCAGCGTCTCCCGAAACAGATACAGAGAAAGGAATCCGAACGGAACCGCCAGCGGCAGGCTCAACAGGATGGTCACCGGATGCAACAGGCTCTCAAACTGCGAAGCGAGGATCATGTACATGAACACCACGCTCAAGGCGAACGCCAGAACAAACTCGCCCATCGTGCGTTCGAACTCCCGCCCACGCCCGATCACCGTCGTGGAATACGCCGCCGGCATGTTCATCGCATCGGCCGCCTTGAACATCTCCGGCAGCCGGTCGCCCAGGCCATAGCCCGGGGTGATATTCGCCCGGATGCCCACCTGGCGCTGCCGGTCCAGCCCCTCAATCCGGTACGCCGACATCGTCTCTTTCAGATCCACCACGTTGTCCAGCCGTACCAGGCCCACTTTGTCCGACGCCACATACAGCTTCGAAACGTTCCGCATCGAGTTCCGGTCGGAGTCCTTCAGCCGCACCTCCACGTCGTACTCTTCCGCGATCCGTTCGTCCCGGTATCGCGACACCTCATCGTCCCCGCCCACCATCAGCCGCAGCGACCCCGCAATCGCCGCCGCGTCCACGCCCAGATCCGCCGCCCGCTCACGGTCAATCGCCACGCGCAGTTCCGGCTTGTTGATCCGCAGCGTCGTATCCACATCCGCCAGACCCGGAATCTTCAGGGCCGTCGCCCGCAGCTTCTCACCGAAACGGTACAAATCGCCGATATCCGGCCCGCGGATCACAAAGTCGATATCGTACGGAGCCGACCCCTGGTTGATCGTCAGCAGATTCCCCACGCGCCCGCGCAGGTCCGGGAACTGCCGCAGCTTCGCCCGCACGGCCGCCATCACGTCGCGCTGCGAGTACACGCCCCGGAATGCCGAACCCGGGTCCCCGGCCACCAGTCCGTTCCACAATCGCGACACCGAGAGCACCCGGTTCTCCACATCCTCCATCCGCACATACACGCGGCACATGTTCACGCTCTGCAGGTAGCCCGTGCCCACAATCGAAACCATGTGCTCAACACCCGGCAGGTCCTTGATCTCCTCATACAGCCGGTCCAGAACGTTTTCCATCGATTGCAGGCTCGACCCCTCGGGAGCGTTCACGCTCATCTCGAACTCGCTCTCATCCACGTTCGTCGGCAGATACTCCTGCCGCAGCATCTTGAACAGCGGCACCGTCGAAATCATCGTCAGCGCGCCCATCACCGCCACCAGCATCCGGTGCCGCATCGACCAGCCGAGCGTTCGCAAATACCAACGCTCAAGCCATGCGTAAAAGCCCCGCCGGGATCCGCCGTGCGCCGCCACGCCGCCCATCCGCAGCATCCGCGAACTCATCATCGGCGTCAGGCTGAAGCTCACCACCAGCGACACCAGAATGGCAGCCGTCGCCGTCACGCCGAACGAGTACAGGAAACGTCCCGAGATCGACGACATGAACGACACCGGCAGGAACACCACAATCAGGCTGAACGTCGTCGCCATCACCGCCAGGCCAATGTCCTTGGTCGCCCGCACCGCGGCCTCGCGCGGCGTCAGTTTCTTCTCCTCAATGAAGCGGAAAATGTTCTCCAACACCACAATCGCGTCGTCGATCACCACGCCCACCATCAGCACCAGCGCCAGCATCGTGATGTTGTTCAGCGTGAAGTTCAGCGCCCGCATCACCCCGAACGTCGCGATGATCGAAGCCGGAATCGCCACCGCGCCAATCACCGTGGCGCGCCAGTCCCGCATGAACAGAAACACCACCAGCGAAGCCAGAATGGCGCCCAGCACCAGGTGCATCTGCACTTCATGGAACGCCGCGTTGATGTACCGCGATTGATCCTGCGCCACGAACAACTGCACGCCCGATGGAAGCAACTCCTCCACGCGGCCCAGCCGCGCTTTCACGTTGTTCACCACCTCAATGGTGTTCGCGCCGCTCTGCCGCCGGATCTCGATCGCCACCGCCGGCTTCCCGTCGTACCGCGCCGCCGTCCGCTGCTCCTTGTGTCCATCCTCCGCGTAGCCAATGTCGCGCACCCGGATCGGTGTGCCGCCAATGTTCGCCACAACCAGATCGTTGAACAGCTTCGGGTCCGGAAACCGTCCCAGAGTCCGCAGCACCAGTTCACGCGACCCCTCGTCCACGCGCCCGCCCGGAATATCCGAGTTCTGCCGCGCCACCGCGTCCCGCACCGCCAGAATGGGAATCTTGTACGCCGCCAGCCGGTCCGCGTCCACCCAGATGTTGATCGCGCGCTTCTGCCCGCCCACCACCAGCACCTGGCCAACGCCGCCCACCGATTCGATCGCGTCCTTCACATCCCGGTCGCCAATCTCGAACAACTCGCGGCCGGTCTTGTCGCCCGCCAGGACCAGCGTCATGATCGGCGAGGCGTCCGTGTCCAGCTTCTTGATCAGCGGCGGCTTGGCGTCGCGCGGCAACTGCGAAATCACCGTCGCCACCGCGTCGCGCACGTCCTGCGCCGCCACGTCGATACCGCGGTTCAGGTTGAACGTGATCGTCACCACCGACAGGCTCTCAGTCGACGTCGATCGAATGTTGTCGATCCCTTCCACCGTCGCCACCGAGTCCTCGATGAACCGCGTCACCGTGCTCTCAATCTCCTCCGGCGACGCTCCGGGCAACAGCGTCCGAACGTTGACAATCGGCATGTCGACGTCCGGAAACCGGTCGATTCCCAGCTTGGTGTAGGACACAGCGCCCACCACCACCATCGAGAGAATCAGCATCACCGCGAACACCGGGCGCGCCACGCAGATCTCGGCCAGTTTCTGCATTGCTTACTCGGCTTTCACCCTCTGGCCCTTCGCCATCCGGTCGCCCGCCTTCACCACCAGCCGGTCGCCCGCCGAAAGCCCCTCCAGCACCTCAATGCGATCCCCGCTCAGGCGCCGGCCCGTCTTCAGAACGCGGTCCTCCAGCACGCCATCCACCACCACGTACGCCCGCTCAATCCCGGCGAACGATGCCACCGCCGCGCGTGGCACCGCGATCCCCGCCGCGTCCGGGTCCACCACAATCGACCCCTCCACAAACGACCCCGGCCGCAGCACCCCATCCTGGTTCGGAATCTCGCCCTCAATCAACAACGACCGGTTCTGCGCCTCAATCGCCGGACTCATGCGAACCACACGGCCGCTTCGGCCCATCGCCGATCCTTCCAGCCGCAAGTCGATCCGCTGCCCGCGCCGCACCCGCGCCGCCTGCCGCTCCGGCACCTCCAACCGCACCCGCAACGGATGCTGCCGCACCAGCGTCACCACCGGCGCGTTCACGCCCAGATACTCGCCCTGCGAAGCCTGCCGCCGCGTGATCGCTCCCTCGAAGGGAGCAAGAACGGTCGAGTCCTTCAACTGCTGCCGTGCCAGATCCAGTTGCGCGCGCCGTTCGGCCAGTTGGTTCCTCAACAGCATCACTTCGGAAAGAGCCGATTGATAGGCCGCCTCGGCGCCCTGCCGGCGCACCAGTGCCTTCTCCAGGTCCACCTTGGAAATGATGCCTTCCCTGGCCAGCCCGTCCGTCGTGCGGTACACCACGTCGGCCTCGTTCAAGGCCGCCTGCGCCTGTTGCACCATCGCGGTTCGCTCCGCGGTCACACGGTCATCGGACTGCCCCGGAATCCCCAGCCGCGCGCGAGTCTGTTCAACCAGCGCCTCGGCCTGCCGGACACGGAACTGGTAATCGTCCTTCTCAAGTTCAGCGATCAGATCGCCCGCGCGCACCGTGCTGCCCAGGTCCACGGCGATCTTCAACACACGCCCCGGCACCTTCGTGCTCAACGTGGCGGACTCCTCGGCGAACAACTCACCGTTGGCCGAAATCACTTCGGGAATGGCGGTCCGCGCCAACACCAGCGTCTGAACACTGCGCGGCGCGCTCTCCTTCGCCGCGGTCTTCTGGCCCGAATAGGGCCCGCTGCACCCGGCCAGGAAAACCACCAGGGTCAATACACACGAGTCACGCATCATCGTACAACTGCCCCTGAATTCTCTCACAGGACGGGCAGGGCAAGCGGCGGCGGATCAGGCGCGCGGCTTGTAGGCGATCGCGTCGATCTCCACCTTCATCCGGGGATTGGCGAACTTCGCCTCCACCGTCGTCCGCGCCGGCTTGTTCGCGCCGAAGAACTCGGCATAGACTTCGTTCATCGCCGCGAAATCGCGCCCGTCCACCAGGAATACGCCGCACTTCACCACGTCCGCCATCGAGGCCCCGCAGCCCTCCAGAATCCATTGGATGTTGCTCAGCACCACCCGCGTCTCATGCTGGATATCGCCGTAGGAGTATTCGTCGGTGGCCCTATCCACCGGACCCTGCCCCGAAACAAAGATGAAGTCGCCCGCGCGTACCGCCGGCGAGTACGGCCCCCGTGGGACCGTACTGCCGGCAGGATAAATGCGCTCGATCATCTACGCGCCCGCCTTCTTCCGGCGCGGGCGGCGCACCGTGTTGCCCTTGTCCGCCACATTGCCGTTGCCGCCACCACCGCCGCCGGACCGCTTGCGCACGGCCTTCTTCGGCTTGGGAGGCGGAGGATTCGGCTCCAGCAGACTCGGCTGCCCTTCCACAATCGGCTGCTTCTCGTCCAGCTCGGGGTCGTAGTCCGGAGCCTGATCGGCCGGCGGCAACGCCGGGGGATGAAACTCCGCCCCCAGACTCACGTGCAGGCCGCCCTCCTGAGGCTCAACCCGCACCACGAAGCTGTCCTGGCCAAAGTTCAGGAACTCCCCAATCGACTGGAAGCCGTACTGCTTGAAGTCGAATTCCGGGAACTCGGAAGCAATCCAGGAGCCCAACTCCTCCGCCGAACAGCCGTCGTTCAAGTCCATCTCCATGCGGTGGTTCTCAAGCACGTCGCGCAGAACCGGAAGAGCTTCTTCCGGCTTCGGCATCGGCTTGCCATGCTCGCCAAGCCGCCGCGAGATGATGAAGCGCCCGCCCGATCCGGTCACACTGATGTGGTCCGCCTTCTTCAGCTTCTCCACAAAGTCGCTGAAGCTGCCCGAACCATACGCCCGCTCGTTGAACGCCGAATCAAGCTGCAACATGGTCGACTTCAACAGGCCAAGCTGCGCCTGCACGCCGCGCCGCTCCAGCACTTGCAAGGCGCGCTCCACCAGCGGCACCGAATGCGCCAGATCCAGCGGATCCGGGCGGCCCCTCTTCTGATCCTTCTCCCGGTCGCGATCCCGGTCTCTGTCCCGGTCGCGGTCGCGATCCCGGTCCCGCTTCCGGTCCCTGTATCCCTGGCCCTGCCCGTGGCCCTGGCCCTGGGCCTGGCCATGCTGCGCGTGCGGCGCCGCCGCGCTCTGCTGCGTCTGACCGTCGCCACGCTGCGCGATCTCCTGACGCACGTCTTCCGGCAGAAGCGATTCGTAGCTGATGAACTCGTGACAGTTCTGCTGAAGGATGGTACTGGTGAAGGACTTGCCGCCCACCACAAACACCGTCTTGCCATACTCCTTCAGCTTGTTCACCAGGGGAACAAAGTCGCTGTCGCCGGAGATGATCGTGAAGGCGTTCACGTGGCTGTGCGTGAAAGCCATCTCCAGCGCATCCAGCGCCAGGTTGATATCGCCGCCGTTCTTATCCCCGCGCGGCGAGGGAAGACGCTGCACCATCTGCACAGCGTTCTCGGCCATCTGGCGAGCGGCGCCTTCCTGGCGCCCCCAGTTGGCGTAGGCGAACTTGGCGACAAGGTCGCCGCGTTCCTTCAGTGCGTCCAAAGCCAGCGAGACATCGAACTCCCGCCGCAACGTGGACTTTACACCGATTTCGATATTGTCGTAATCGACAAACACCGCAATATTCAAGCGGTCTGCCATTTCTACTCTTTTCCGGAGTACGCCGGGTGCCCAAGTCACCGCCCGCCCTCGATCCACCGCCGGATAAATCCGGCAATTTCCTCAAGCGGCGCGCCGGGCTGGAATACACCCGCTACTCCCTGCTTCTTCAATTCAACGGCGTCCCCATCCGGTATGGTTCCACCCACTATCACCGCCACATCGTCCATCTCCTTCTCACGAAGAAGACCCAGAACCCGCGGCACAATCGCATTGTGCGCCCCCGACAGAATCGACAGCCCAATCACTTGAACGTCTTCCTGCAAAGCCGCGTTGACAATCATCTCCGGCGACTGCCTCAGGCCGGCGTAGATTACCTCCATGCCGGCATCCCGCAATCCGCGGGCAATCACCTTGGCGCCTCTGTCGTGACCGTCCAGTCCAGGCTTGGCCACCAGAACTCGGATGCGCTGGCTCATTCTGATTGATTACAGGGGATGACCGTTTGGCAACCCGAGACCCGCTCCGGTTGTCACAGCCATTATAGAACGGCTGTCTCCGTCCAGGAGCCGTACACTTCCCGCAGCCCCCCGCAGATCTCCCCAACCGTGGCATACGCCTTCACCGCCTCCAGCACCTCGGGCATCGTGTTGCGTCCCTCGTCCGCCGCCCGCTTCAGTTCATCCAGCGCCGCTCGCACCCGCCCGTTCGCGCGTTCCCGCCGCAACCGCGCGAGCTTCGCCACCTGCCGCTCACCCGCCGCTTCGTCAATCCGCAACAGCTCAAGGGGCCGCTCCTCCGCCTGCGCATAGCCGTTCACGCCAACGATGATCCGCTCGCCGCTCTCGATCTCCCGCTGATACCGGTAACTCGCCGAAGCGATCTCCGCCTGCGGGAATCCCCGCTCAATCGCCGGGATCATGCCGCCCATCGCATCGATCCGCGCGATGTACGCCCCCGCCTCTTCCTTCAACCGCCGCGTCAACTCCTCCACGAAGTGGCTGCCCCCCAAAGGGTCCGCCACCGCCGTCACATTGGACTCATGAGCGATGATCTGCTGCGTCCGCAATGCCAGCGTCACCGCCTCCTCGCCCGGCAGCGCATACGCCTCATCCAGCGAGTTCGTGTGCAGGGACTGCGTTCCGCCCAGCACTCCCGCCAGCGCCTGAATCGCCGTCCGCACAACATTGTTGTAAGGTTGCTGCCAGGTCAGCGAACAGCCCGCCGTCTGCGTGTGGAACCGCAGCTTCCAGCTTCGCTCCTCGCGCGCCCCATAACGCCCGCGCATTGTCTCCGCCCACAGCACCCTCGCCGCGCGGTACTTGGCAATCTCCTCGAAGAAGTCATTGTGAACGTTGAAAAAGAAGCTCAGCCGCGGCGCGAACTCATCCACGGCCAAGCCGCGCTCAAGGGCCCAATCCACGTACTCAAGACCGTCGCGCAGCGTGAACGCCAGTTCCTGCGCCGCCGTCGATCCCGCCTCCCGGATGTGATACCCCGACACCGACACCGGGTTGTACTTCGGCGTGTGCCGCGCCGAGTACTCAATCACGTCCGTCACCAACTTCATAGAAGGCCTAGGTGGATAAATGAACTCCTTCTGCGCGATGTACTCCTTCAGGATGTCGTTCTGCAGCGTGCCCTGCACCGCTGCCCACGGCACGCCCTGCTGCTCGGCCACCGCGAGATACATCGCCCACAGGATGTTCGCCGGCGAGTTGATCGTCATCGAAACGGACACTTCATCCAGCCGGATGCCGCGGAACACCGTCTCCATGTCCTCCAGCGACGACACCGGCACACCGCACTTGCCCACTTCCCCCAGCGCGATGCCGTCATCGCTGTCGTAGCCCATCAACGTCGGCAGATCGAACGCCACGCTCAGCCCCGTCTGCCCCTGCTTCAGCAGATAGAGATACCGCTCATTGGTCTCCTCCGGCGACGCGAAGCCTGAGAACTGGCGCATGGTCCAAAGCCGGTCACGATACATGCCCGGATGAATGCCGCGCACATACGGGAACTCACCCGGCGCCGGCTCACCATAGTGGTTCTCCAACGGCAATCCGCCCAGAGTCCGGAACCGGCTCATTCAAAGCCCCACTGCTTCCACGACGTCTGAAACCCCCGTCCCGGCGCCTGCCCGGTGAGCGTTGCCCGAACCAGCTCCACCGGAATCGCGTTCAGCCGCAACACCCCGTCATGAAACTCCCTGTCCGTCATCTTCCCGGAACCCACCAGCTCCTTGTGAAGCGACCGGAACTGCAGCCCGCCCAGCATGTAGGCGCACTGATACAGCGGCGAATAGTTGCCGGCAAAGGACCGCCGCACCTCGCCCGCCGCGTTCTCGTACTCGTGCCCCACGCGGTTCACCAGAAAGTCGACGCACTCCTGCGGCGTCATCTTCTCCAGATGAAAGCTCAGCGAGAAGATGATCCGGGCGCAGCGGTGCATCCGCCAGAACAACGCGCCAATGCGGTCCTCAGGCTTTGAGTGGAAGCCGCGATCCCACAGCAGCATCTCCCAGTAGAGCGCCCAGCCCTCAATCCAGAACGGCGTCCGGAACGTCCCCCGGTAGGGGCGATTCCGCTGGTTCATGAACAGTTGAAGATGGTGCCCTGGAATCACTTCATGGAACACCGTCGCGCGGGAAAAGTGCGGGTTGTTGCCCCGCATCGACATCATCTTCTCCTCATGCGTCATCGTGCTCGTCGGATACGACACCCGGATCACCTCTCCACCCAGAAAGAACGGGCTCACGCGTTGAGCTTCCGGTGTCATCATCTCCATCCGCCAGGAGTCGCGCGCAAGTTGCGGCACGGTCACCAGGTTGTGCCGGGCAACGTATTCCTGCCCCTCAATCGCCAGCGCCTTCACCATCGCCGTCTGCTCGCCCGGCTTGACGTACTTCTGCTTCACCGCTTCAAGCGCCTTCTTCCAGTCATCGCCGAACCCCAATTCCCGCGACGCCCGCAGCATCTCGCGGTCGCACCAGGCGAACTGCCGGTTGGCGAGTTCCAATAACTCCTCCGGTGTCAGCGGAATCATCTCCGCCTGCAGGTCGCTCAACAGCCCTTCGCGTCCAATCGGATCGCCAATGATGGTGGTCTTGTCGTCGTCCTTGATCCCAACCAGCTTCTCCCGCACCAGCGACGCATACGAGGTAAGCGCCTTGCCCGCCTTCCTGTAGGGATCCGCCGCCCACCATGTGAACAAAGGATCGTACTCGTTGTAGAAGCCATACCAGCGATCGAGCGTGGTCTTCAAGCTCTCGATGGTCTGCACCGCGCGAAACGCCACCGTGCGCTTCACCTTGACGTTGGCGATCTCCTTGCGCATCGCCTCAATGTCGCGCCCCAGTTCCACCAGCCGCGCCGCCGCCCGCTCGGCATCCATCGGCTCCACCCGCTGCCTCGCTTCCCAGAGCTCCACGATGTGGCGGGCAAAGGGAAGGACGGGCTGCATCTCGGCCAGCCGCTGCTCGGCAAACCGCATCTGGCGCAGCTCATTGTCCAAGTGGTTGCGAAACGCAACCCAGTCCACCTTGCCGTGGATGTCCAGCCCCTCTAGCGGCGCGGTGTCCAGCGCACGCCGCCACTCGGAATAGAACCGTCCCAGCGCCTTGATCCGCGCCGGTGACACGGCCACCGGATAGAACCGAATCAGCGCTTCTTCATCGCGAGCGAACCGCTCCACCGCCTCTCGCAAATCGCGCGGATTGGCGGGCAGTACCATCTTCAGATCGGGAACTTCGTAGTCCGCGGCCCACAGCCCCATGGCCGCCAGCGGAATCAACCAGCGCCCGCGCGTCACGCGAACAGATCCATGCGAGGCTTGCCCTTGCCGTCTCGTGTGACGTAGAACGGCCGCTGCTCCACCTCGTACGCCAAGTCCGCGGGAATGCCCATGGCGCGGTAGATCGTCGCATGCAGATCCTCGATCCCCATCGCCCCGCGAACCACCTTGCATGGCCGTTCATCGGCGGTCTCTCCATAGAGGAAGCCCCGCTTCATGCCGCCGCCGAACAACAGAACCACACCCGCCTCGGTGAAGTGCCGGTGCATGCCGTAGTGCTTGGTGGCCGCCATCGTGTCCGGCACATCCACCTGATTCTTTACCTCAAGCCCGGGCTTACCCTCGGTCATCATGTCGCGCCCGAACTCGGTGGCCAGCACGATCAGCGTGCGGTTGAGCAGACCCCGCTCTTCCAGATCCAGCACAAGCTGCGCCACCGGCCCGTCGATCATCGGCTTCAACGCCGCCATCCGGTCGTGGCCGTTCTCATGCGTGTCCCAGAACCGGAACGGGATGTACTCGGTGGTCACCTCAATGAACCGCGCCCCCGCTTCGGTGAGCCGCCGCGCCAGCAAACACCCCAGCCCGAACCGCCCGGTGTTGTACCTGGCGTAGCTCTCCTTCGGCTCAAGCGAGAGGTCGAACGCCCGCGCCGCCGGCGCATTGAGCAGCCGGTGCGCGTTGTCCATCGCCCGCACAAAGGACTCCTGCTGGAAGTCCGCTCCCTGCCGCAGCACCGGATTCGCCTCCAGCATCTTCTTGTAGAGCTTCTCCCGGTTCTGAAAGCGGCTCGACGTCATGTGCGCCGGCGGCCGCACCGACGCCATGGCATCGGCCGGATCGGCGATCATGAACGGCCCGTACTCAGTGCCCAGAAACCCCGCCGTGTGGAATGCCTTCAGCGCATCGCTCTCGGCGCCGATCTCCATGTTCTGCCCGATGTCGATGAACGCCGGCACATCCGGATTCTTCGGCCCCAGGGTCCTCGCGATCACGCTTCCAATGTGTGGAGCCGCCACCGACTGCGGCGGCGCATACCCCGTGTGCCAGTGATACTGATGCCGCGAATGGAGGATGAAGCCCAGATCGCCAGCCTGATAACCGCGCACCAGCGTGCCCCGGTCCATCACCTTCGCCAGCCGCGTGAACCCCTCCGACACCTTGATGTTGTCCACCACGGTATCCATGGGCCGGAACGTCGAAAGCACCCGCCGCGACTCAAGCCCCGGCTCGAACGGCGTGTAGCGCTTCGGGTCAAACGTCTCCGTTTGTGCCATGCCGCCCGCCATCCAGAGAACAATCAGCGTGTCCGCCGTGGGTTTGGGACGCTCCTTGGCCTGCCCCCACAACGGGCGCGCGCTGCCCGCGGCCAGGGCCCCGGCGATACCCGCCGCGGACACGTTCAGAAAGCGTCTGCGGTCAATGTGCTTGAGTAGATCCTTCATGACGGTCACCTGATGTACTGGAACTCGGGGCTCATCACCAGAGCCCACAGCATGTCTTCGAGTATCTCCGGCGTCAGCCTGGCGCCAATGGTCTGCCGCGCCAGCATCATCTCGGCCGCCGAGGGATCGCGCGACAAGGCGTGACGGTAAAGGTGGATCACGGCCAGTTGCGGAGTCGCCAGCGACAGATGCGGTCTCACCACGGGCGTCGGCCCCGCCGCCTGCACCAGTTGCTCCCGGTCCGGCTCCTGCGTGAAGGCGAACAGGCGCACAGACGCGTTCACATCGCTGGCCGCGCTTGCTTCTTCCACGGCCGCTGTCGCCACGAACCGCGTGAAACCCTTGCCGGCAAGATCCAGCACCAGTTCCGTGCCCAGCGGCAACGCGTTCAGCCGTGTCGCCGGGAACGCTTCAGCGGCGGGCACCGCGGCGCCGGCAGCGGTGACGAACTCGGCCGCCATCCAGCCCGCGCGCGCCCGTGCCGGGTCATAGGTGTCGTAGTCCTCCAGCAGCAGCCAGAGCTTCGACGCGCCGGTCAGGTCAATCTCGCACCGCGGCCGCATCTTCACTCCGCGCACCGGACCGCTATCGAACAGCGCCTTGGGCGCCGGCGGCAGTGTGCCCATCAGCCGCTGCGCGCCGCGCCGCAACATCCGGGCGAGCGTCGCGCCGTTCACCAACTCCAGCCCCTGCAGCATCGTGGGCTGCGATTGCCGCACCGTGGTCACCTGATCGCGAATGGGCCGCCCCAGCGCCCGCGTCAGCGGCGATGACTTGAACCGCCACTCCCGCGCATAGGCCACCTCCCGCGTCGCCCGGTTCTCCACGGGCCGCCACTCGCCCGTGAGTGAGGCCACCGCATCGGCCAACTGCTCGGCGCTCAGCCGCCGCCGCTCAGGGCCTTCAAACCGGTACCTGGGGCCGGCGCTGACTTCCGTGACGCTGGGCAACTGATAGGCCCGCGAGTTCATGATGCGCGCCAGAAGCTTGTGCGTATCGTATCCCTGGCCCGCGAAATCCATCGCCAGCCAGTCGAGCAGATCGGCGTTCCACGGCTCGGCCGACAGGTCGTCCACGTTGGCCACCAGCCCGCGGCCCAGAAGGCGCGCCCAGATGCGGTTCACGTAGGTGCGCGCGAAGCGGCCGTTGGCGGGCTTGGTGAACAGATCCGCGGCCACGGCGCGCCGGCCCTTGAGATCCAGACCCTCGGGCACACTGCCCAGTTCGGGAAACAGGAACCGGGCCTGCTGAACGCGGCCTGTCTTGACATCGCACCGCACCATTTCAAGCGGCTCCGGCGCGAAGAAGCTGGCCAGACCGTAGGCGTCCGCGAGCTGCCACTTGCTGATGAAGCTGTCATGGCAGGAGTTGCACTTCAGGTTCACACCCAGAAAGATCTGCGCGCTGTTCTGCGCGGCCTGCATGGGGGGCAGTTCACTTGCGCTCACCACGCCGCGCCACGTGACGCCGGTGAGGAACCCGTCGGGATCGCTTGGCGATTCCGGGCTGATCAGGCGCCGCGCGAACTCGTCATACGGCAGGTTGTCTTCCAGCGCCTTCCTCAGCCACGGCGTAATGGACTTGCGCTCGCCGTGGTAGATCACGCCCTCGTCGTTGCGCAGCAGGTCGTTCCAGAAGCTCATCCAGTGACCCGCGTAGTTCTCCTTGTGGCTGAGGAGCCGCGCCACCAGCTTGTCCCGCTTTCCCTCCGTGCGGTCGTCCTCGAACCGCTTCAGCTCGGCCGGCGTGGGCAGCAGGCCCCACAGGTCCAGCCACACACGGCGCGCGAACACGCCGTCTGAAACCAGCGGCTTGTTCACCGGCAGGAAGGCGTCAATGGGGTGCGCGCCACCCGCCGGCGGCGTTACCTGCCGCGGCGCGAGAGGCGGTGTCCACTTCGGTTCGGCGGCCCGGGCAGCGGGATAAGGCGCCCCCTGATCGATCCACTGGCGCAGCAACTCCGTTTCGCTGGCCGTCAGCGGAGCGCCGCCCATCGGCATGCGCGGCGGCTTGGCGCCGCTGATACGCGCCATCAGCAGGCTGGCCGCGCTGTTGCCTGGTTGAACCGCCCTGAGCGCACCCGCTTGTGTGCGCAGGTCCAGACCACCCTGCGCCTGCGAACCGTGGCACCCCAGACAGCGTGCGGCCAGCACCGCGTGCGCCCGGTCACCCAGGGAGTCCTGCGCCAGCAGGGCCGGCAGCGCACACAATCCCGCAAGCAGTGGTCGAAAAGAGATGTCCATCATCCGGTAACTGGACCGATTGTACCTGCTACAGCGGCCGGACGCCGACAAGGCTCTGGGGAGACCGGTCCACGGCCACGGTGTTCCGGAGCGGCCGGCCGAATCCGCCAAACTGAACCACCATCGTGTCGCCCTCTTCCAGCACCACCCCGGCGCCAAAACTGAACGCGCTGGCGCCGAAGAAGTGGATGTGGGCATCGCCGGGACGCCTGTGCCGGGCGTACTTGAAATGATGATGCTCCAGATTGGCCAGCGAGTGCGCCATGTTGTCCTCGCCGCTCTTGATGGGGCTGCTCCACAGTTCGGCGCCGCCACGCTCCACGGTCACGGTGCCGCGCACATCGGCAAACGCAGGGTCGAGGACCAGTTCCGGCCCAATCGCGCAGGTGCGAAGCTTCGAGTGCGCCAGATAGAGGTAGTTCTTCTTCTCCACACGATGGTCGCTGAACTCATTGGCCATGGTGAGGCCCACGCGCCGCACGCCACCGGTCTCATCGATGAAGTAGACTCCGGCGATCTCGGGCTCCTCGCCCCCATCCTCGCCGTAGCAGGGAATCTCAAGCGGCTCGCCATGCCCGCGCAGGATCTCGCCGGAACCCTTGTAGAACCACTCCGGCGCCACCCCCACCGCGCCCTCGGCCGGCCGGCCGCCGTCAAGACCCCAGTAGTACATCTTCATGGAGTCCGTCAGTTCGGCCGCCTTCTCGTGCATGGCGTTGCGGTTATCGACGCTGGCCTTGTGCGTCAGACCGGTGCCGGTCACCAGGCACCGCGCGGGCTCCTCGGGATGATCGAACGGAGGAAGGAAGCGCCAGGACGTGCTCAGCGCATGGACCGCCGCGTAATCCAGGGTCTCCGCCGTTCGCCGCTGCATCGCCAGCGAGGCAAGGCGGGCGCCTGAACGGGCGGCCTCCGCGGCCAATTCATACACCGAATTCGCGCTCAGCAGAACCAGCGCTTCTCCGTCCACAAGAGCCACAGCGCGGCCGCGCTCCGGATGCATCAACTGAACAAGACTAGCCATCGTCCGCTCCAGGCTAGCACGCTAGAATCGTACGCATGCGAATCTGGGTATGCCTTGCTTTGGGCGCCGCCTGCCATGCAGCCGATCAGAAGCTGATTGACGGGTTGAAGTACCGCACTATCGGCCCCTTCCGCGGCGGCCGCGTGATCGCTGTGGCGGGAAGCGTGGCACAGCCTTCCACCTACTACTTCGGGGCCACCGGCGGAGGCATCTGGAAGACCACGGACTCCGGCGAAACCTGGAACCCGGTGCCCGCCGAAGCGTTCGGCACCGGCACCGTGGGCGCATTGCAGGTGGCCGATTCCGATGCCAACGTGATCTATGCCGGGATGGGCGAAGCGTGCGTGCGGGGCAACGTGTCGCATGGCGACGGCATGTACAAGTCCGTCGACGCCGGATCCACGTGGAAGCGCATCGGGCTGGAAGATACCCGCCACATCAGCCGCATCCGAATCCATCCCAAGAACCCGGACATTGTCTATGTCGCGGCTCTGGGCCACATCTTCGGACCGAACGAGCAGCGCGGCGTCTTCCGGTCGCGCGACGGCGGAGCCACCTGGCAGCGCGTGCTCCATAAGAGCGCCAACGCGGGCGGCGTGGATCTGGCCATGGATCCTTCCAACCCGAACATTCTCTATGCCGCGCTCTGGCACGTGCGCCGCGGGGCGTGGTTCTTCGAGAGCGGCGGGCCGGATTCGGGGCTCTACAAGTCCACCGATGGCGGCGACAGCTGGCAGGAGATCTCGCGCCAGGAAGGGCTGCCCAAAGGGGTTCTGGGCCGCATCGGCGTGGCGGTGTCGCCCGTCAATCCGCAGCGCGTCTGGGCAATGGTGGAAGCCGACGACGGCGGCGTCTTCCGGTCCGACAACGGAGGCCGCACGTTCACGCGGGTGAACCAGGAACGCAACCTGCGCCAGAGAGCCTGGTACTACACGCACATCTTCGCCGATCCCCAGGTGGCGGACCGGGTCTATGTGCTCAACGTGAACTTCTTCCGGTCCAACGACGGCGGCAGGACGTTCCAGCAGATCGCCACCCCGCACGGCGACAACCACGACCTCTGGATCGCCAGCAACAACAGCAACCGCATGATCGGCGGCGACGACGGCGGCGCGCATGTCTCCGACGACGGCGGCCGGCGCTGGACCGGCCAGAATCAGCCGACCGCGCAGTTCTATCGCGTCACCACCGATGACGAATTCCCTTACAACATCTACGGAGCGCAGCAGGACAACACCACGGTCCGCATCGCCAGCCGGACCGCATCGTCGGGCATCGGCGCCAACGCGTGGTGGGCCGTTGGCGGCGGCGAAAGCGGCTGGATCGCGCCCTCTCCCGCCAACGCGAACGTGGTCTTCGCCGGATCCTATGACGGCCTGCTTACCCGGTACGACCACATCACCGGCCAACTGAGGAACATCACCGTCTGGCCCGACAATCCGATGGGTTCAGGCGTGGAGGCGATGAAGTTCCGCTTCCAGTGGAACTTCCCGATCCTGTTCTCCCCGCATGACCCGAAGCTGTTGTACACGGCGGGCAACGTGGTCTTCAAGTCGGCGAACGAGGGCGCCAACTGGCAGCCCGTGAGCCCCGATCTGACTCGCAACGACCGGTCGAAGATGGGGCCCACCGGCGGGCCCATCACCAAGGACAACACCAGCGTTGAATACTACGGAACGATCTTCACGATGATGGAGTCGCCCGTGGCCAAGGGCGTGATCTGGACCGGGTCCGACGACGGACTGGTCCACGTGACGCGGAACGGCGGCGGCGCCTGGAGCAAGGCGACCCCACACGATCTGCCGGAATGGGCGCAGATCAACTCCCTTGAGGCCTCGCCCCATGAGGCCGGCGTGGCCTACATTGCCGCCACGCTCTACAAGTTCGACGACTTCCGGCCGCTGCTCTACAAGACCGCCGACTACGGCAGGACTTGGACAAAGATCGTGACCGGCCTGCCGGAGGGATCTTTCACTCGTGTAATCCGCGAGGATCCGCACCGCCGCGGCCTGCTTTACACGGGAACCGAGACCGGCCTCCACGTTTCGTTCGACGACGGGGCGCACTGGCAGCCGCTGCAGTTGAACCTGCCACGGGTACCCATTACGGACCTCGCCGTGCACAAGCGGGAACGCGACCTGGTGGTTGCCACCCAGGGCCGCGGCTTCTGGGTTCTGGACGACCTAGCCGTGCTGCACCAACTGAAGGACTCCACCCACACTGAGCCCGTCACGCTTTTCGCCCCCGAGGAGGGATATCGCATGGCCAGCGTGTCCGGCCGCGGCACCGGCGGCGCGGGCCAGAATCCCCCGGCAGGACTAGTGGTGCATTACCATCTGCGTGCCAAACCGGATGTGTCCAAGAACGAGGTGAAACTTGAGTTCCTGGATGCCAAGGGGGCCGTGATCCGTGCTTTTTCGACCGGCGACAAGCCGGCCGCGCCGGAGGCAGCAGGCGGCGGCGACGATGAGGCGCCCCGCGCCCCGGCAGTGCGGGTGCCTGCCGAGGCCGGCCTCAACACCTTTGTCTGGAATCTGCGCCACGCCGATGCGGAGCGCTTTCCCGGGATGATCCTGTGGGCGGGCAATCTGAACGGCCCCAAGATCAGCCCGGGCCGCTACACCGTGCGGCTGAGCGCCGCGGGCGCCACACTTTCTCAACCGTTCGAGGTTCGCAAGGACCCCCGGATCGCGACCACCC
Source organism: Acidobacteriota bacterium (assembly GCA_016870915.1). Lineage (GTDB taxonomy): Bacteria > Acidobacteriota > Terriglobia > Bryobacterales > Bryobacteraceae > VFZY01. The sequence goes on along the minus strand of VFZY01000044.1, from coordinate 15,084 downwards.
AGGCCGAATTCGACAGCCAGTTCGAACTGGCCATTCAGATCCGCGACAAGCTGACCGAGACGCACCAGGCGATCATCGAGATTCGCGACATCCGGAAACAGTTGGACGATTTCACGGCCAGACACAAGGACCTGCCCGCTGCGCAGCCGGCGATCAAGGCCGGCGCGGCGATTCTGGCGCGCCTCAAGGAGATTGAAGAGGACCTCTACCAAACCAGGAATCAGAGCAGCCAGGACCCACTGAACTACCCCATCCGGCTGAACAACAAGCTGGCGGCTCTGGCCGGAGTGGTACAGAGCGCCGATGCCGGGCCCACCGCCCAGGCACAGCAGGTGCGGGAGGAACTGGTGACTGCGATCAACGCCCGGCTGGCTAGGTTTCGCGACCTCAAGCGAGCGGACCTGGCCCAGTTCAACCGCCTGGCCGCCGAGGCCAAGATTCCCGCCGTGGCGGTGAAGTGACCCATCCTGCCACCCCCTCAAGGTTGGCATCGGACCAAACTGGTCTGGTTTCTTGAAGTTGCCGCCAAGACCAGTGTCGCGCGCCCCTGGCACCTCACTCCAGTTGCTTTGTTGCTTCGAAATATGGTACATTAATATACTTTCATATTGGATTTTCGCTCTTCCTATTTCCGCCGGACTCATATACCATGTCCTTATGAAAATCAGCGCACAGGAGGAATACGGGCTGCGGTGTCTGCTCCACATGGCCAGACACGGTGAGAACGCAAGTCTCAGCATTCCCGACATCAGCCGCGCCGAGGGCTTGTCGATCCCCAACGTCGCCAAGCTCATGCGAATCCTGCGCATTGGCGGCTTTGTGACGAGTTCGCGCGGGCAGGCGGGCGGCTACACGCTCAGCCGGCCGGCCCAAGAGATCACGGTTTCTTCGGTCCTTGAACTGCTGGGCGGACGGTTGTTTGGCCCCAGATTCTGTACGCGGCATGCCGGTCAGGAACGGGTTTGCAACCATGACGGCGATTGCTCCATCCGCTCCGTCTGGCGTGAGATCCAGACCCGCGTGGATACGGTCTTGAGCGGGATGATGCTGACGGATCTGCTGGTCTCCGAGCAGGAGATGGCGGCAGTGGCGGCAGCGAAGCCCATCCCGGCCAGTTCACTTGCAGCGGGCGGCGCCAGCTAACCAACAGCCGTTCGGCGTACGATGGTACGCATGACGGACAATCCGGCGGGCGGATATCGATTCATTCGGGGTATCAGCCCATATTCCGCGGGCGCTGCCGCCCTGCCTGGATTCGAGGTGATCCATGCCCGGTTCGAACGCCCGGTGCCGCTGCGCGCAGGGTTTGACCGGGTGTCGGGGCACCTGGACCGGCTTGGGCGCCCCAAGCAGTCCCTCTGCGGGATGGAACTGCGATCCCCCAAGCCATTCACATTCCAGGGCTTCATCGACTTCAACAAAGGCTACGTGGATGTCCTGAAGAGTTGGAACATCCTGCTTGAGGGCGGCGTGAACCCGGTGGCGCGCACCAACGTTGCGCCCGAAACCGGTGCGCCATCGGAGCCGTGCCTGTACGGGTTCTCCTACACGATGCCGGCAAGCCACACCCGTAAAACCTTCGTCATTGCGGGCGCGGGAGAACTGCCGGAAGGCTCGCTGGACCCGCACGATGTGGTGCGCCGCGGTGAAACGTCTCCCGCGGCCATTCAGGCAAAACTGCAGTACGTCATGGGCCTGATGGAAGGACGCATGAAGGGCCTGGGCGTGGGCTGGGAGCACTCCACGGTGACCGAGGTTTACACCGTGCACAACATCCACAGTCTGCTGCCGCGCGATCTGTGCGGCCGGATGAAGGCCGGGAACAACCATGGTTTCGTGTGGCATTATTCGCGGCCGCCGATCGTCAGCATCGAGTACGAGATGGATGTGCGCGGCTGCCTCACGGAGTTGGTGCTGCCCGCGGGAGCATAAGAAAATGCCGATTAGCCGCCGCACTTTTCTGAAAATTCCCGTTGCATTTCCCGCATTTTCTCAACAGTCCAGTTCGCCGGCGAAGGCGGGATTCGCCGAGACCGACATCACGCCTGAGATCGGCATGGAGCAACCGGGCGGCTATGGCAAGGTGTTCCACCAGTGGTTTCATGACCCCTGCAAGGCTCGGGCGGCGGTGTTCGGTGACGGGCGCGGCCGCGTGGCGCTGGTGGGCCTGGATGCCCTGATCGTGCCGCGACACCTGGTGCTGGCGGCGCGGCGCGAGATTGAGAAACGGTGCGGGCTGCCCGGAGCCAACGTGCTGATCGGCGCCTCGCACTCGCACTCCTCGGGTCCGGTGGGCATGGTGCAGCCGGGCCAGTACGATCACGCTTCGGAACTTGTTCGAAGGCTGGCCTACGAAAAATCGTCCGCGGCGGATCCGCGCTACCTGGCGCTGGTGCGCGAACGGATTGTGGAAGCGGTGTGCCGGGCCGACGCCGCCCGCGAGGAACTGGCGCTTTCGGCCGGGCGCGGGCACGAGGACAAGGCGGCCTTCAACCGGCGATTCCGCATGAAGAACGGCTTGACGTTCACGCATCCGGGCCAGGGTAATCCCGACATTGTGAAATCCGCGGGCCCGATCGATCCCGAAGTGGGCGTGATCGGCGCTTTCGATGCCTCGGGGCGGCTGGCGGGCTGCGTTGTGACCTATGCCTGCCACGCCACCACCAGCCCGGGAGGCATTTCCGCCAACTGGATCCACTATCTGGAACGCACCATTCGCGGTGTGTTTGGCGAACAGGCGGTGGTGGTTTTCCTGCAGGGCGCCTCGGGCGACATCACGCAGGTTGACAACCTGAGCCCGCATCGTCAGCCAGGCGGCGATGAGTACGCCCGGCTGGTGGGAGGCCGCGTGGGCGCCGAAGCGGTGAAGACTCTGCTGTCCGCTCCGCGGGGCGTGCTTACGCCGGTTCGCAGTGTAGCCAAAACGTGGACCGTCGGACATCGCATCCCGTCGCCGGAGCGCGTCCGCGAGGCGCTGGCCCTGGTGCAAAAGGATCCCAAGACCGTGGACCCGGCGGACTGGGCATTCGCCAAGGAAACGGTGATGCTGGACGCCCAGATTCAGGCCGAGCCGCGCGTGGAAGTGGAGGTGCAGGTGGTGCAGGTGGGCCCGGCGGCCTTTGTCTCGAACCCCGCCGAGTACTTCGTGGAGCTGGGGCTCGATATCAAGCGCCGCAGCCCGTTCCCGTTCACATGGCCGGTGGAACTGGCCAATGGCTGCACAGGCTATGTACCGACGGAAGAGGCTCTAAGCGCCACAGGCGGCGGCTACGAGACTCGCCTCACCAGCTACAGCAATCTGGAAGTGAGCGCGGGCCGGCAGATGGCGGACGCGGGCGTGGAGTTGCTGAAGACGCTGAAGCCGGGCGAGATTCCCAATTCCGGCCCGGCGCCTGCGTTCAAGGGTCCCTGGACCTACGGCAATCTGCCGCCCCAGGTTCGATAGCGGCCGTCAGCGGCCGGTTCCCGCCGCGAGGCGATGGCCCGGAACCAGCAGCGGCATGCGGTAGAGAGCATCGCGAGCCGTGATGTAGAGGGTGCGGCCATCGACGCCACCCCAGGCGAAGTTGTGGGCGTGTTTCGGGGTGACGATGGTGCCCAGATGCACGCCGCCGGGGGACAGCACCCATAGCCCGCCCGGCCCGCTCACGTAGAGGTTGCCTTCGCGATCCACCTTCATGCCATCAAGAGCGTCCTCCCCGGCGGCGTTGGTCATGTCAAAGAACGGGCGGCCCTGCTCAAGCGAACCATCCGGCCGCACCGGGTAACGCAGGATGGCCTTCCTTTTCTCATCCCAATTGGCCACGTAGAGGTAGCGCTCATCCGGGGACAGCGCGATGCCGTTGGGCCCGGTGAAGTCCCGCGCCGCCAGCCGCAGGGTTCCATGGCGCAGCGAGTAAACGCCGCTGAAGGAAAGCTCCTTGCGTGGATCGTCGAAGAACCGCGGCAGGCCGAACGGTGGATCCGTGAAGAAGAGAGTGCCATCGGAGCGGTAGACCAAGTCATTGGGGCTGTTGAGCCGCTTGCCGTCATAGCGGTCCGCCAGCACCGTCGTCGAGCCGCCGGGCTCAGTGCGCGTCACGCGGCGGTTGCCGTGTTCGTTGACCGTCAGGCGGCCTTGCGGATCCACCGCCAATCCGTTCGAACCCGGTTGGCCGTATTCGGCTATGTCGCCGCCGGAGTAGCCGCTGGGAGTGCGAAACACGGTGAGATCCTCGCCCGCCGGGTTGTACTTGTAGATGGTGTTGGCATTCGGATCGCTGAACAGCAGGTAGCCGCCTTGCTGTATCCACACCGGCCCCTCCGTGAACTGGAACCCTTCCGCGATCTTGAACAGCTTGGGATTGCGGCTCACAAGGCGGTCCATGGACGGGTCATTCCGCAGCACTTCGACGTTGACTTCGGCGGGGGAAATGGCCACCGGGCCTGGCGCGGCGCGATGAAACGCGAGCCTCGCGTAGCGCATGAAGATGTAGTTTGTCGGCGATCCGGAGATGGGCCCGTTGATGCCGAAAATGGCGAGTTGCACGCTCTGGCCGGGCTTCGCGTTTCTTGCGATGACCAGACGGTTCGGTGTGTTCCAGCCAGCCACCACCGAGCCGCCGGACTGGCCGGGGGCGCGCGTGAGTTCGCCGTTCACCCACACTTCGGCATAGTCGTCCACCGAGGTCTCGAACGTCACCGTGGAGCCCGCCACGTCCATGCCCCGCACCTTTTCCGGCACGACGAACCGCACCCGGTACCAGACGAAGCTGAGGCGGCCGTTGCCCCGCCGTTCTTCGAGAGCCCCGGGGCTGATGATGGGCCAGGAAGAATCGTCGAAGTCCACGCCGCCAGCGTGCGGCGTGAAGTCGTAGGTACTGTTGGGCACTGTGGACGGCTGGCCATCGGGACCCGGAGCGCGAAACGTGGTCTCCACGATCCGCGTATCGCTGAATCGCCACTCCGCCCGGGCAAGCGCGGCGTCTCCAGCCGATGCCAGATCCAGGGTGGCGAAGGCGGCACCCGGTTCACGCGATGTAGCGGCGACTAGGGCGAACGCCGCGGCGGCCGCAATGGCGGCAGTCTCAGGGATCTTCATGGCCGGTCTCCTACCGCACTTTCACAACGTAGTAGAGGAACGGCTGGGAGACTTCCTTGAACCAATGGGGCACGCCCGCCGGCACGATGAAAACATCGCCCTTCTTCAGAGCGCGGGTATCGCCGCCTTCGATGACTTGGCCACGGAACTCTCCTTCGCCGGTCATTTTGAGTCCGGATACCGAGCCGCCGGTGACAAGGGTGGCCGTACCGTCCAGAACGTATACCAGGTCGGCATCGCCGGTGTGAACTTCCGCCATGCCGGGCGATTCACGGCGGGAGGCGTGAATCATGTACCGCTCTCCGTCGTTGAACAATACCGCGCCTTTGGCGAAAGCGCTGCTGACTTCGCCGGCGTCGAAGAAGCGAACCCGGGCCGGTTGAGAATCGAAAGCGGCCGCGCCGGCCATGGCCAGTTCTTCATCCTGTTGAGCGCTGGCTGCGCCGCTGACACCGACGGCGCCCACGACGCGTCCATCCGCCAGGATGGGAACGCCACCCTGGAGCGGCGTGAAGTCGTTGAGCGCAACCATTGAGGTGCGGCCCTTTCCGATGATCTCCTCGAAGGCTCGGGTGGGTTTCTGGAAAAGCGCGGCGGTGCGGGCCTTTCCAATTGAGATGTTGGCCCCGGCCGGGAAGGTTCCATCCAGCCGTTCAAGCGCCATCAGATTGCCGCCATCGTCCACCACGGCAATCACGCCGGTGGTGTTAAGCCGGCGCGCCAATTCCACGGCGCCTCGGATGACACGGCGCGCGCCTTCGTTTGAGAGCGTCGCCTTGGTAAGGGTCTGGTTGGTGGCGCCGCCGGCGAACGCGGGCGCGAGCAGAGCGGCGGTGAGGGAAAGAACTTTCAGCATTCTCATGAACGCAAGATCCCGGCCGCCGGACCATTCATTCCTGCGCGCTATAGTTGAGTTCATGAACCGGCGTGAATGGATGTTTGCTTCTTCGGCTCTTGGCGCGATGGCACAAGGCGGGCCTCGGAATGTCGTGATTTCAAGCAATAACGGGCTCGCCTGCAACGAGATCGCGATGTCGTATCTGGAGCGCGGCCGGGACACGCTGGACGCAGTTGTAGCGGGTGTGAACTCGGTGGAGGATGACCCGAACGACGACTCCGTGGGCTACGGCGGTCTGCCAAACGAAGAGGGTGCCGTAGAGTTGGACGCCAGCGTGATGCACGGCCCCACGCGGCGGTGCGGCGCCGTGGCGGGACTGCGTCACATCAAGAACCCGTCGAAAGTGGCCAAGCTGGTGATGGAGCAGACGGACCACTGCATGCTGGTGGGCGAAGGCGCGCTGCGGTTCGCGAGGGCCTGGGGATTCAAGGAAGAAAACCTGCTCACGGAGAAGAGCCGGCTGGCGTGGATGGTGTGGAAGCAGTCGCTGCGGGATGCCGGCGGCCACAACAACTGGACCGACGGTCTGGATGCTCCGGGAAAGCCGTCGGCGCGCCTGCGCGGCGCGTTTCCGGGCGCCGATGAGGAACTGCTGGCCTACGCGTGGGATCGCGCGGCGAATCCACCCACGGGCACCATCAACTGTCTGGCGCTGAACGCAAAGGGCGAGATGTCCGGCGTGACAACCACCAGCGGGCTGGCGTGGAAGATTCCCGGCCGCATCGGCGATTCGCCCATCATCGGGGCGGGCCTGTACGTCGATCAGGATGTCGGCGCGGGCGGCTCAACCGGACGGGGAGAAGAGAATATTCGCGTGGCGGGCGGCCATACGGTGGTTGAGAACATGCGCAAGGGCATGTCACCCACCGATGCGTGTCTTGATACATTGAAACGCATTTCACGGAACTACAACGACGACAAGGCAAAGCTGGCGAAGTTCAGCATCACGTTCTATGCATTGCGCAAGGACGGCGTCTACGGATCGGCTTCACTCTGGAGCAGCCGCACGCGCGATGGCAAGACAGCGCCCCAGCGGTTCGCCGTGAACACAGGAGGAAAGAGCCGGATGGAGGACTGCGCGTACCTCTATGCAAGCTTCTGATTGGCGGCATGGTCACCGTTCGCGGCCTGAGCCACACATTTGAGGACAAGAAACGCGGCACCGTACGCGCCGTGGACGACGTTAGCTTTGAAGTGGCGCCCGGTGAGATCTACGGTCTGCTGGGCCCCAATGGGGCCGGGAAGAGCACCGCTCTGCGCCTGCTGGCCACCATGCTGGCTCCCACCGGGGGTTCGGCCACGGTGAACGGCTTTGATCTGGTTCAGCAGCCGCAGCAGGTGCGCCGAAGCATCGGCTTTCTGGCCGGAGAGACCGGCCTCTATGCCCGCATGACGCCGCGGGAGACTCTGATGTTCTTCGGCCGCCTCCACGAGACGCCTGAAGATGCGCTGGCCCGGCGGACCGACGAGTTGATCACACGCTTTGAGATGACAGACTTCGCCGACACACGCACCGACAAACTCTCGACCGGCATGAAGCAGAAAACGGCGATCGCCCGCACGCTGGTGCATGATCCGCCGGTGCTGATTCTCGACGAGCCCACCTCGGCACTCGACGTTCCCACGGCGCGAATCATCGAGCAGACGGTGCTGGAAGCCCGGCGCGCGGGCCGCTGCATTCTCTATTCCACCCATGTGATGGAGGAGGCCGAATACCTGTGCGATCGCATCGGCGTGATTCACCAGGGAAAGCTGCGGGTGTCCGGCACGATGTCGGAACTGAGGCAGGCCACGGGCAAGGAGCGCCTCCGCGAGATTTTTCTGACCCTCCTGGGCATGGAGGCCGCATGAGACTGAAGCTGGTGGCAACCATCTATCGCAAGGAGATGACAGACCTGTTGCGCGACCGCCGGACGCTGCTGAGCATGGTGCTGCTGCCCCTGGTGGCCATTCCCGCGATCATTCTGGGCGCCGGGAAGTTCATGGCGATGTCGGAAAAGAAGTCCTCGGAGGAAGCAACGTCGATCGGAATCACCGCGCCGGTGCAGTCGCCTGAACTGGCGGCGGCCCTGGAGCGCAGCGGCCTCAAAACGATGGTTGTGCCCGATTTGCGCGCCGCCATCGAATCCAGGAAGGTATCGGCGGGAGTGGAAGAAGCCGCCGGAATCTATCGCCTGCTGGCGGACAGAACACGCCAGGCGTCGGGGATTGCATCCGACCGGCTGCAGGCGTCACTGAACGAAGTGAAGGAGCAGAAGGTGCTGGCGACGCTGGCTGCGCGGGGCCTGCCCGCGGAGGCGCTGCAACCGTTCCACGTGACGCGGGTGAACGTGGCCAATGAGAGAAAGATGGGCGGGTTCATCTTTGGGACCATCGTGGGCTACGTGGTGGTGCTGCTGATGTTCTCCGGAGGCATGTATCCAACCATTGACATGACCGCCGGGGAGAAGGAGCGCAGGACCCTGGAGGCGCTGCTGGCGACGCCTTCCACGCGCACCGAAATTGTGCTTGGCAAGATGTCGGCCGCGGCCACGGCCACCTACACCACCGCGCTGATGACCATGGCGAGCCTGGTGTTTGCGTTGAAGAACGGAGGCCTTCCGGGATCGGCCAAGATCATGTCCGGCGGCATACCGCTCGATGGATTTTCGATGGCTCTGGTGCTGCTGGCGCTGCTGCCTCTGGCGGTGATGGCGTCTTCGTTGATGATGGCCATCGCGGTCACCGCGCGCGGGTTCAAGGAGGCGCAGAGCTATCTCACGCCCCTGGTCATGATGGTGATCTTTCCAGCGCTGCTCGGCGGGCTGCCCGGCATGGATACGAATCCGCTCTCGTCGCTGATTCCGGTGTTCAACACCAGCCAGTTGATCAAGAGCATCCTGCAGGGCGATGTGAAGGTGGCCGCGTTCGCGCTGACGTTTGGCGCCAATCTGGTCTTCGCCAGTCTGGCGTTTGCCTTTTCCGTGCGGACGTTCAATCGCGAGAGCGTCCTCTTCCGCACCTGATTCAGGGCTGCCGCAGCGTCTGGCGGCCCGCGGATACGCGCGGATGCACCGTTTCGCCGCCGTCCGGCCATCGCACCTTCACGCGCGCGGTGGCGGATGGGCCCAAGCCGAAATGCAGGCGGAGGCTGTTCTGCGAAAGATAGCTGCCGCCGCTGCGCACTTCATCCAACTGCCTGCGCCCGTCCGCGGAGACTTCCACTTCAGCCCCGATGGCATCGCGGCCGGTGCGCGTGAGCAGACGCAGGCTGAGCCATGCGCCCCGAGGCTTCGCGGCATTGCGCAGAAGAGAAGGCGGCTCATTCTGGTTCCCGATGAGAATCTCAAGCGATCCGTCGTTGTCCAGATCCGCCACCGCGGCGCCGCGCGCGGAGTGGCGCTCCGCCACGCCGGGGCCCGCGCGTTCCGATACATCCTCAAACGCGCCCGTGCCCAGGTTGCGGTAGAGGATCGCCCGTTCCTTGTAGCGGATGTCGGTCTTCAAGGAATCCACTTCCGGGAACACATGGCCGTTGGCCAGAAACAGATCCCGCCAGCCATCGTTGTCGAAATCGAGAAACGCCGTTCCCCAGCCCACGAAACGGGTGTTGTGGGCCAGGCCGGCCTTCATCGTCGACTCGTTGAAGTGGCCGCCGCCCGCGTTCTGGTAGAGCGTTTCGCGCTCATCGGAAAAGTTGGTGCGGAAGATGTCAGGCAGCCCGTCGCCGTCGTAGTCGGCGGCGGCGGCGCCCATGCCGGAAAGGGCGCGGCCGTTCTCATCGAGCGCCACGCCCCGGAGCAGGGCCTCTTCGGCGAAAGCGCCGTTTTTCTGATTGATGTAGAGGAGCGACGGGGTCTGATCGCAGGCGACAAAGATGTCGGGCCAGCCGTCGCGATTGAAGTCGCCGGTCAGCACGCCGAGCCCGTAGTGCTGAGCGGGGCGCTCGATGAGCGACACGGCGGAGACGGCGGTGAACGTGCCGTCGCCGTTGTTGCGATAGAGAAGATTGCGATCGAACGGCAGGCCGCGCGGGCCGCAGTTCACCGCAATGCCGCGGTACCAGCAATAGGGATTCGCCCCCGGCAGCGGCGCCGATTCAAAGCTGAACTGAAGATAGTTGGCGACGAACAGGTCGAGATCGCCATCCCGGTCATAGTCAAGAAACGCGCAGCCGGTGTTGTAGCGCACGCGATCATGCACCAGGCCCGCGCGTGCGGTGGCGTCTTCGAGACGCGTGCCGTCGACGTTGCGCAACAGTGCGTTCCGGCCCCAGTAGGTGATCAGCAGATCGGTACGGCCATCGTTGTCATAGTCGCCCGCGCAGACACCCTGCGCCCAGCCCTGGCGCTTGAATCCCGTGTCCATCTCCTCCAGACGGCGGCCCTTCCGGTTGCGATAGAACAACGCCGGCATTCCGGGACCGGAGGGAAGCACCACGTCCTCAAATCCATCCCCATCCAGGTCAATCCAGCCAACGCCGCTGCCGGTGGTTTCGATGATGTGCTTCTTCGAAACGGCGCCGCCGTTCGGAATGCTCTTCGTCAAACCAAGGGCCGGGGAAACGTTGCGGTAGTCCGGAGCTTCGGCCGTCAACAGGGCGGCCCACAGCGCGATCATGGCTGGGGCTTCCGCTCACCCAGCTTTTTCAGAAATTCAGTGAACTCGCCTTCGGGCGGCTTCTGCAGGCGGTCAAGCTCTTCCTTCTGCTTCACGGCATCGGCCATCCGGCCGGCATTCCGGTAGGCGATCATCAGGCTGTACCGGGCGTTCTCACTGGCGGGCATCTTGCGCACGGCTTCCTCAAGCAGGCTGATGGCGGCGGGAAAGTCCCTGGCATCCAGCCGCAGCTTGCCCAGCGCCAGTTGCGCTTCGGTGAGCGCGGGATTCAACTCCAACGCCCGGCGCAGGCGCGGCTCCGCTTCGGCCGGGCGCTGCAGGGCGGTGAGCACCTGCGCCACCTGATACTCCGCCACCGCGTCGAACGGATTGATCTTCAGTTCGGCCTGAAACTCAGCCAGCGCGGCGGCCAACGCGGCCGGTTCATGCGACTCAAGCAGCAGTGCACGCCCCAGACGGAAGTGAAGATTGATGGCCGCGGGATTCTTCGCGATCGCCTTGCGGTATTCGGCCACCGCCGCGCCGTAGTTAGCCTGCGTCTCGAAGACTTCCGCCGAGAGGTGATTCACGCGATAGGACGCGGGCGCTTTCTGAAAAAGCTGGTAGATCACGTCGTTCCAGGCCCGCATGTGGACGCGCGCGGCCTGGTACAGCACATCGGCGTCGGAGGGAAACTCGGCCTTCAAGCGGTCGGCCAGGGCGGAAGCGCGGTCCAGTTGGGAGAGCGCCACGTGGCATTGCACCAATCCCAGCCCGGTGAGACGGCGCAGTTCTCCCTGCTGCGCCGCGAGCAACGCTTCGAGCCGGGGCACGGAATCGTGGCAGCGCCCGGTGGCCGCACGGCTGAGTTCGGTGAACAGTTGCGCCCGCGGGTCCGCGGAACCGGAGAGGATCTTTTCGGCGCGCACGTAGTCGCCGTTGTGGAAAGCCGCCAGACCATCATCCACTGTCTGTGCCGCCAGCGCCGCGGCGCAGGCAAACAGGCTAATGGCCCGCATCGTCCATCACCAGATCGAGTTTGCCGAACCGATGCCGGTCCTTGCCTTCGAAGTACCGGAAGCTCAGCAGGGGCGGTTGCCCCGGAGCAATCAGCGCGCGCGGCGGCTCATCCGCGGCAATGACCGTGACGCGCCCGGACGCAGCGATCCTCTCCACCCAGCCGGGCTCCGGGACAAGCAGCAGCCAAAGCGCGATCTTCATAGTTTGAGCCAGCCTTTCAGAGCGGCGTGGACATCCCTGGGCGCCGCCGGCGTCCGCAGGCTAAACTCCGCCGGACCCAACACCAGCATCTCATCCATGCCTTCGCCCGCGAACAGATAGACGGTGTTGCCACGGTATTCCACGTACTTCTCGAACTCCTGCCACAGGTACTGGTAGAAGATCTCCAGATCGACGTAGGAGCCCAGCGTATCAGTCTGCGTGGGCACCGGCGTGACCTTCTCCTGGTCGGCGTAAATCAGCAGGCTTGAAAACGGCTTCACCTTGTTGCGGACGCCGAATGAAGAGACCAGCACGGTGGGCCGGGCCCGGCGCACGGCCTGGATGCTGGCCCACTCCACGAAGGTGTTGTTGATCAGCAGCGTTCCGTTGCCGTTGAGCAGCGTGGTGCGCACGAAATCGGCCACCACGCCGTCGGCGTGACCCCCAGGCATGGACATCGCGCGCAGCCGTTCACCCAGTTGCCGCGGGCCCCGAATATCCTCGCGCTGCACCATGTTCCGCACCTCATCCATCAGGCGGATGCGGTACGGCTGCAAGGCTTCATAGCTCAGGTGGGTGTAGCGGCCGGCCCCCGCGGCGCGCCGTTGGCCGGCCTCGATCAGCCACGCCTGGCCGGCGCCATCGCGCGCGGCGCACAGTTCCAGGAGTGAGGAGCCGCCAGCGCCGCCGGTGAGCAGACTGCCCAGGAGGTCCTCACCGGCGTCAAGACGCAGGGGAACGCGGCGGCCTTTGGCGGCCAGGCGCGTCCACATGCGGTCCGGGCCGGTGGGAAGTTCGGCGGGGGCGGTGACGATCGCGAGCCGCGGCCTGGCGAACTGCACCAGTTCCTGATCCAGCAGCGGATCGATGCGCGAGAAGATATCGCCGATCACGCCGCGCCACTCGGCGTAGTGCGGTGAGCGGTTCAGAAAATCGACATTGGCCAGCGTGAACTGGCGCGTGGGCCATGTTCTGGGGTTGACGCCCATGCGCGCTTCGACGGCCCGAAGGGGCGCGAAGAGTTGATCGACCAGCTCCGGTTCAGAGCGGTCGAACATGCCGAAGAGCCGTTCGAAGTAGCTCTGCTCGGCGGGAAAGAGCAGCGCCCAGTCGCGGATCCGCTCGAAGAAGAAGGTTGAAAACGTGGGTGGCAGCCGTTCAAACAGACCCTTGTCGATGAGGCCTTGCAGCAACGGACTGGGGGCGGCGGCGGGCATCGTTAGAGCAGGATCCGGCTCAAGGGCTTGCCGGCCGCCTCCGGATTGTGGAATCCCAGAATGCCGGCGGCCGTGGACGCCACGTCGATGTGCCGCACGGGCTGGTCCGATTCTCCGCGCGCCACCCCCGCCCCCAGCGCGAGCAGCCACATGTTGCGGCATGAGGCGTCTCCGCTGCGATGGTTCAGGAAGCCATTGGCCGTGTTCACATCGCCATCGCGGCCCAACTCGGGCAGCACCAGCAGCGTAGTGCGGCCCTTATACCGCGGGTTCGTTTCGATCTCTTCCCACAGCATGCCCACCAGCCGGTCCGTACGGGCCACCGCCTGCAGGTACAGCGAATAGGACCCCCAGTGCGCCACATCCATATCCCAGAAGTTCACAAACAACAGCCGCGGGCCGAACTCGCGCATCACCTCGCGCGTGACAAAGAAGGTCAGCTCATCGCCGGAGCTGGGCAGTTCGGGGCCGTTGATGTATTCCACCAGGCTGCGCGTCAGGGTGGCGCGCACGGTGTTGTCCAGGTCACGGCTGCCCTTGAAGATGGTCCACCCGATGCCTTCGTAGCCTTCGTTGAGCACGCCTTCCAGTTGCCGCAGCACGGCATCGCGATCCGCCACGCCGCCGGGCGCCGCGCGCTGCTTCACCACTTCGTCCACCGCCTCAATCAGCAGTTGCTTCGGCAGCACAAGGTTCGCGCCGTACGGCTCACCCAGATCCCGCGCGGCGCCGTGGTTCATCAGGGAGAAGCTCTTGTTCGTGCAGATAGCCCACGCCTGGGTGGAAGGCAGCCGGCGCTGTTTGCGGAACTGTTCAAAGATGGTGGCGCCGGCGGGGCGCTCGAAGCCGAAGTCATCCACACGCTGCCAGTTGCCGGTGAGAATGGAGGCGCTGGAGTTGAAATGCGAGAGCACGCCGGCATTGGCGCAGTTCGAATAGAAGAACCCCTTGGGTCTGAGCGACGCGAGCGCGGGGATGTTGCGAAGCCCTTCCGGCGAAAACGTTTCGGAATAGCGCACGCCGCCGCCGAAGGTGACAATGATCACCTTGCGGCCCGCGTCCACCGGCGCGCCCGGAAGCAGCCGCGGAGCGATCCGGCCGGCAATGGCGAGCCCGGCGAGCCGCACGAACTGGCGCTTGGTCCACTGGAACATGCCTAGTAATCCACAATCTCACCGCCCGCGATCTTGCGTTTGGTTTTGCCTCCGTCCAGATCCTGAGGCGTATCGTAACCGGGCAGAATATCGCCCCCCGGGGAGTAATAGGGCCCGATGTCGCACGCCATGCTGCCCTTGCCTTCTTCCACGAAGGTGATGGCGGTGATCAGCTTGGCGGACTTGTAGCCATACTTCGCCGGATCAATCAGACGCAGCGGCGCGCCATGTTTGTCCGGAAGCGGCTTACCCTCAAGATCCAACGCCAGCAGAACCCGTGGCGAGAGAGCCTCCGCCAGCGTGAAGTACTCATACCATTTGTCGGCGCAATCGATGCGGATGGCCTTGGCCTTGGCTGAAGGCTTCACCAGATCGAGCAGGGGGCCGAAGCGGAACCCGCCCCAGTTGTTGCGCGCCGACCAGCACTGCACGCACTTCATGCGCGAGCTTTGGGTGAGTTGCGGCAACGCCCGAAGCTGGGCCAAGGTGAACGATTGGGGCCTGGCCGCGAGGCCGCCAATCCTGAGCCGCCATGTGTTCCGGTCCACCGGAGGCACCGGGTGATACCACATCAGCCGAAGATGGAATTCGTCGGGCTGATCGCTGGGAAGCAGGAGATTGCCGCGGTTCTGTGCCAGCGCGCGGGCGCCGAGCGAGGCGGCAAGGAATCGGCGGCGGAACATCGGCGGAGACTCGACAACTTCACCGGGATTTCCATTTTGGGTCTCCCGGACCCCAACAGTCTACACCAACGCCTCACTCCCGTGCCGGATTTGATCAGAATCCCCTTTCCGAGGGCGGGCCAGTGCCTGCGGATGGCTTCTTTCGACCATCGCACAAAAACGAAAACTGACAACATGCCTGTTTCCAGCAGTTCTTTCGACACCTCTCCCTCCCAGCCTCCTTTCTCTCAAGATTTCCACCTCTCCGGGCCGA
>VFZY01000043.1 GCA_016870915.1 Acidobacteriota bacterium | reverse complement strand
TCAGCCGGAAGGTTGGATCCTGCGAGAGCCGCTCGGCATCGTTGACATCCTCGTAGCCGGCAATCCGGCTGTAGACGGACTGGCGCAGTAGGTCCGCCAGCGGAAGCTGGGTATTCTTGCCGCGCCGTGAGTCAGTCAGGTGTTGGGCAATGAGAGCACCGAAGCCCAGCCGTTCATCCAACTCACGCACCAGGATCAGACCACCATCGGAAGTAACGCGCGATCCCTGGAAGTCGATCTTGAGAAGGCCGTTGAACGAGAGCTGAAAGGGCTGGTTTTGTTTGTCACCCATTGGGTGCTGTCCTCCGCAGGGGTCTTCGCTGCCTTCAAACCCCTATCGATATTGATGCGGACGAGCATCCAGGAGATTCGCACGCGCGGCTCAAAACGGAAATGTGGGGTAATGGGATGCCGGAAAGGACCTGAGAAGTTCGTCCGCGGCGTCGCGTCCTCCCCGAAAGGGGCTCAATCCGCCGCCGGCATTCGGAAACTGCCCACGCAGGTAATCGAACAGGTCGTCCCGGTCCTGGAAATCGCGGCGAAGGTTCATGAGGTTTTTCGCTTGGCCCTGCAGCGGTCGCTGCAATACTTCACATCATTCCAAACGCGCTCCCACCGTTTGCGCCAGGTGAACGGCCGCCCGCATGCCTGGCAGATCTTGGTGGGGAGGTTCTGTTTGCTCACTCCTCCCATGTTTAGTTGATGACGGCGGGGAGCCTATGACGCACATTTTTCGCTCGCCTCAGATCCCGCGGGCCGAGGGGGGACAGTGCGAATCTCCCTCTGCGTTTCGATCAGTCTGAGCTGCCCAGTTCCGCGATCATCTCCGCCGCGGCGAGTCCGGACAGGAAAGCGCCCTCCAGACGCGACCCGCCGAAGGCGTCTCCCGCAATCGCGAGGGGCGGTTGGCGCGAGAAGAGACAAGCCGGCCTCTGGCCTGCCTCCACCGGCCGGCTGTACCTCCAGCGATGCAACTGCCAGGCTGTGATTTCTCCTCCCAGCCATGGTCCGGCCGCTTCCAGAAGAAGCCTGGCGGCGTCCTCCTGCGGCGCTTCCAGATAGTCGCGGGAGAAGTCCGCCCGGGCGTGTACCGTCAGAGCCGCGGCTCCGTTGGAGACACCTTTCTGCGTATTGTCCGCGATCCACTCAACCGGCCCCTGCTCCGGGCGAATGTAGCCGGGCGGAGGAACCCGGCTCGGTCCGTCGATGGTCACAAGCAATGCAAGACAAGGATCGAAGGAGATGGCAGCGAGAGTGGAGAGGAGTTGGGAGGGCAACCGATCCGAACAGGCTGCCAGCAGAGCCAAGGCCTGCGGCGCGGGGGCCGTCAGCACAAGAGCGCCCGCGCGCAGGGTCAGGCCGGACTCGGTGATCACCCGCCAGCCTTCGTCCGCTGGCTCCACGCGCGCCACCTTAGTCTCTGTCCGCACGTCGAACTGCATGGACAAGTGCTTCGCAAGCGCATTCATCCCACCCGCTGCCCGGTACCGGACATGCCCGCCTTCGTCAAACCAAGGGACCACCCAGTTGGCCTGCTGCCATCGGTTGGTTGCCTCCCGAAAGCGTGGGTCCCGCACCGTGAAGAACTGCGCGCCGTGATCGAAACGGCTCTCGCCCATTCTCCTGGTGGCCATGCGCCCGCCGGCGCCACGGCCCTTGTCGAGCAACGTGACGTTCCAGCCCCTCTCGCGCAATTCGCCGGCGGCGGTCAGACCGGACATGCCGGCGCCGACGATTACACATGAGGGATCCATTTACAATCGCTCCTTTCCCAAGAACGGAATGGTTGAAGTCAATGAGCAGTCACGAAGGTGAAAAGGTTGAGGACACACAGTGCAAATGCAGGAAGCGCGGCGGGAAGCGGATGCTTAATTCTATAACAGTTGATTATCTTCAGCTCTTGCAAAGCTCTTGCAAAGGCTGCGCTACCGCCGGCTGTTGCCTGGGAGTTCCGTCTATCAGTTCTGCCGTTGGGGCATCAATGCGGTCCAGCGGGAACTCCGTCCTCAATGGCCTGACATGACATGGAGCCGCCAGATTTCGCTATCGCTTCGGACTCAAACTTGCGGGCAGTCACCACTTTCAACCCGCTCAACGGTTCCATGGTTACCCCACACGAATCGCCGACCCCGTTACCTGGGCGGCGCCGGGAGACACCAGCCAGAGCGCCGTGGCGGCCACCTGCCGTGGATCGGTCCAGTTGGCGAAGTCAGCCCCTGGCATGGCGGCCCGATTGGCCGGTGTGTCGAGTGTGCCGGGCAGGATGGCGTTCGCGGTGATCTCTTCGGTGCGCAGTTCCGCGGCCAGGGATTGCACCAGCGAAACCAGGGCGGCTTTCGACGCGCTATAGGCGGCGGCGCCCGGCTGAGGATGGGTGGCGGCGTGGCTTCCAATCGCCACGATTCTTCCGGGACGGTTCGATCGCAGCAGCGGCAGCACCGCTCGCGCCGCTCGCAGAAAGGCGAGCGCGTTGATCTCCATCATCCCCAGAAAATCCTGATCGGAGGCGGCGTCAAAGGACGTGCCGCCGGTCCAGCCTCCCACCAGATGCACAAAAGCATTGATGGGCGGGGCTCCGGCAAGCGCCGCGGCCAGGGTTTCCGGCTTGCCCAGGTCCGCCGGAACGGCATGGAAGCGCGGATCCGGAAAATCCGCGGGCATGATGGAACGCGCCATACCGGCCACCGTGGCGCCGGCGTCCAGAAACGCCTGCGTGACATACGTCCCAAGGCCGCCCTTGGCGCCGGTGATGAGTACGGTGGTTCCAGGAAGCTGAATCATGTCTGGCGTTGTATCCCGCCGTGCTGGCAGTGCATTCCCTGCTCAGATGCCGGCGTACCAGGCATAGCCGCGCTCGGGCGTCGCCCCGCCCAAGCCCTTGCCCAGGTTCTTCACCGTGTCCGTCACCACCATGCGTGTGACATACTTCAAGCTCTTGTAGCCCAGGTGCCGGGGCACGCGCAGCCGCAGCGGCCCTCCATGCGCCACGGGAATCTCCGCCCCGTTCATGCCCAGCGCCAGGATGGTCTGCGGATGCAGCGCGTCCGCCATATCCAGGCTGTCCCACCAGCGCGTCTGGAACGAGTAATAGACCACAAAGCGCGCCCGCGGCTGCATGCCCACCAGATTCAGCACGTGGCTGAGTGGCACACCGGCCCATTCGGCGATGTACGACCAGCCCTCTTCACAGGCCAGGTGCGTAATCTGCCCGCGCTGGGGGAAGCTCTTCAGTTCAGCGATGGAAAAGGTGGCCGGCCGGTCCACCATGCCGCTGATGGCAAGGCGCCAATCGGTGAAGCCAGACGCCTCAAGCCGTTTGAACTCCTCGTCCTGCGGAGGGCGTCCGTTGGCGCGCGGCGGTTTGGTGATCTGGTCCCGGGTGAACTCACGCGCCAGCGCATTGGCCCCCAACAGACGCTGCGCGGCATAGGTGAGCGTCTCGCCGGGGCCCCACACCCCTACGCCGTCCGGCGGGATGAGTCCATACTTGTCCGCCAGACGCGCGGCCACGGCCACGCCCGAGGCGCCGGCCAGCGCCGTGGCGCCGCGAGCAATCCACTTCCGGCGGGATGGGCTCATGAGGATCTCTCCTTCGAAGGGTTACCGGCGATCATCGAACGCATGCGGGAACGGAATCCCGCCAGAATCACCATGGCGATGTGCGTGAAGAAAAAACCAAGCAGAGCCAGCGTGGCGAAGAAATGAATGGTCCGTGCCGATTGCTGCCCGCCAAACACCTCTGCGGTGAACGGGAAGGCCGCGGTGAAACCGGGCGACATCGCCAGGCCGGTCCAGATCATCAACGGGAACAGAAAGAGCACCACGCCCAGATAGGCCAGCCGCTGCAACGGGTTGTACGACCATGCCTCTTCCGGCGGCGGCCGGCGAAGCCGCAGGTGATTCATCGCCACGCGCCCGAGATTTGCCGGCGATAACGTGCCCGATTCCGGCAGCAGGTGGCGGCGGAAGTAGCCGCGCCGCAGCACCGAGACCGCGTATGCGATGCCGGCAAACACCACGAACCACGCCGACTGAAAGTGTAGCGACCGGCTCCAGCCGTTCTGATCCTTAAGCACGAAGCTGTAGCCGGTGGGCACCGATCCGCGTGAAGCGGGAATGGGCAACTGGAACAGCGCGGGCATATGCACGTGGCCCGCTTCACCCCAATAGAAACGCGGGTGCGAGATCACGATCTCCGCACCCGTCACCACCAGGGCGATAAAGCAGAGAGCCGTGATCCAGTGCGTCACACGAATCACCGCGGAATGGCGGGGGCTCTCTTGGGAACCTTGGGTGGCGGCGGGGACTGCCATTCCGGCAGTGTAGCACCGGTGGCCGCTTAGCGGAGTCCTGGTACGCCGCCCATGGAATGCGCCGACCGCACGGCGCGCAGAATCGCGGCTGCCACGGCTTCCGCCGCCGCCACACCCAGCGCATGCAGGTCCGCCCGGTTCTCGCCGTTGGCCAGCGCAAACACCACATCGCCGTCGAACAATGTGTTGACCGGTGAGATGGACCGCGCCATGCCCAGGCCGGCCAGTTGCGCCAGCTTGCAGGCTTCCACCTTCGTCAGCCGCGCGTTGGCAGCCACCACCACCAGCGTGGTGTTCTGGCGCGCAAAACCGCCGCGGGCTCCCCGCTTCATCTGGGCCGCGCTGTTCAGAAACTCGCGGCTGGTGGGCGAAACGCGCGCCCCCGCCACAATCGAGCCATTCGCCGGGTCGATCACGTCGCCAAAGGGATTCACCGCCGCCAGCGCGGCCACGCGGAATCCCGCCAGTTCGCCCTCAAGCTCCACCGTGGCGGACCCGATGCCCGACTTCATCGCCTGCGCCATGCCCCGCAACTTCCCCGCCGTGGCGCCCGTGCCGGCTCCCACGCAGCCCTCTTCCACGGCCTTATCCGAGGCCGCCGCCGCCGCCGCTTCGCCCATCTCGCGCCCGGGGCGCACATCGGCGCGGCCAATGGCAAGGTCGTACAGCACCGCCACCGGCACAATCGGTACTCGCGCCGTGGAGGTCTCAAAGCCGTATCCCTTGCGTTCAAGAAACCGCCGCACGCCGCTGGCTGCTTCCAGCCCGAACGCACTCCCGCCAGTCAGCAGAATCCCGTGGACCTGCGGCGTCACATGATCGGGCTGCAGCGTTTCAATCTCCTGCGTACCCGTGGCCGAGCCGCGCACATCCACGCCGGCCACCGCCCCCGCCGGACAGAGAATGGCCGTGCAACCGGTGAGCGCCTTGAAATCGGACGCATGCCCCACCAGAATGCCGGGAATATCGGTCAAACCCTTCATGGCTTGCTTCAGCGTACCATCGGCCCGCCGGTTGGCTTATACTCAACCAAGCCATGGCGAACCTGACAATAGCGAGACGGGCGCGGCTCACCGCGCTGGCTCCGGCCGCGATGCAAACCGCGAGCCCGGGAGGCGGCTTGACCGTTACATCGATCGACGCGTACCCGCTGCGGGAGCCAGGCACAGGCCGCCGCTACACCGTGCTTCGCGTCAAGGCGCAGGGCGGCGCAACAGGATTTGGCGAATGCTCCGGCCTCACGGCGGCTCAGTTGGATCAGACGCGCGGCATCGTGGTGGGCCAGCCTGCCACGGCGTACGAGGTGCTGGAACGCCGTCTCGCCGGAACCCCAACGGCGCAGTGCGGCGTGGTGATGGCGCTGCTCGACCTGTGCGGCAAGGCGGCCAAGGCGCCGGTGTATCAGGTGCTGGGCGGGCCCACGCGCTTCAAGGCGCGAGCCCTGGCCACCCTCACCGGCGGCACGAACCGCGAACTGGCGGAGCGTCTGGCTGAAGCTCGCGCGGGGGGATACCAGGCGTTTTCCGTTCCGCTTCCAAGCATCAAGACGTTCTCGCCGAACCATGGCAAGGATTTCATCACCGCCGTCGAAGAGCGCATGGCCGCGCTTCGCGAGGCAGCCGGCGACACAGGCGACCTGGTGCTGGATGGCGCCGGCGGCATGACCACCGGTGACGCCAGCGCGGTGGCCGCCGCCGTGGAACGGTTCCATCCGCTGTGGCTCAACGAACCATGCGCCGTGGCGAACCTGGGCGCGGTGCGGAAAATCGCCCAGGAATCGGTCACGCCGCTCGGCTTCGGCGCCGGCATCGCCGATGCGGCCATGTTCCAGAACCTGCTCCGTGAAGAGTGCGCCGACCTGCTGCGGCCCGACCTTTCGCTGATGAGCATCGCCCGCGCCCGCCGCGTGGCGGCCATGGCTGAAACCTACTACGTGGCCGTGGCGCCCCGGCTCGACGGCGGCCCCATCGCCACCGCCGCCGCCCTTCAACTGGCCGCGGCTCTTCCCAACTTTTTCATTCAGGAAGTTCCGGCGGCATCCGGCGAAGCGCGCGCCATGCGCAACGCCCTGGCCGGCGCCATCGAACAGGTGACCGGCGGCTTCCTCGCGCTGCCCACGGGCCCGGGTCTTGGCGTGCGGGTGGACGAAAGCGTGTTGACGAAGTACAGGGAGAGTGCGTGATGAGACGGCGTCATTTTCTGGCTGGAATGGCGGGGACGGGGGCGGGGGCGGCGGCTGCCGCTCGCGGGGCGGCTCCCGTGGATTGCGGTTGCGCCCCGGCCTTGCAGGCGGCGCAATCGGGACCCGTCGGCGCGCGGGCGTTTGAGAACGTTGGTTCGAAGAACCGCATTACCGCGATGAAGGTATTCGGCGTCTCGCTGACGCCCGATTCCGACCGGCCGTACGTCTTCGTGAAAATCGAAACGCGCGAAGGCGTCGTGGGATGGGGCGAAGCGACGCTCGAAGGCAAGGCCGCCGCGGTGATGGCCTGCATTGACGACTTCAAGGAATTCCTCATCGGCGCGGACCCGATGCTGGTGGAACATCACTGGCAATCGATGTACGTCCACAGCTTCTATCGCGCCGGGCCCGTGATCGGCTCCGCCATCGCCGGCATCGATCAGGCGCTGTGGGACATCCGCGGCAAGATGCTGGGCATGCCGGTCTACAAGCTGCTGGGCGGACCGTTCGATGAGCGCGGCGTTCGCGGCTACTATCACATCCGCGGCGGCAATCGCGAGGAACTGCGGCGCGCCGCCGCCATCGCGCGCGCCAACGGCATCACCTGCTTCAAGAGCGGCATCCCCGGCTACTACGAGTGGATCGAAACCAGCGCCAAGATCAAACGCGCCGTCGAATGGATGCAGATGCTGCGCGAGGGCCTTGGACCCGACATCGATATCGGCGTGGACTTCCACGCCAAGACCAGCCCCGCCGTGGCCGCCATCCTGGTGAAGGAAGTGGAGCCCCTGCGCCTGCTGTTCATCGAGGAGCCCTGCCCGCCGGAAAACGTCAAGGCCATGGCGCGCATCGCTCGGCGGTCCACCACTCCCATCGCCACCGGAGAACGGCTCATCGCCTCTTACTCCTGCCGCGAACTTGTCGAAATGGGCGTGGTGGACATCATCCAGACCGACATCAACCACGTCGGCGGCATCACCGCCCTCTGGAAGACCGGCGCGCTGGCCGAAGCCTCCGGCATCTCCATGGCGCCGCACGCCTGCGAAGGGCCCATCGGTGGCATCGCCACGGTGCATGTCGACGCCGCCACCCCGAACTTCATCGTGCAGGAGATCTGCAGCGGCGTCGAGCCGGACATGAAAGAGAAGGTGTGGGCCGAATGGCTGGGCTTCCCGGCCATGCGCATGGTGAACGGCCGCTTCCCGCTGCCGGACAAACCCGGGCTCGGCTTCGAACTCACCGAAGCCGCGCTGAAGAAGTATCCCTTCGGCGGAACCCGCCCCATGGCGCGCGTGTTCCATGAAGACGGCAGCGTCGCCGAATGGTGACGGCGCCCTCGGCCAGGCAAGAAACTACGCGATCATCTTCCTCACCACTTCGCCGTGCACGTCCGTCAGCCGGAAATCGCGGCCCATGTGGCGATAGGTGAGCCGCGTGTGGTCAAAGCCCAGTTGATTGAGGATGGTGGCCTGCAGATCATGCACGGTCATCGGATCCTCCACCACGTTGAACCCCAGATCGTCCGTCTTGCCGATCACCTGCCCGCCCTTGATGCCGCCGCCGGCCAGCCACATCGAGTATGCGTTCGGATGATGGTCGCGCCCGGCGTTGTCCGCCTCCTGCGTGTTGCGCACTTCCTGCATCGGCGTGCGCCCGAACTCGCCGCCCCACACCACGAGCGTTGAATCCAGCAGGCCGCGCCGTTTCAGATCCTTCAGCAGCGCGGCCGTCGGCCGGTCCGTGATGTCGCAGTTGCGCTTCAGCTTGCGGTTCAACTGCACGTGGTCATCCCAGCTTGCATGCATCAGAAGAATGAACCGCACGCCGCGCTCCACCATCCTGCGCGCTAGCAGACAGTTGGTGGCGAACGGCCGCGAGGTCTCGTCGTTCACGCCATACAGGTCCAGCGTCTCGCGGGACTCGCCGGAAAAATCGGCCAGTTCAGGCCCCGCGCTCTGCATCCGGTAAGCCAGTTCATAGGACGCCATCCGCGAGGCGATCTCCATGTCGCCCACCGCCGCATGATGCTCCTCATTCAGATCCCGCAGCGCGTCCAGGCCCGCGCGCTGCGTCAGTCCCGAAACCCCGGGCGGATTGGCCAGATACAAAATGGGATCCCCGGAGCCGCGCAGCGGCGTGCCCTGGAACGTCGAAGGCAGAAAGCCGCTGGAAAAATTCGTCGCGCCGCCGCTGGTGCCCGCGCCCGAAGTGAGCACCGCAAAGCCCGGCAGATTGCTCGATTCGCTGCCCAGCCCATACACAGTCCAGGCGCCCATCGTGGGCCGCCCGATCTGCGTCGACCCGGTGAACAGCAGCAACTGCCCGGGGTGGTGATTGAACGCCTCCGTGCTCATCGAGCGCACCAGGCAGATATCGTCGGCGCAACTGGCCGTGTGTGGAATGAAATCTGAAAACTGCGTGCCCGATTGCCCATGCGGCTTGAACACGCGAGGGCTGGCCAGCACCGCTGCACTGGGCTTGATGAACGCCAACTTCAGATCGCGCGTGAAGGAATCGGGCAGCGCCTGGCCATGCCATTTCTGCAGGCCCGGCTTGGGGTCGAACAGATCCATCTGGCTGGGCCCGCCCTCCATGAACATGAAGATCACGCTCTTGGCTTTCCCAGTGAAATGACCCTTGCGCGCCGCCAGAGGATTCGTGTCCGCGGCCAGCAGATCGCCCAGCGCCATGGCGCCAATGCCGCCGGCCACGCGCCCCAGAAACCGGCGCCGGTTGGTGAGTTCAAGATATTGGCGAACGTTCATGATCTACTCCCGGGTGATGAACTCATCCAGATTGAGCAGCACGCGGCACAGCGCGGCCCAGGCGGCGGCCTCCACGCGCGCGACACCTTCCACTTCCACCGGCATCAGTTGCGGAACCGCCCCGGCGTCGCCCGCCAGAATGCCCAGTTGCTGATCGAAAAGCCGAGCCATGCGCTCGCTCTCACGCGCCGATGGGGGCCGCGCCACCGTCAGGGCAAAAGCCCGGTTCAGGCGCGGCGCGAAACCCGCCGGCGATTCCCGCAGCACACGCACAGCCAACGCCTGCGCGGCTTCAAAGAACACCGGATCGTTCAGCAGGTTCAACGCCTGCAGCGGCGTGTTCGAATTGCGCCGCCGGCTGCACGCCAATGTCGAATCCGGCGCGTCGAAGTTCATCAACTGAGGGTGCGGCGTGGTCCGCTGGAAGTGCACGTAGAGTCCCCTGCGATACCGTTCCGCCCCCGCCGACTCCACCCACTTCCGCGACCCGTAGCCAAGCTCCGCCACCCCCGCCGGCTGGGGCGGATAAATGCTGCGCCCACCCACCGTGCGCGACAGCAAGCCGCTTGCCGCCAACGCCGAATCCCGGATGTTTTCCGCCGCAAGCCGCAGCCGCGATTGCCGCGCCAGCAGCGCATTGTCGGCATCCTTCGCCGCCGCATCCGGCCGCGCCGCGGATGACTGCCGGTATGCCGCCGACATCACCATCAGCTTCTGCATCTCTTTCAAGGACCAGCCGCCATCCATGAACTCAGCCGCCAGCCAATCCAGCAGTTCCGGATGCGACGGGCGTTCACCCTGTGTTCCGAAATCCTCCGAAGTGCGCACCAGCCCGCGCCCGAACATCTCCTGCCAGACGCGATTCATGATGACGCGTGCCGTCAGCGGATTCTCGCGCGCCACAAGCCATCGCGCAAAGGCCAGCCGCGCGGGTTCGCCCGTGGTCTTCATCGCGGGCAGGAACGCGGGCGGCAGAGGTTCCACCGTCAGCCCCTGACGCTTGTAATCGCCGCGAATGGCGATGTAGGCGGGCGGCACCGTCGGGTCGTCCTGCACCACCATCGCCTGTGAAAGCCGCGGGAACGCCCCCTCCAGCTCCGTCAACTCCCCGCGAGCCTTCTTCACGCGGTCCTGCTTCTCCTTGTCCCGCGGAATATCGGGCCCCGCGGAACTCAGGAACTGCGCCGTGATCCGCCGCGCCAGCCGCTCCGGCCTCCGGTCGCGATCCATCAGCAGCAGCTTATCCGCGTTGTCCAGCATCGCCCGGCACGCCGTCACCGCGAAATCCCACTCCACATCCTTACCCGGGTTGAGAATCGCTTGCCGCATCTTCACTTCCCACTCGGCTTCCAGTTCCGGAATGCGGTGCTTGTTCAGGATCTCCCGCCGCTTGGCCAGAAAATCGGCCTGAGTTCGCAGCCACGGGCCAAACTCGCCCTCCACCGGCGCATCAATCTCATCGTCGATGGTCCGATTCATCACCGCCATCAGCGAGTAGTAGTCGCGCTGCGTGATCGGGTCGTACTTGTGGTCGTGGCACTGCGCGCAACCCGCCGTCAACCCCAGCCACGTCGTCGCAATGGTGTTCGCGCGGTTCACCAGAATCTCGAAACGGTCCTCTGCCCGCGCCACCCCGGCCTCGCGATTGAGCAGCGTGTTGCGATGGAACCCCGTGGCGATCCGCTGATCGAGCGTCGCGTTCGGCAGCAGATCCCCCGCAATCTGATCAATGGTGAACTGGTCAAAGCTCTGGCCGCGATTGAGCGCCTCAATCAGCCACTGGCGATAGCGCCAGGCCCAGGGACGCGGCTGGTCTTTCTCAAACCCATCGGAGTCGGCATACCGAGCCAGATCCAGCCAATGCCGCGCCCACCGTTCGCCGTAATGAGGCGATCGCAACA
Source organism: Acidobacteriota bacterium (assembly GCA_016870915.1). GTDB lineage: Bacteria > Acidobacteriota > Terriglobia > Bryobacterales > Bryobacteraceae > VFZY01. The sequence goes on along the minus strand of VFZY01000043.1, from coordinate 24,539 downwards.
GCCGGTCCACCACCCGCTGATACGCGCCCGGCGAACTGTCGGCAAGAAACGCCGCGGTCTCCTCCGGTGTCGGCGGAAGACCCGTCAGATCCAGCGTCACGCGGCGCAACTGCACCGCTCGCGGAGCCTCGCCCGAAGGCTTCAGCCCGGCCTCAGCCAGCTTCGCCAGAACAAATGCGTCGATCGGATTGCGGCCCCACTCGGCGCCCATCGCCGGCACCGCCGGCTTTCGCACCGGTTGAAAGGCCCAATGGTTCGATCCCTTCGCGCCCCCCGCCTTCGCCGCCGAAGCCGGCCACACCGCCCCCGCGTCGATCCACGCCCGCAACTTGGCGACCGCCGCCTCATCCAGCCGCGGTCCCGCCGGCGGCATCCGGAAGTTCTCCTTCTGCGACGTCACCCGGGCCATCAGAGCTGAACCGCTGGCATTCCCCGGCACAATCACCGCCCCCGAATAACCGCCGCGCAACGCCGCCACGCCGTCATCCAGCCGCAAACCGCTCATCTGCTGCGCCGCGCCGTGACACCCCGAACAGTTGCGCGCCAAGATAGGTGCAATCTCGCGGGCAAAATCCGGAGCCTGTGCCGCCGCCACGGGCACACTCAGCAACACGGGCAGACCCGTCACCAAAGTTCCGATCCGCATCATCTACATTATGTCGCGTCGGCTGTTCCGCGGGCGAACAGGAGGGTTCAAAAGCGGAGGAGTTCCAGAGGCATCTTCGCTCGCAACGCTCTGGCCGTTCTGATTGCCGTGGCCGCCGCTCGGGCCGGCTCCAAGGCTTACGTTGTCAACGCCGGTCTTGGCAACTGCGCTCATCAGATCATGATAAACTCCTGTGATTTGGGGTCACGGATAAGCGGGCGGCGTAGCCCCCTGTGACGCTCGCATGCTGGTCAACTGGCCGGCATCGGGGACACAGAGGCTTTCCTTCGCTCATCAGGAGGATCGTCAATGGCCGAGGACATTAAGAAGACTATCGCAGAGAAGTTGATCGATAGCTTGCCAGCCCTTGTCACCGTGTCTGGAGTCGCTCTCATCGTGCTGGGCTTGGCGGGTGGCATAACCTACAGCGGATGGCTGCCAATACCGGACCTTGCATTCAGAGTCATCGCGATAGTTGCGGGAGGAGCGTTCGTGGTCGGTGCGTGGATGTGGGCGCCGTCCCGAAAAACGACCCGCATTGAGGCCTCTGCCTATGGCATCAGGATTACGGCTCCGCGCGAGGGCGACGAAGTCAACACGGTGGATGTGCGAGGCACGATCAAACGAGCCCTTCCCGACAACTACTCGCTCAGGCTGTTCAGGGTCTATCCAGGATCCTCGAAGATGACACCGGTGGGCAAAGCGACCATTGACGTGTCAGCAGGGGAATGGACGGCGGATCAATGCAGTGCCGGGGGAAAGTCCGGCGACCGGCGCGCGATCGCCGCGTTCATCGTGGGTCAAAGCGGAGCAGCCCTGATCGACTACCACGATAGTGCCGGCAAAGTGCACCGGCAGACAATGCGCGAACTGGAAAAGCTCACCAACCAGAAACGGGACGACTGGCTTCCCGCGATTCCCGTTGATACGCCGGACATGGTGGAGTGCCACCGCGTGTCCATCAAAGTCAAGTAGGCGCCGGGCAGAGGCTGTCAGTTCTTCGACTTGCTCAACCGGCGGAAGTAATCAGCCACCTGGTTTGAATAGCCCGTGGGCACCTTGTCTGAGAGCCCGCTGCGAACCTGCCCGCCCTTGTCTTCCACTTCCCGGCGCAGCCGCAGTTCAAGCTGTTCCAGGTTCGGCAGAATCTCCGTGCGCAGCCGCTCCACCAGAGCGGGATTGCCGGGGAACCGGCGCGGATCCAGGTTCTGCATCTCGCGGATCAACTGCTGCAGCTCCTGCTCCGCTTCGCCGCTGTGCTGTCCCTCCTGCCGCATCTGTTGGAGCGTCCGCAGGCCTTCCTGATACGCCCGCGTCAGCCCGGCCAGATTCTGCGGCTCCGGCGCCTGGCCGCCAACGTTCGGCTGCCAATCGCCGCGGTTCATCGCGGAGTACGCCCCGTTGCGGTCACCGCCCGACCTTCCGCCATCCCGGGTGTCGCCAAAGCCGCGGCCGCCGCCCATCTGCTGGCCGCCCTGCTGGCCGCCCTGTTGACCGCCCTGTTGACCATTGCCCGCCTGCTGGCCCTGTTGCCCCTGCTGGCCGCCTTGGCCCTGCTGCCCCTGTTGGCCCTGACCCTGTTGGCCCTGCTGCCCCTGCTGACCCTGACCCTGTTGCCCCTGCTGACCCTGACCCTGTTGCTCCTGCTGACCCTGCTGACCCTGGCCCCGCTGCTGGCCCTGCCCCGGCCGCGCCAACCGCGACATCTCATTCCGCAACTGCTCAATCTGCGAAAGAGCGCGCTCCGTCGTTCCCTGCTCACCCGGCTTGCCGCCCGCATCCCGAGCCGCACGCACCTCATCCCGCAGCTTCTCCAGCGCGTTCGTCACCGGCGCCTGCCGGGTCCACGTATACGCTCCCAGCCCGCGGCGCAGATACTCGGTCAGGAACTTCATCTTCGTCCCCACCTCTTCGCCCTGAGCATTTCCAATCGCCTCGCGCAGCTTCGATGACGCCGATTTCTGCGAACTCTTCAGATCGCGAATCGCATTCTGAATGTCACGCTCCAGCCGCTGATACTCCTGCATCAGCCGCTCCTGCTCATTGGCGAACTCCTGAGACTTCCTCTGCTGCTCGGCGTACTGCCGCGGATCGATCGGCCGGCCCTGCTGTTGCTGCGCCTGCTGCGCGCCGTACTCCTGCCGCAGCCGCGAAGCGAACTCCTTCTGATGCGCCGCCAGTTCCTCCGTGCGCCCCGCCAGATTGTCCAGCGTGCCCGCGCCCTGCTCCTGCCGCATCCCGCGCAACAGATTCCGAGCCTCTTCCAAACGCTCCGCCGCGCGCCGCGCCTCGGCATCATTGCTCTTTCCATCCTGGCCCGGCTGGCCCGTCGCCCGGCGCATGTCCTCGGTGGCCTGCGCAATCTGCTCCAGCGCCCGCCGCACCTTCGGGTCCATCTGCCCCTGCTGGCCCCCCCGGCCCGACATCGCGTTCAACCGCTGCTGGGTCTGGCTCTGGCGCCCTTGCTGCCCCTGCTGCCCTTGCTGACCCTGCTGCCCCTGCTGCCCGGATTGCCCGCTCTGGCCCTGCTGGCCCTGCTGGCCCTGCTGTCCCTGTTGACCCTGCTGGCCCTGTTGACCCTGCTGACCCTGGTTCTGAGACGATTCCTGGCCCCGCGTCAACTGCTCCATCCGCCGCTGAATCTGCTCCGCCTCGCGCCTCAGCATCTCCTGCTGCCAACGCTGCTCCGGCGTCTGCTGCTTCTGCGAATTCCGCTGCTGCGCCAGTTCCTGCTGCCGCCGCGCCAACTGCTCCAGCCGCTGCAGCGCCTCGTCAATCTCCTTCTGGCGCTGATCCCCGGAAGCCTGCTGCTGCCCGGTCTCGTACTGGTTCTTCTCCGTGTCCATCTCCAGGTCGAAGAGGCTCTCCAGATCGCGGCCCATGCCGCCCCCGCCGCCTCCGCCGCCACCGCCGCGGCCAAACGCCACCTGAATCTCCTTGAACCGGGCCTCCGCGCGAAGCAGAAACTGCAGCGCGCGCTGCTGATGCGGCAGCGAATCCTGCCACTTCAAACCCTTCAACTGGTCGGCCGCCGGCGTCATCGCCTTCGCCGCCTCTTCCATGTCCTTGGCGAACAGCGCCATCGCCTCACTCGCCCCGGCGATCTCGCGAGCCTTCATGCGCCGCGCCACGCTGTTCACCTGCTCCTTCAGCTTGGCCTGCGTGTCGGAAAGAAACCGCGCATCCTCGGCCGCTTCCGCCTTCGGCTTGTTCTTGTCCCGAATCTCATTCCAGGTGGCCGCGATCAACTCCTTCTGCCGCGCCGAGATCTTCTCTTCCTCCCCGCCGCCGCCGCCACCGCCGCCCTCGGACACCTGCGACTGCGAGTACTCACGCTCATACGGCTGGGTCTCGATGAAGTACATGTCCGTCTGCGCCGTATTTCTGGCGTCGCGCGCCGTGGCATAAACCGTCACAATGTCGCCCGGCGTCAGCTTGTAGTCCTCAAGGTAGATCGTCGCCCCGCCGGTGGCGCTCTTCCCTCCCTTGCTCTTCAGCAGCGGCACCTTCTTCGTCTCGCCGCCGTTCACCGAATAGTGCAGCGTCACCTCGTGCAGGCCAAAATCGTCGTCGCCCGCCACCTCCACCGCCACTTCCTCAATCGGATTCGCCTTGAAGTCGCGCCCCGGCCGCGTCAGCTTGATGGTCGGCTCGTTGTCCTGCTGCGCTTCGATGAAGTAATCCTCGCTCAGCCGCACTTCCTGCCCCTGCTCCACGCCGGCCAGATGATAGGCGCCGTCCTTGGCAATCTTCACCCGCGCCGAAAGCCAGTTCCCCTCCCCGCTCTTCAACGGAATCTTCGTGTTGTCGTCCAGCGCCAGCAGCCCGTCCTTGAGCGGCTTGTCCGTCTCAATCTCAATGTCCGCCTCGGTGCCCGCCACCGCCCGCAGATCCCCGCCCGGGTCTTCCGTCTCCGCGGGCTTCCCCAGCCACGCCGGGTAGTTGTACCGCACCCGCAGTTTCTTGATCCCCGGCAGGTCCACCGCCGTCAGCGTGAACGTCTTCGATCGCACGCCATTGGCTTCCACGTAGTACTCAACCGTCTCCGCCAGGCCGGCGAAAAGAAACTCGTGGGCGCCCCCGCCCGGCTGCGCCTGCATCGCCGCTTCTTCCCACTTCGAGGTGCCCTTGTACTTCGCCATCAGCCGCACCTTGGGAGTCTCAAAGCCCAGCAGCCGGGCTTCAATCAGCTGGTCGGCCCGCCGCCGCACCATCTTGTCGCCGGGGGTCACCTGAATGTCATAGAAAAGCTGCGCGCCCACCTTCGGCGGCCCGCCCCACAGAAGCCCCGTGCCATAACCCAGAAATCCGGGAGCCGCCAGGCCCAGCCACAACAGCGCCCCCACCGCCAGCCCGGCCGCCGAACTGAAGCCGGCCATCCAGGCGCGCGATGCCACGCGGTCCACGCCGCTGCGCCCCGCCACGTCCATCGCGTCCGCCGCCAGCAGGTCGATGAACGGGTTCCCGCTCGATGCCTTCTCCGTCACCGTCAGCAGCCGCTCGTTGAACTCGGGATACGCCGCCTCGGCACGCTGTGCCGCCCGCCGCCGGTTGAGCGTCAACACCGGCATCACCACGCCAAAGCTCACCGCGAACGCCAGCGCCAGAAACAGCGCCAGCCGCCCCCAGGTTACACTCGCGTCTGAGAACGCGAACGCGTTCGCCACCAGCACCAGCAGCACCGTGGCCGCCAGGGCCGACACTGCAGCGATGGCCGCGCCGCGCGCCAGGGCGTGCAGGCGCAAGCGCCGCTCCACCTGGCCCAGATACGCATTCAACAAATCCAGTGGTCTCATGGGAGCCTCACCTTCAGGATTCCTGCCGTCCCAAATGCCGGCTTGCCAGAAGCGTCTCCGCCATCATCGTCAGAAACAACCCCAAGGCCAGCCACCACCAGGGACTATAGACCCGCTTCTCCAGCTTACCTCCGGCCGCCGCCCGCGTCTCGCCACCCGAGTTCTGCCACAGCGCCAAAGTGTCCTTACCCATCTGCGTCAGGTCGCTCTCGCGCCGGTCCGCGTTCACCGCCACCAGTTCGCGCCGCCCGTTCTCGCGCCGCACGTCGTAGAACCCGGCCCGCGCCAGCTTCACGTTCTCCGCCTTCGTCGCCTCTTCCAGCGATAACGCCCGCTTGCCATCCGGATCCAGCACTTCCAGAGCCGAGGCGCGGCCCTTGTCCTTGCGCAACTCAAGATAGGAGTCCACCGGCGCCGCCGCGCCCCGCTCCTCCGTCCGGCTCAAGTGGTGTGCCGTCTGCTCCACGAATGGAACAAAAGACGCGCGAATCGGAAAATCGTTAGACAGGTTGTCGAGCGCCGATGTAAACACCAGCACCCGCCCCTCACCCACCGTCCGCTCAATCAACAGCGGCGATTCGTCGTTCAACCGGGCCACCACCCGGGAATCGCCCGGTTCCACCCGCACGGCCTGATAAAACTTCACACCCTCCCAGCGGTTCGCCTTTCGCACCGAAGGGTGCGCCGGGTCAAACCACGACGCCGCCAGAAACCGCTCCGCGCCCCGCGAGGCATAACGCGATTCCAGCACCCGAAGGTCCGTCAACGGCACCCTCTGCCGCGCCGCCGCCGCCGGTCCGGCCGCCACCAGCGCGCCGCCGCCGCCCCGCACATAGCTCCGCAGCGCCTCCTCGAACGGGCCCGGCACGGATCCCACGTCCGAAAGCACCACAAAGGCATACTTCGAAGGCTGCACGCCGCTCACCTGGTCCGGAGTCATCTCCTCCAGCGTGTACAACGCATTGGCCGCCGACTCGAGCGCCGCCCGGAAGTACAGACCGCTCCGCGCCTGCCGCGGATCCCGCACAAACAGCACCGGCCGCGGGTCCGCCCGCTCCATCGAAAACACAAAGGCGTCGTCATCCTTGAACCCGTCGGCCGAATCCACCCGCACCTCCGCCCGGTTCCATCCATAGTTGGCGTCAAAGCCGATGAACTCCACCGAGGCGCGCCCGTTGGCCGGCACGGATGCGGTCTTTGAACCCACCGCCTTCCCGTTCACCACCAGCGATACCTGCCGCTGCGCGGCATCCGTGTTGAACCCCGCGATCGTCGCCTGAATACGGCCCTTCTTCGGATCGGCGATCGTCCGCGGGGCGTTCACTGATTCCACCGTCCAGTTCCTCGGCGAATCCGATGCCACCGCATGCACCTTCAGCGTCACGCCCACCGGCAGGCCCAGTTCCGAAAACGCGGCCGGCAGTCCCGATTTCTGGGCATCGGTAAACAGATGCACCTCCACCGGCCGCCCCGCCGCCTGCGCCATCGTCCGCACCGAACGCGCAATCTCGCCGTACAGGCCCCGCCCGTCGCCCGGCTGCAGCGCTTGAATCGCCGCCAGAATCTGCTGCTTGTCTCCCACCGCCTGCGTCAACAGCTCCACATTCGATGACACCGCGATCGCCTGCCCCAGGTCGTTCGGCCGCTGGCCGCCCGCAAGCGACGCCGCTTCCTGCCGCGCCCGCTCAAAACGGCCCGCCGCCCGCATCGAATAGGACCGGTCCACCGCATAAATCACCAGCTTCGATTCGCCCGCCGCCGAAGCCGCGTCGCGCTCCCAGAACGGCCGCGCGAACAACAGCACCATCAGCAGAATCAGGAGCAGCCGCAGCGCCAGCAGCACCTTGTACTTCAACTTCCGCTGCTTCACCGACGTCTCCGTCCGCCGCTCAAAGAACATCAGTGAGGCGAACTTCAGCGGGTCCATGCGGTGCTGCTGAAGAAGGTGCAGCCAAACCGGCAGCCCAAGCCCCACCAGGCCGGCCAGGAACCACGGCCACGTGAACATCTACCGCCTCCTCTGCCGCAGGAAGAGATACTCGCGCAGCGCCTCGTCCAGCGGACGGTCGGTCACATGAAGGTGATAGTCCATGCCCGCCTTCCGGGCCTCCTCCTTCAGGTTCTCAATGTGCGCGTCGATCTTCGCCCGGTACTCATGCCGCGCGTACTCCGGCGTCACTTCCAGGGCATCGTCTGTTTCCAGGTCGATCAGGAGCGCCGGATCCTTGATGCGCGGTTCAATCTCCTGCGGGTCCAGCACGTGGAACAACACCACCTCATTGCCCCGGAACGTCAGCGGCGCAATCGTCTTCACCACCTCCGCCGGTGGCGCGTAGAAGTCGGAAACCACAATCGCCATGCCCCGCCGCTTGATGAACTCCTGGAAGTGGTCGAACGGCTTGCCGTAATCGGTTCTCTGGCGGGGCTCCGCCTTGTCGATCCCGTGCAGCAGCCGCATCAACTGGCCCTGCCGGGTGGACGGCGGCACGAAGTGGCGCACCTCGTCATCGAACACAATCAGCCCCACCGCGTCCCGCTGGCCCATGGAAAGATACGCCAGCGAGGCCGTCAGGAACCGCGTGTAGTCCATCTTGGTCACCCCGTGCGAGGTGTACCCCATCGACGCGCTCGCATCAATGAGCAGCGTCAGCTGCGTGTTCGTCTCGCCGCGATAACGCTTCAGGTACGCACGCTCCGTGCGCGCGAAAACGTTCCAGTCCACATGCCGCAGATCGTCGCCCGGCGAATACATCCGGTATTCGGCGAACTCCTGGCTGAAGCCGAAATCGGGCGACCGGTGCAACCCGGCCACGAAGCCCTTCACCACGGTCTTCGCCACCAGTTCCAGGCCCGAGATTCCCGCCAGAACCGACGGATTGAGAAATCGCTGCAGCATGTCCGCCGGCCGCTACTCGCCCTTGGGCACCGGCAGATGTTCCAGCAGCGTCTTCAGCACGTGGTCCGTCGACAGCCTCTCCGATTCGGCCTGGAAGTTCAACAGCACGCGATGGCGCAGCACCGGAATCGCCAGCGCCCGGATATCCTCGAACGTCACGTGATAGCGGCGGCGCATCAGCGCCCGGGCCTTCGCCGCCAGCACCAGAAACTGCGCCGCGCGAACGGAGCAGCCATAGTTCACGTACTTCCTCACCACCTCAGGCGCCGTCGGGTCGCTCGACCGCGTGGCCCGCACAATGTCCACCGCGTGCCGCGCCACCGATTCGGCGATCGGCACCATCCGCACCAGTTCCTGGAAATCCAGAATCTCTTCGGCATTGGTCACCGTGTCCGGCTCGGCGATGGTGGTCACCGTCGTGCGCTCCACCACCTTCACTTCTTCGTCCGCCGACAGATAGTCCAGCGTGATGTTGAACAGAAAACGGTCCAACTGCGCTTCCGGCAGCGGGTAAGTGCCCTCCAGTTCAATGGGGTTCTGGGTGGCCAGAACAAAGAACGGCGACGGCAGCTTATACATGTTCCCGCGCACCGTGCAGGACTTCTCCTGCATCGCCTCAAGCAGCGCCGATTGCGTCTTGGGCGGCGTGCGGTTGATCTCATCGGCCAGCAGCACGTTCCCGAACACCGGGCCCGGAACGAACGTCCACGTGCGGCGCCCGGTGGTGGGATCTTCCTCAATGATGTCCGTGCCCGTGATGTCGGAAGGCATCAGGTCCGGCGTGAACTGGATGCGCTTGAAGATCAGCCCCAGCGTCTGCGCCAGCGTCCGGACAAGCAGTGTCTTCGCCGTGCCCGGCAGCCCCGTAATCAGGCAGTTGCCGCCGGCAAACAGCCCGATCAGCACCTGCTCAATCACCTCGTCCTGGCCGACGATGACACGCCGCACCTGCGTGACGATGCGCTCCGCCGAATTCTGAAACCGTTCGGTCCGCGCTCTCAAGTCCACCGAATCCGCCGGTGGCGCCGATAATGACGACATCTATTGTTCCTTGTTCTTCACCGGGAGCGTTTCCTTCCCGGCTGCCGATTGTGACAACTCTAGCAGAAGCTTTTGGGCCGGTTTGTAGCCCGGCGCCGCCTCAAGCGCCAGCAGCGATTCCTCTTCCGCCTCGCCCATCCGTCCCGCCGCGTGAAGCGCGCGGGCCAGATTGAAGTGGGCCGACGCCTGATCGATCGGGGTCAATGCCACCACCGCCCGGTACTCGCGAATCGCCAGCGGCAGCTGCCCCAGCTTCATCGCCACACCGCCCAGGCGCCGGTGCAACTCCTCGTCCTGCACCGGATAAATGTAGTTGATCTTGTCCAGCGTCCGCGCCGCCTCCGCCAGACGCCCCGCCTCTTCCTGCCACTGGGCCAGACGCTTCAACGTCGCCGGGTTCCGCCCGCCTACCCGGGCATAGCGTTCCAGTTCCGCCATCGCCGCGCCTTTGTCCTTCCGTTCCATGTACGCATCGGCCAGCAACTCGTAAATGCTGCCGCCTTCCACGTAATCGGGGAACAGGTCGCGCACTCGCGGACCATCCTTGATCACCTCGTCCCACTTCTTGTCACGCGCCGCCAGCGTCACCGCCCGGGCCGCCTTCTGCCACTCCGCGAAACCCTCCACCGTGGTCTTGGTCTGCGCCTCCACCCACGCCAGAAACTGCTTGTCGAACTCCTCCGCCTTCATGCCCAGCAGCTTCTCCACCACCTCCGGCGTCGGGGTTGCCTTGGTGAACTCGTGCATCATCTCCATCAGCTTCGGGAAACCCCACTTCTCCGCGATGTAGCTGCAGATGCGCCCGGCTTGAAAATACGACACGATCACCTGAGCCTGGTACTTCGGCCGGATGAACCCGCGGTCAAGCTGCGCAATCGGCAGCAGCTTCTTTTCCTTGATGGCCGTGATCGTCTCCGGGTCCAGCCTGTCGCCCCAGTCCGGTTCCACGGCCGTCTCTTCATACACCGCCAGCCCCTCGGTGAACCAGCGCGGCACCTGATGCTTGGTGGCCGTCAGCACAAAGACATGGCTCAACTCGTGCCACAGCGTGCTCGCCCAGTGAAACCCGCCCGGACGCCGGCCCGACGGGCTGTCCATCGCCACCACCGTGCCGAACGTCACCCCCAGCGCGCCCAACCCCGGCATGCCCATCGTCCGCACCGCGAAGTCCTCATGATTCGGATACACCTCAAGCTGCACCGGCACCGTGAGCTTGACACCGTACTTCTTCTCGAAAACCGCGATCGCCTTCTTGAGCTCCGCCTCCATGTACGGCCGCAGCAGAGCCGACTCTTTCTTGTTCAGCCGCAGAATCGTGTTCGGCGTCTCAAACAGGTCGAAGTTCTTGTAGCTGTCCATCAGCTTCAACGTGTTCACCGTCTTGGCGTCACGGTAGCTGTTCTCGTAACACAGCTCCAGGTGCCGCCTCGCCTCCGCCTCGCGTCCCAGCCGCATCAGGTTCACGCCCAGATCCGCCCGGGCGCTCCACAGCGCGGGCTTCAACGCCAGCGCCTTCTCATACTCCGCGATCCCCTCGGTGTACCGTCGGTTCAGCACCAGCAGGTCACCCGACATCGCGTGCGCTTCACCGTACACCGGGTTGATCGCCAGGATCCGCCCGAACCACGGCGAGGTGCCCTTGTTCGCCAGCAGATCCACCGCCGCCAGCACCGACATCGCCTCCAGGTTCTCCGCGTCCAGGGCCAACGCCTTGTTCGCCTCCTCCACCGCCCGCGCCGGGTTGGAATCCTCCAGCGTCAACCGCGCCAGAAGCGATCGTGCCGCCACATACTTCGGATCCTTTTCAAGGGCCTTCTCCGCCATCTCGACGGCCTTCGGATCGAACCGCTCCGCCGCCGCGCGCGCCATGCCGGTCATCGCCGGAACGTGATTCTCGTCGATCTCAAGGGCCTCGCCAAACAGCTTCGCCGCCTCCGTCGCGTTGAACCGCTCCAGGAAGAGCAGCCCCCAGCGCACACGGTAATCCGCGCTCTTCGGCTTCCGCTTCACCGCCTCTTCAAAGCGCTTGCTGGCAAGCTGGAAGTCGCCCAGCGCCCACAAGGCCTCGGCTTGAATGAAGGGGTCCGGCGATGCCGTCAGCTTCCGGTAACACGCCTGCGCCTGCCCGGTGGCTCCGCGATGATCGAACGCGCGGCAGTCCGTCAGGGACTGCCCCCAGACCCATCCGCCGGCCATCCCCGCAAGCAGCACAAGCCTCATTGATCGATCTCCGCCTGCACCTTGGCCAGTTCCAGCAGCAACCCCTGCAACTGCTTGCGGTACACCTCGCCCGGCATCGCCGCCTTCTGATACTTCAACCGGTCGATCTGCTGCTCCAACTGCTCCTTGCGCTCATACAGCTTCTGCTTTTCGGGCGTCCGTGCCGCCGCCTGCGCCGCGCCCAGGCGCAGCACCGCGAAACGGCCCGCCAGCAGCCCCTGCCCGTTCGCCGCCGAAGGGTCCTTCACGCCCTCGCCCCGGCCGGTGTCCTCAAGCAGCGCATGCTCGGTGGCCAGCCGTTTCTGCGTCTCGTAATACTTGGCCGTCTTCTGTTCGGCGAACCGGAACGCCTCAAGCGCGCTGATCACATCGTTCTTGTCCGTATCGGCGGCGGCATCGCGCAGCGCCTCAATCCAATACCGCGCAAAGACCGTGGCGTTGCGCTCCGTCCCGCTCTTGGTGGCCGTGATGATCGCCCGGTTCTCTTTCTGAAGAATCGGCAGAGACCCGCCGCTGGCGCTGGTCATGTTCACCACCAGCACGCGCGCCTTGATCCCATCCAGCAGCCGGCCCAGCTCCGTCGCCGCCATGTCCGGCCCCGGCAGGTTGATCTTGTAGTCGGCGCCGTCAAACGTCCCGTGGCCCACCATCAGCAGCGCCACCGAGTCCTCCGCCAAAGCCTCCCTGGCAATCGTCTGCAGCGCCTCCCGCAGCGCGTCCCGCGTCGCCGATTCCCCATTGAGCACCTTGACCTTCGCGCCGCCCTCCTGCAACAGCTTCGACATCTCGTTCACCCAGCCCGAGAAGCGCACCTCGAACTCCTTCTCGCCTCCCAGCCCGCCCAGCGTCACGTAATAGTTCGCGGCCCATCCTGGAATCGCGGCCGCCAGAGCGGCAACACACACCGCAACTCTCATACAGCCCCCCAGCGGCGGCGCAGCAGCCAGTCGGCCGTCCGCAGCAGCGCCAGCAGCAGAAACAGCGCCGGCATATCCCACAGATCCTTCGTCTCCTTCACCGTGATGCCGGCTTCCGAATAGGCGATCTCGCGGCTGAGCTTCCCGGCGTCCTCCGGCTTGTAGTACTGCCCGCCCGTCTGCGCCGAAAGCTTCTCCAGCAGTTCCTTGTTCTGCTCCACCGCGAAGTTTTCCGCCGTGCCGTCCTCCCGCCGGAATGTGAACACGTCCCGGCCCACTTCCTGGTCGCCGCGCTTGGCCATCACTTCGGTGAGATAGGTGCCCGGCTTCTCCGCTTCCCAGGTGGCCGTGTAGATGCCCTGCGTCAGCGGTTCCGGCGTCATCTCCACCTCGGCCGCCACGCCTTCCGGCCCCAGGATGCGGGCCGTCACCGTGGCATCGTTCACTGAATCGAACTTGCGGTCGTGGATCTCGGCCCGCAGCGTCACCCGCGTCTCATCGGACAACACCTGGCGCGGCGTCGTGGTGGTGACGCGCGGCAACGTGTCCGTGATCAGCCAGCGCAGCAACTGCTGCCAGAACATCTCATGCGTCTTGTCTTCCAGTGGCTGCGTCATCTGCCAGCGCCAACTGCCGGAGGTGGCGAACAGCGCCGTCCGGCCGCGGCCGTAGTTCTGCGTCACCAGAAGCGGATGCTTGCCCGTGCCGCCCGGGTTGAACTCGGCCAGAACCACCGCGCCCGGCTTCGGCGCTCCCGTCTGCTGGTAGTTCGCCAGGTACGGCAGCTTCTTCCAACGCTCCATGTTCTTGTCCGGGTTCTCCTCAAGCCGGGTGATCAGGCTGTCGCGCCCGGCCACCGTCAACTCCACGTTCGCCGGGTCGCGCTTGAAGCTTCCCTTCCTGTCGCTCAACCCCACCGGAATCAGTTCCGCCAGCGAGGACGTCGCCCAGCCCCCCTCGGCAAGCGCCGCGCGCCCGCCCAGAAACAGCAGCCCGCCGCCGCGCTGATCGACAAACCGCCGGATCAGTTCCTGCTGATTCGGCGTGAAGTACCCAAGTTCCACGCCGCCAATCACCAGGCCCTGATACTCGAACAACTCCTCCGCCGTGGTGGGAAAGCCCTCTTCCAGCTCCTTCTCGTTGGCCACGCCCTGCCGGTAGATCTTGTTCTGCGTGGTGCGCAGCATGGAGGTCACCGAAAGGCTGCGGTCATCTTCAATCGCCCGGCGAATGAACTTGTATTCCCACTTCGGCTCGCCTTCGATATAGAGGATGCGCGTCTTCGAGGATTCAACGTTCACCAGCCGGCTGACAAAGTTGTTGCGCCCGTTCTCCTCGCGCTCCAGCGGCTCCACGCCAATCTCTAGCGTCCGCGGCCCGGCAATCCCCGCGCTGAACAGCACGTTTTCCACCTGCGGCGATCCGTCGCTCTTGAGCGTCACCTCCTGCGATGCCAGCGGCTTGCCGGCGTCGCGAACCACCAGGCGCGCCTTCTTCCCCTCATAACCCCGCTGCCGGAACGTCACCTGGGCCGACATCCGGGAATCGGCCAGCGTCCGCGCCGCCACCTGGACGTTCGTCACCTCGATATCGCGGTCGAACTTCAGCCTCCCGAACCCGATGGTGTGCACCGGAATGCGCTGGCGCCGCACCTCGGCGATGGTCTCCAGGTCAATGCCGCCGCCGTTGTCGGCGCCGTCGCTCAACAGCACAATCGCGCCCACCGGCAGCCCGGAGGCCTCCGCCATCAGCCCCTTCAGCGCCTCGCCGATCCGCGTCGCCGAGCCCTGCGGCGCCACCGGCGCCTTGGGATCTTCCACCCTCTGGACACCCCGGTTCAGGCGGTAGTAGCGCACCTGGAACTTCTCGCCCAAGCCGCGGCCCACGGTCTCCTCGGCCACCTTGCGCGCCTGCTCAAGCCGCGTCGATCCGCCCTCGGCCAGGCCCATGCTGCGCGAGTCGTCGATCACCACCGCCAGCACGTTCTGCTGGGGTTTCAACTCCGCCACCTGCATCGCCGGGTGCCACAGAATCGTCAGCAGCAGCGCGATCAGCGCGGCCTCCAACACGCCCAGCGTGGCCAGCCTCGGCCAACTGAACCGCTCCCGCCCCCGCCGCCAGAGCAGCCAGCCCACGAATCCGCAGCCGGCCGCGATCGCCGCCAGCAGCATCCAGACAGGCGGGCCGGCCAGAAGCACGAACTCGCCCTTCTCGAAGACGCGCGCCGGATACTTGAACAGAAACTCGAACATGCGGGCGTTGGTTCTTCCTTCAATGCGTCATCGAATAGATGATGTAGTTGATCGCCGTCCGGTAGGCAAGCCCCGAATACTTCTCGGGATAGCGCGGGTGGTCGGCATGTTCCCAGGCATCGCCCAGGTCCATGTTGTGGCAGATCGCCACGACGATTCGGCCTTTGTCGTCCCGGATGGCCCGCCAGCGCGGCTCAACGCCGTCCTGTTCGTAGGTGCGCCCGGTGTAGAACATCACGATGCCCGGCACCTGGAAGCGGTCCTTCAGATCGTAGAGAACATTCAGGATGTGGTCCTTGTTGTCGATGTCCTCCACCGGGTGCTCAGGGAACACCCGCGCCATGGAGGACATGAAGATCTCCCATTCAATGGAGCCGTGGAAGTCATCCACCAGCAGGAACCCTCCGCGCAGCAGATAGTCGCGCAGCTTCGCCGCCTGCTTGTCCGAGAGGTCCCAATGCCCAACCTCCACCGCGTAGATCCAGGGATAGTTGTAGATGTCGTCGGTGTCCAGATCCAACACGTGCTCAACGGACCGGACATGGATGCGGGTGAGCCGGCGGACGCCCTGCACAAAGTGCCGGTCCGCCTTCGGGTAGTCCGTGGTCCAGCTGCCGCGATAGCCCCAGGATCCCGAGCCGCCCCGGTAGGAGGGATACCGCAGGCGCGTGAACACGTACTCGGTCTTCTCGTCCTTGTCCGCCGGATCGGGAACATACTCGTCTTCGTCGAAGAATCCGCGGCCGCCACGGCGCTGGCCGTATAGCGCGCTCAACGCGATCACCAACAAGACAGCGCCCGCCGTCCATGCCCTGAAGCGCATTCTGCCTCTTCCCGCGCAACCAGCGCGTCCTCTATGGTTCGACGATCAGAATATCACAAGGTTACTTTTCTTCCCGGCCGGCTTCCACCGATCCGGTCAGACCGGCGCGGTAGGACCGCGGGTCCATCCGCCGCCGCACCCGCGCCAGTTCCGGACCCAGCAGCGCCGTGTGCCGCACCGTGGTGAGGTGCTCCGGGATGTACCACACCTCGTCTTCCGTCACCGCCCAGCCCAGCCGGTCGAACCGGGCCAGATTCACCGGCCGCGAAAAGGCCCGCAGCGTCTTCTCACCCGCCGGATTGTAGTAGTGCTCGAAGTAGGAGAGCGCCAGTTCGCGGAGCGTGCGGTAAACCGGTTCCCGGAAGCGCAGTCCGGCGTAGTTTGACTTGGCGATCGCGCCCCAATGCCCCTGCTCCTTGAACACCGCCAGAACGTGGTCATCGTCGCGCACCGCCTCCAGGTCCACCAGCAGCGCCGGGTGTCCCCTCATCCGCAACGCCAGGGCCGCCACCAGCGCCCCTTCCATGCAGTGCGCCGAACCGGTTTTCAACACCGCCACCGGCCCCTTGCAGGTGGGTCCCTCGGGCTCCTTGTTGTAGGCGAGATCGTCGAGAAAAGCCTGTATCGCCGCCGGACTCTTCAGACGGCCGAGAGCGTTCACTCCTGTCACGCCCCTGAGGGTATCAGGAAACCCGCGGGCGTCTGCTATGTTCAATGTTGGCCCCCGCGGAACATCACAGCGCTCTGCAATGGATTGACCACATCGCCATCGCCGTTCCGGCCGGTGAGTTGGAAGCGCAGGTGGCGGCTTACCGGCGCCTGGGCTTTCTTGAGGTGCACCGCGAGGACGTTCTGGGCGGCGATCAGGTGCGGGAGGTGCTGCTGCGCATCGGCGGCGGCCCGAATCTGATCCAGCTTCTCGAACCGCTCTCGCCGGCGTCCCCGGTGCAGAAGGTGGTGGAGCGCAACGGCGGCCGCCCCGGCTTTGCCCACATCGCCTACCGCGTGCCCGACATTGAGGCCGCCTATCAATCCCTGGCCAAGGCCGGCTTCCGGATCGTTGACGCCGCGCCGCGCCCCGGTTCACGCGGCACCCGGGTGTTCTTCCTGCACCCCAAGTCGCACGCCGAGACACCGTTCGGCTACCTGATCGAGATCGTCGAGGCGCCCGCGGGTGAGTAGCCTCAACCTGAAGTTCGAGTTCCCGCCGCCCGAGCCCGGGTCCTGGAAAGCCGGGTCCGAGTGGCTGGCCGCCGAAGGCCTCCCGGTCAGGGCCTTCTACCAACGGGAACAGATTCCCTTCCGCACCGATGCCGGCCGGGGCCCGTGGACCGTGGCGGAGCAACCGCCGGAACGCACCTTCACCGGTGACCCGGTGGCTCAGCTTCGCCAGGCCCTTGCGGCCGGCTCCGGTGATATCGGCCTGGCCACCGGCCCGCTCTTCCTGCCGGAACTGGCCAAATTCCGAGCGGCCCGCCTGCTGCTGGGCGGCCAAGCCCGGCTTGTGGCCGTCATCGGCTCTGGCCGTATCGTCGAAGCCTGCGTGACCGCCACCGCCGCCGTGCTCGGCGGCGCCCATGCGGTCTGGATCGCCGAATTCCCCGATCACCCCGGCCTGGGTCTCAATATCGCGCGGCTGCTCGAACATGAAGCCCGCCTGGCGCCGTTTGAAGACCCGGCCAGCGGCGCCTACCTCATCGAGCACCTCACCGGGGCGTTCATCCATGCCGTGGGTGGAACGCCGGTCCGCCTTCCGGTTGGGCCCGAACCGTACCACACCGTCTACACCGCCGGCGCCCCACCCTTCCTGCGCGGCGTGCACGCGGGGATGTACACCGCCCAGCCCTGGACCATCCGGCAGTACTCCGGCTTCTCCACCGCCGAGGAGTCCAACGCGTTCTACCGTAAGAACCTCGCCGGGGGCCAGACCGGTCTTTCGGTGGCCTTCGATCTGGCCACGCATCGCGGCTACGACAGCGACCACCCGCGCGTTGCCGGCGATGTGGGCAAGGCCGGCGTCGCCATCGACACCGTCGAGGACATGAAGCGCCTCTTCGACGGCATCCCGCTGGACCGCATGTCCGTCTCCATGACGATGAACGGCGCCGTGCTTCCCGTGATGGCCTTCTACATCGTGGCCGCCGGGGAACAGGGTGTCGAGCCCGGGCAACTGACGGGCACCATTCAGAACGACATCCTCAAGGAGTTCATGGTGCGGAACACCTACATCTATCCGCCCGCGCCGTCGCTCCGCATTGTCTCCGATATCTTCTCCTGGTGCGCCCGCCACATGCCGCGCTTCAACTCCGTCAGCGTCAGCGGCTACCACATGCAGGAGGCCGGCGCGACCCCGGAGATCGAACTGGCCTACACACTGGCCGACGGCGCCGAGTATCTGCGCACCGCCATCGCCGCCGGGCTTGCCGTGGATGAGATCGCTCCCCGCATCTCCTTCTTTTTCGACATCGGCATGGACTTCTTCCGCGAGATCGCCAAGCTGCGGGCCGCCCGCCTGTTGTGGGCTCGCATCGTGCGGAGCTTCGAGCCCAAACTGGCCAAGTCCATGGCCCTGCGCACGCACTGCCAGACCTCCGGGTGGAGTCTCACCGCGCAGCAGCCCCACAACAACGTGGTCCGCACCTGCATCGAGGCCATGGCCGCGGTGATGGGGCATACTCAATCGCTGCATACGAACTCCCTGGACGAGGCCCTCGCGCTGCCCGGCGAAGCGTCCATGCGCATCGCGCGCGAGACGCAGATCTTTCTTCAGCGCGAGACTGGACTCACCCAGGCCGTCGACCCCTGGGGCGGCTCCCTGCTGGCCGAGCGCCTGACCGCCGAACTGGTCCGCGACGCCACACGGCTCATCGAAGAGATCGAGGAGCTGGGCGGGATGACCAAAGCCATCGCGCTGGGCGTGCCCAAGATGCGCATTGAGGAGGCAGCCGCGCGGCGCCAGGCCCGCATCGACAGCGGGGCCGACGTCATCGTCGGCGTCAACCGCTACCGCGCCGCGAACGAGGCGCCCATTGAACTTCTGGACGTCGACAACGACGCCGTGCGCCGCACCCAGATCGCCCGGCTGGCCGAGGTGAAGGCGGCCCGCGACCCCCATGCGGCGCAGGCCGCGTTGGCAGTCCTCGAACAGGCGGCGCGCGAGGGCTCCGGCAACCTGCTGGAACTGGCGATCCAGGCGGCGCGCGTTCGTGCCACACTGGGTGAGATCTCAGAAGCACTGGAGCGTGCCTGGGGGCGCTACCAGGCCCCGGTGCGCGCCGTCACCGGCGTCTACATGGCCGAAGCGCAATCCCAGGATCTTGTCCGGCAAGCCCGCCAGGCCGCCGATGCCTTTGCCGCGAGCGAAGGGCGCCGGCCCCGCATCCTGGTGGCCAAGATGGGGCAGGACGGCCACGACCGCGGCGCCAAAGTCATCGCCACCGCGCTCTCCGACCTGGGCTTCGACGTCGACATCGGCCCGCTGTTCCAGACCCCGGAAGAGGTGGCCCGGCAGGCTGTCGAGAACGATGTCCATGTCGTCGGCGTATCCAGCCTTGCCGGCGGCCACCGGACGCTGGTGCCCCAACTGGCGGGCGCTCTTGCGGCGCTGGGGCGCCCCGACATCCTGATCACCGCCGGGGGCATCATTCCTGAGAGCGACCGACCGGCTCTCGAAGCAGCCGGTGTGGCCGCCATCTTCGGCCCGGGGACCGTGGTGGCCGAGGCGGCTCTCGCCATCCTCGGCCACTGCAGCCGCGCATGACACCTCGCCGCGCCGTTACCGCGGGACAGTACTTCGAACGGCTGCGTTCGGGCGACCGTGCGGCTCTGGGCCAGGCGCTCACCCTGGTTGAGAGCACGCACCCGGACGACCGCGCGCTGGCCGCCGAACTGCTCGGCTTGTGCGAGGGCGTTCCCTCGGATGCGCTCCGCATCGGGATCAGCGGTTTGCCGGGCGCGGGCAAGAGCACGCTCATTGAGGCGCTGGGCCTGCAATGGATTGAGTCCGGCGGGCTGCGCCCGGCCGTGCTGGCGATTGACCCGTCGAGCGGCGTCACCGGCGGCAGCGTCCTGGGCGACAAGACCCGGATGACCCGCCTGGCCTCGCACCCGCGGGCCTTTGTCCGCCCGGCTCCGAACAGCGGTCAGTTGGGCGGCGTCGCGCCCGGGGCGCGCGATGCGATTACTGTGTTCGAGGCCGCCGGCTACGGGCCCATCGTCGTGGAGACGGTGGGCGTGGGCCAGGCGGAGCAGGCCGTGCGGGACCTGACCGACATCCTTGTGCTGGTGACGCTTTCCGGCGGCGGCGACGAACTGCAGGCGTTGAAGCGAGGTGTGCTCGAGGTGGCCGACGTGGTGCTGGTCAACAAGGCCGACGGCGACCGGCGCGCCCAGTCGCTGGAGGCGCGGGCTGAGATCGAAGGAGCCCTTCGGCTCAGCACAACGTCATCCACCGTGGTGCTCGCCGGTTCGGCGATGACCGGGGAGGGCGTGCCTGAACTCGCCGCAGCCATCACGCGGAGGGCCGAAGCGTTGAGGGCGGCCGGGGCTTTCGCCGCCCGGCGCGCCGCCCAGGAAGAGATCGCCGTGCGCGAACTGGCCGAGGCCGGGTTGCTTGAGCGCTTCCGGCGTTACGCGGCCGAAGCGGACTCAGGATCGCGGCGCGAACGGGCCGCCGCGCGCGTGCGCCGTTTTCTTCACCGGGGCGAGTAGCCGCGCCACACGTATTCGAGGGCCAGGGGCAGGGTCTGGGCCTTGACGCCGCGGTCGCAGTGAGCGGCATTGCGGGCGAACACGAACTGGTAAGGGTAGCCTTTGTCGGCCAGCACTTTCGCCATGCGCTCATTGGCCAGCACCCAGTCATGGTAGTCGTCGCGGGTGATCAGGTTGTCGCGGTCGCTGATGTGCATCCAGATCCGAAGCGGCTTCTTCGGGCTGTTCGGGATGATGGAGTCGTGATACTCCCAGGCCCCGCGCGGGGTCTCGGCATTGTAGGGCCACTGCTGGTAAACGTAGGTGCCGGAGTAGCTGAGGACGCGGGGGTAGAGGTCCGTGCGATACCAGGCCATGGACAGGGCGGCGGAGGCTCCGGAACTGCAGCCCATGGTGGCTCGGCCATCCGGATTCCTGGTCAGCTTCACACCGTATTTCTGTTCGACGAGCGGCAGCACTTCCATTTCGACGAACGTCGCGTAGAGGCCGGACATGGTGTCGTACTCCAGGCCGCGCTGGCTGCCCTGGGCGTCACCGCTGCCGTTGCCGATGGAGATGGCGATCATGACGGGCACGCGCTTCTCATGGATGAGGTTGTCGAGGGCGACGAACAGCGACCGGTCCGGACCGTCGGCGCCGACGATGAAGGGCGCTTCCGTTCCCTTCACATACTGCTTGGGAACGTAGACAGCCACCTTGCGGGTGTAAGGCCGCGGGAAGCTGTTGACGATCACCTTGCGCGGATCGGCCGGGTCGACGACGGCGAAGGTGCCGGCTTCGCGGGCAATGCCGGGATAGATTTTGCTGTCGGTGGACTCCATGGTGAACTCGAAGATGTCGCCCTGAGGGACGCCTTCGCGCACGGCCATTTCCGGAGCCGGATTGTGGGTGGGCCCGATGATGAAGTTGCCATCCTGCGCCGGTTTCGGCACCTGGCCGTCGGGCAGTTCCGTGGCCTTCACGTAGCCGGGCGTATTCGGGTCCCGGGCCGGCGGCGGCGTGCGCTTTGGCGGCGCGGCCTGCGGCGGCTGCTGGCCCCAGGCCAGGCCGAGAATCAAGAAAGCTGTGTAGAAACGGTACATCGAAAAACTCCTCATCCATCGTAACGTCAGACCATCCCAAGGGACGGCTTCACCAGCCGCCCTTCGGCGGCACTCCGATAGGCTGCTTCCACCAGCGCGAAGGTCTTCAGGTACTCTTCCGCGCCGGACTCAAACTCCGCGCCGCTGCGCAGGCAATCGATGAAGTGCCGCTGGGTGGCACGCACCGAATCGCCGCGATAGCCGATGGCGGGCACCTCATCCCACACCAGGCGCCCCTCCAGGAACACACGGCCTGAGGCATCCACCGACAGCGTGCCGGTCTCGCCTTCGATCCACGCCGCGCCCATGACGGGGCCGTTGGGCGGCTCCAGTTCGCCAAAGCGGTGGCCGTCCACGGAGCCGTCGACTCCCGTGTCATGGCGCACGGTGATGAGCACCTGATCCTCACCGGCGATGACCGGATTCCGTTTGCGGGCGAGTGCGTGGAGGCATTCGACTTCACCGAACAGAAACCGCGCCGTATCCAGGTGGTGCACCAGCGTCTCATAGATGAGAAGCCGCGGCATGTCCTTAAAGTACGGCTGGTGCGCATAGGGCGCATCGCCGAATCCATCGCGGCGGCGGGTGAGCAGCCGGTATGTGTACGGCTGGCCGATGTCGCCCGCGCGCAGGCGGCGGCCCGCTTCGCGATACCAGGGCTGCCATCGCCAGTTCTCATGAATCATCACACGGGCCCGGGCTTCGGCCACGAGACGCGCCATGTCACAGGCCTCAGGCCACGTGGGCGCCATGGGCTTCTGGCAGATGGCCGGAACCCCGGCCTGGATGGCCAGCGCCACCAGCGGCAGATGCGTATCGGGCCGGGTGACGATGTCGACGAAGTCCAGCTTCTCGTTGGCGAGGAGGGCGCGGGGCGTGGCGTAGGTGCGCGGCGCGAATTGGGCCGCACGATCAACCAGTTCGTCACAGGCGGCGACGATCTCAACGTCGTCCATGCGCCGCCAGCCATCGATATGGAACTGGGCAAAGAATCCGCAGCCGATGATGGCTCCGCGCAGCCGGGCAGGTTGAGACATTACCTGCCATTGTAGCGGGCGGTTCGCGCTACACTGGCGGTTCATGTACATCCTTGCGCTTGACCAGGGGACCACGAGTTCCCGGGCGATTCTGTTCCGGCGCGACGGCTCGATTGCGGCCGTGGCGCAGAAGGAGTTCGAGCAGATCTTTCCGCAGGCCGGCTGGGTTGAGCACAACCCGATGGAGATCTGGGGAACGCAGCTTGGGGTGGCGGCCGAGGCGCTGGCGACAGCGGGCTGCGCACCGGCGCAGGTGGCGGCGGCGGGCATCACGAACCAGCGCGAGACCACGGTGGTGTGGGACCGGAAGACGGGCGAGCCGGTCTACAACGCGATTGTGTGGCAGGACCGCCGGACGGCCGCCTTCTGCGACTCCCTGCGGGCGGCGGGCCACGCGGCGGCTATTCAGGCCAAGACGGGGCTGGTGATCGACGCTTACTTTTCCGGGAGCAAGATCGCCTGGATTCTGGACAATGTGGCGGGTGCGCGGGCTCGCGCCGAGGCGGGTGAACTGGCGTTCGGCACGATAGACACATGGCTGGTGTGGAACCTGACCGGCGGCCGGGTGCATGTGACGGACGTGTCCAATGCGTCGCGCACGATGCTGCTGAACATCCACACGTGCGACTGGGACCCGGAGTTGCTGGAGTTGTTCCGGATTCCGCGGGCGATGCTGCCGGAGGTGCGCGGGTCGAGCGAGGTGTACGGCACGGCGGCGGTGGAGGCGCTGGGCGGGATTGCGATTGCGGGCATGGCCGGCGACCAGCAGGCGGCGCTGTTCGGCCAGGCCTGTTACCGCCCGGGGCTGACCAAGAACACCTACGGCACGGGCTGCTTCATGCTGCAGAACACGGGCACACAGGCGGTGGCTTCCCGCAACAACCTGCTGACCACGGTGGCGTGGCGGGCGGGCGGCGCGGTGGAGTATGCCCTGGAGGGCAGCGTGTTCATCGCCGGCGCCGTGGTGCAGTGGCTGCGCGACGGGCTGGGCCTGATCCGGACGGCTCCGGAGATCGAGGCGTTGGCGGCGCAGGTGTTCGACACGGGCGGCGTCTATCTGGTGCCGGCGTTCGCGGGCCTGGGCGCTCCGTACTGGGACCAGTACGCACGCGGGTCGGTGAGCGGCATTACGCGTGGCACGACGGCGGCGCACCTGGCGCGGGCCGCGCTGGAGAGCATTGCGCATCAATCGGCCGATCTGCTGGAGGCGATGCACGCCGATGCGGGGATCGCGCTGGCTGAGCTGCGGGTGGATGGCGGAGCGTCGCGCAACAACCTTCTGATGCAGTTCCAGGCGGACCTTCTGGGTGTTTCCGTGGCCCGCCCGAAGGTGACTGAGACCACCGCGCTTGGGGCCGCGTATCTGGCGGGCCTGGCGGTGGGGTTCTGGAGCAGCACCGATGAGATTGGCCAGCAGTGGGCGATGGACCAGCGCTTTGAACCGGGCCGGTCCCGCGACGAAGTGGCGAGTCTGCGCGCCCGCTGGAAGAAAGCCGTTGAGCGCGCACGTAACTGGGAAGGTTGATTTCATGTTTTTTTCGTTTGCCTCCAATTCGATTACTCGCCGGCGCCTGCTGGGAGGCGCCGCCACTTTGACCACCATGGCCGCGCTGCCCGCGGCAGCAGCGTCAAAGACCGTGGTTTCCATCCACGGCGACGCCTTTCACATCAATGGACAACCGACCTACAAAGGCCGGCAATTCAGAGGCCGCAAGATTGAAGGCCTGCTGATGAACTCACGCATGGTGCAGGGCATCTTCGACGACCGCAACGCCGAGACTGCCGTGAGGTGGAAGTACCCGGACACGGGACGCTGGGACCCGGAGCGCAACACGCGCGAGTTCATCGCGGCGATGCCCGAGTGGCGGCGCCATGGACTGCTGGCGTTCACGATCTGCCTGCAGGGAGGAAGCCCCGAAGGCTATTCGAAGTCCCAACCGTGGGACACGGGCGGGCTGGACCCCGACGGCACACCGCGCCCGGACTATCTGAACCCACATTTCCGTTTTGAGCCGCGCGTGCGAATCTCCTGGATGCTCGTCCGCATCAATATCGATAGGGGTTTGAAGGCAGCGAAGACCCCTGCGGAGGACAGCACCCAATGGGTGACAAACAAAAC